>CAZOQK010000023.1:11263-17903 GCA_964581735.1 uncultured Halobacteriales archaeon | reverse complement strand
GCTTGCGGCTGTCTCGGACGCGGGACCGCTCATTCACCTCGCCGAAATCGATTCACTCGAGCTGTCCTTGACGTTTGACACACTACTCGTTCCAGAGACGGTTCACCGAGTGGAACACTGAGTAAGTGCTGCTCACAGGGTCGCTGGTTCCGGGGTATTTTTTGTGACTCCTTCCATAGGAAGGGCGATGGTAGACACAGAGGCCGATCGGTCTCGTACCGTCCGACGACGCGACTTCCTGGCCGCTGGCGGCGCCACCGCCGGGGTTGCACTGAGCGGGTGTGTCGACGCCCTCGGGCTCGGGGGCGGCGGCGAGGATACCCTCCGGGTGTCGGCCTGGAGTGGCACGAACGAAACCGTCTTTCGCGAGGTGATCAAACCCCGCTACGAAGACGAGACGGGCAACACCCTCGAAGTGACGGGCAACTGGCAAGGCATCCTCTCGAAAATCCGCCAGTCACCCGCAGACGACCCGCCGTTCGACGTGACTGTCGGCGTGGGACGGACGAACTATCTCGGCCAGCAGGACGACCTCTGGGAGCCGGTCGACTACGACCAGCTCTCGAACGCTGGGGGCATCAAGCCGCGGCTCCAGGAGTTCCAGATGGCCGAGGTCGGTGTTCCGGTGGCCTACGGCGTCCACGCCTATGTCTACAACGAGGACGCCGCGTCGTGGACGCCCGAGTCCTGGAGCGATGTGCAGTCCCCCGAGGCCGATGCCCTCGCGCTCCCGAGTGACTTCTGGCTCAAGCTATTTATGATGGCGGCGCTGTTGGAAGACGACGAACCAATGGCCGACGAGGTGTACGACCGCCAGTACATGGATTCGCTTTTGGAGACGATCAAGGGGCTCCCGGTGTCGACGTTCTACCAGGGAACCCAGCAGCTCTGGACCGCACTCGGCGAAGGGCTGGCCGATGTCGGGCACTACTTCTTCGCGTACGGACTCAAGCGCGCGGAGACGACCGACCAGTACCCCATCGGGGTCACTGTTCCGGAGCCGACGACGGGCTACGTCGACTACTACCAGCTCGTCCGCGGCACGGACAAGACGGACATGGCCCACGAGTTCATCGACTTCCTGCTCGACCCGGACACACAGAGCGCCTATGCCAAGGAGTTCAACCTCGGGTTCTCTCACGAGGAGACGAGCTACCCCGACCGGACCGCGGCACAGCTCCCGACGACGAATGACGAACTCGACAGCGTGGCGTTCCAGGACTTCGCGGAAGTCGCCGACTTCTCCAGTGAGATGAACGAGCGCTTCCGGGCGTTCGTTCAAGACAACTGAGCATGTCGGGGCTCGAACTCGACGGGGTGACCGTCGCGTACGGGGACACGACCGCAGTCGACGACGTTTCGCTGTCGGTCGGACCGGGCGAACTGTTCTGTTTGCTCGGGCCCAGCGGCTCGGGGAAGTCGACGGTGCTGCGAGCCATCGCGGGGCTTGAGTCCCCGGTCAGCGGGCAGGTCACCATCGGCGACACCGCCGTGACCGACTCCCAGCCGTACGACCGTGACTGTTCGATGGTGTTCCAGGACTGGGCGCTGTTCCCACACCGGACGGTCCTTGAGAACGTCGCGTTCGGGCTGAAGATGGATGGTATCGACCGTGACTCACGCGAAGCACGCGCTCGCGAGACGCTCGAACTGGTCGAGATGACCGGCTACGAGGACGACCGGCCGACGGAACTGAGCGGGGGCCAGAAACAGCGGGTCGCCCTCGCCCGCTCGCTGGCCGTCGACCCGGAGCTGTTGTTACTCGACGAGCCGCTGTCGAACCTCGATAGACAGCTCCGGGAGACGATGCAACTCGAACTAAAGCGCATCCACGACCGGGTCGGGACGACAATGGTTTATGTCACCCATGATCAAGACGAAGCGTTCACGCTCGCCGACCGTATGGGCGTCATGAACGAGGGGCGACTCGTGCAGGTCGGTGTCCCCGAACACGTGTACGGCGACCCGACTGACCGGTTCGTCGAGTCCTTCCTCGGAACGACGAACTTCGTCACGGGCAGCGTCGAGCGCGTCGGCGAGCACCCACATATCTCGACGCCGATGGGCGTCGCGTTCGATGCCCCCATCGACGGTGACGGGCTGAGGACTGGCGAGGACCTAACGGTTTCACTCCGACCGGAACAGCTCACGGTGTCGGCCCACGCCGACACGGCGACCGGTGACGGTGGGACCTCGGCACGGTACGGCGACGCCGGACGTGTCGCGGTGGGCGGCAGCGTCGTCGAGACCATCCACCGTGGGTCCGATATCAGAGTCCGGCTCTCCGTTGGCGACACCGCGCTCCATGTCGAACGATCCGCCGCCGGGGCCGTCTCGCTGTCGACCGGCGACGACATCCTCGTCGAGTTCGCACCGGCCGACGCGACGTACTTCGATGCCACGGGGGAACGGTGTCGCTGAGCGATGTCGGACGGGGGCTGCGGGTACCGTCGCTGTCCGCTCGCTGGCGGGTCATCGTCCTCCTGGTTCCGCTGGCGGCGCTCGACATCGGCGTTTTTCTCGTGCCGATGGCCTACCTGCTGCGGCTCAGCTTCGCCGGTCGAACCACGAGGGGAGCGTTCGAGGAGGGGTCGTGGTCGCTTGACGGCTACCGCTACGTCGTGGAGACGCCGCTTGTCCACGAGATATTCGGGTTCACACTCCTCTTTGGCGCGCTCGTGACGGCTCTCGCAGTCGCCGTGTCGGTGGGCTACGCCTACGCGGCGTGGCGTGTCTCGGGCGGGTGGCGAACGCTCCTGCTCGGCGGTGCCGTCCTCTCGCTTTTTACCACCATCGTGGTGAAACTGTTCGCCGTCGTGCTGGTGTTCTCGCCACAGGGCGTCCTCAACGACGTGCTGACCGGTCTCGGGGTGGTTGCCGACCCGCTCTTGCTCGTCGACAACCTCGTCGGCGCCGTCATCGCGCAACTGTACATCGTCGTTCCGTATGGCATTCTCGCCGTCTACGCGGTGCTCTCGACGCTCGACGACCGGCAGGTTGAGGCGGCGCTTGATCTCGGGGCCGACGGGCCGCGCGTGTTCCGTGAGGTGGTGTTGCCACACGCACGACCCGGGATTGCCGTTGCCGGCATCGTCAGTTTCACGTGGTCCGTGGGTGCGTATCCGGCGCCACTCCTCCTTGGTTCCGGAAGCGAACAGACAACAGCTATCCTCGTCTCACAGCTCCTGTTGACGGACTTCGATTGGCCGGCTGCCGCAGCAGTCGCCGTTGTCACCGTTCTGGTCGTTCTGGCAACACTGCTGGTCGGCCTCCGCCGACTCTCGAGCGGGGGTGAACTGCTTGGCTGAGCGCCGACTCCGACGGTGGCTGTTCCGTGCGGTCGTCACCGGCTTGTTTGGCCTACTCGTGCTCCCGCTCGCAATCGTGGTCGTGACGGCCTTCGATGCTGCCAGCGTCGTCGCCTTCCCGCCCACCGAGCTCTCCACGCGGTGGTTCGGCGAACTCCTGCGCTCGCCCACGTGGCTCCGTTCGCTGGTCAACAGTCTCGTCGTGGCAGCCGGGACGACAGTCGTCTCGATGGCCGTCGGCACCACAGCGGCGCTCGCACTCCGGGAGTACGACGGCCGGTTCCGGGCGGCTGTGGTCGGCCTCGCGGTGCTCCCGTTGCTCGTTCCGGGGGTCATCATCGGCGTGACGCTGCTAACGTTTTTCTCCCGATTCGGCCTTCAGCAGAGCTACACAGCGCTCGTACTGGCACACTCGCTGTGGGCGACACCGCTTACGTTCTCCGTGATGCAATCGGCCTTTGCCCGCTTCGACTGGCAACTCCACGAGGCGGCACTCGACCTCGGGGCCTCGCGCTTTCGTGCGTTTCGGGCCGTCGTCGTTCCGGAACTGCGGGCCGGCCTGCTTGTTGCAGCGCTCGTCGCGTTCATCGTCAGCCTTCAGGAGTTCGTCATGGCACTGTTCCTCTCCGGGCCGGACACACGGACCGTGCCGGTCGAGGCGTGGAACTCGCTGCGACAAAGCCTCGACCCCCTCGTGAGCGTGGTCTCGACGATTCTCCTGGCTGCCGTCGTGGCACTGGTGCTGCTGGCGGGCGCTCTCGTCGGCCTCGACCGGTTCGCGGCCGAGACATGACTCCTTTTTAAAAATACCCCAGCGCCTCCAGCTGTGCTTTCGTCTCCTCGGTGGCCTTATCGGTGCGCTCGCGGCACAGGTCCGGGTCCGACAGCCCCTTGTGTGCCGTCTCGATGCGCTCTTGCTGCCCCTCTCCACGGTACTCGACGACGCCCGGGCGGTGAACGTGTGCCTCGCCGACGGCCTCGCCCCAGGAGTAGGTCTTTCGCACGCCGTCACCGTCCGGCTCGTACACCGCGTGACTGGGTGCGAACAGCGGGGCCGGGTTCCCGACAGCCCGTTCGTAGCGGTCGTACAGGTCGCCGGTGACCGGCTGTTTCGAGGCAAGGACGCGGTCACGACGGAAACTCGCGGACTCGCCGTTCCGGGTGGCCGCCACGACATCCGGGAACGCGGTCAGCGTGGCAGGGTCGCTGACACGCCCACCGGCCGTCTGTCCCGGCCGCTTGACGACCAGCGGGACGTGGAGCAGTTGTTCGGTCGTCGGGACGATGTGTGCGACGGCGCGGGGCTGGCCGGGGAGGTGGCCCCGCTCGCCGAAGCCCTCGCCGTGGTCACCACAGACGACGAGCAGCGTCTCCTCGAACAGGCAACGCTCCCGGAGGCCGCCGACGATGTGGCCGAGGACGGCATCGGCCTGGCGGATGCCGCCGTTGTACAGCGTTTCGAGGCCGCGCAGTTGCCAGTATGAGTACTCGCCACCGTGAACGGGGAACTCCCAGCGGACCGGCAGCATCGATTGGAGGGTCCAGGCGTCCTCGTCGCTCCACTCGTCGTACGCCGGCGCTGGTTCGTAGGGCCGGTGGGCGTCCATGAGGTTCAGACAGGCTGCCCACTCCTCGCGGCCGTCGAGCCACGAGAGCAGACGGTCGGCGTAGTAGAAGCCGTCCGGGCCGTCGTTCTCGCGGCCGGTGACGTATGCCTCGGGCGGGTCCGCCGGTACCGTCTCGACGGTGTCGAAGGATGCCGACAGGCCGACGGGGTGGGAGGCGAGAAAGCCGTTTTCGGTGAACAGCCCGGTGTCGTAGCCCGCCGCCCCGAGGTCGTCCCAGACGGTGTGCCCGGGCGCGAGGCGGTCGGCGACGGTGACGCTGTGGGCCGCAGTGGATGTGCCAGTAAACAGCGAGACATGACTCGGGAGCGTCCAGTTCGAGGGGGCACGCGCCTGCTCGTGGACCGTCGCCGTGTCGGCCAGCGATGACAGCGTCGGCGTCGTCCCGGCCGGGTAGCCGTACAACGAGCAGTTCGCGGCCCGAACGGAATCCAGCACGACGAGCAAGACGTTCATAGCCGAGATGAGATCAACGTCGGCAACAGCCAGTATACCGGTTGCGATTCCGGCCGGCCGGTGACCCGAACCGCCGATACCAGCACGACGGCTGCTCCTTCCGACCGGTCGGGCACCGTCAGAACCTGATTCCGACCTATCCGGCTCGATTGGCTACTATACCGGTTCGTAACTAAACATTCGAATTGCAATATTCAGTCATAGATTACAAACTCGGAACCCTTATCCGTGTATCCGACATTCCTATAGTTGCAATGGCAAACGGTAAAGTTGACTTCTTCAACGACACAGGCGGTTACGGTTTCATCGAGACTGAGGATGCTGACGACGACGTTTTCTTCCACATGGAGGACGTTGGCGGTGAGGATCTGACGGAAGGGACCGAGATCGAATTCGACATCGAACAGGCCCCAAAGGGCCCGCGAGCGACCAACGTCGTTCGCAGCTAAACAGGTTCGCACCGTCGTCTGACGACGACAGCGCACCGATTTCTCTCAACAACTACGGCCCACAAGCGGTGCCCCCATCACAGCGGCGGCCGGCATGGTCAGTGATAGCGCCTATCAAAGCCTCCAGCGCCTGCCGGTGGGAGTTTACGCAGAAGGATACGTCCATGAGCAGGGAACACAAACTGCGTGAGGAGGACCGCAAGGGGGGCGACGCGACCGACGACGAGCGGGCCGGCGAGGGTGACGACACAACCGAGGCCGAGAGCAGTGTTGTCGACAGTGACGACGACCCCGACCAGCGAGACCGAGGGCGGCCCTGAACAAGCGCGCCCAGCGGCTTGACCAGCGCGAGAAGAACCTGGTCGACCAGCCCGAATCCCTCGCCGAGAAACGGGCGGCCCTCGAAGGGCCTAAAGAGGCTATCGCCACCCGTAAGCGGGAACTCAGCGAGCGCGACCAGGCCATCGAAGCCAGGGAGGCGGGGCTCGAAGAGTACGCCGCGGAACGGGACGACCGCGACCAGATCATCCGGGAGTACGTCGGCGACCAGGTCGGCGAGTCAGTCGAGGCCGCCGTCTCCTCGGCGCTCCAGGAACACGTCGAGACCACGACACAGGGCCGGTTCGGGCCGACTGGGGGGCTCTCCTTCGGGCTTGCTGGCCTCGTGGGCGGCGTGGCGAACGCACTCGCAATCGAGGCGACTGCGTTCTCGGCCACGCTGGGGTCAACGACCGGCAACGTCGTTCTGAGCGCGGCCCTGGTTCTGGTCGACCCCGCGGCGGCGACCGACTGGGTCTGACTA
>CAZOQK010000023.1:0-11253 GCA_964581735.1 uncultured Halobacteriales archaeon | reverse complement strand
AGGTCGAAGTGTTCGGCGGCGGTCTGCATGTCCTTATCCCCGCGGCCACAGAGATTGATGAGTATCGTGTCGTGGCGGCGCTCCGTCGCCAGTTTCTTTGCAAGCGCGATGGCGTGGCTCGGCTCCAGGGCCGGGATGATACCTTCAGTGCGGGAGAGCTCCTGGAACGCATCGAGTGCCTCGTCGTCGGTGATGGCGTGGTACTCCGCGCGCCCGAGCGCGTCAAGGGCGGCGTGTTCCGGCCCGACCGCCGGATAGTCTAAGCCTGCCGAGACGGAGTGGTTCTCGGTGCCCTCGTCGATGACCTGGGTTTTCATCCCCTGGAACACCTCCGGTTCGTCTTTTTTTGACTTCGAGAGCGGCGCGGAGTGGTGGCCGTCGTCGGTGCCACCGGGTTCGGCGCCGTACAGCGCCACGTCCTCGTCGTCAAGGAAGCCGCTAAAGAGGCCGATGGCGTTCGAGCCACCGCCGACGCAGGCGACACAGGCGTCGGGGAGGTCGCCGTGGAGTGCCTGAATCTGCTCGTAGGCCTCCGTGCCGATGACCGACTGGAACTCCTTGACCATCCGCGGGAACGGGTCCGGGCCGACGGCACTCCCCACCAGATAGTGGGTCTCTGTCATGTTCTCGGCGAAGTCCTCGAGTGCGGCGTCGACGGCCTCGGCGAGCCCCTCGTTGCCCCGGGTGACCTCCTCGACCTCGGCGCCCATCAGGCGCATCCGGAAGACGTTCATCTCCTGTCGTGCGATGTCTTTGCGGCCCATATACACCTTGACAGGCATATCGAGGAGGGCACCGACCATCGCCGTCGCGGTGCCGTGCTGGCCTGCGCCGGTCTCCGCGATAAGGCGCTCCTTGCCCGCTTTTTTCGCGAGCAGCCCTTGGCCGAGGGTGTTGTTGAGTTTGTGTGCACCCCCGTGCAGCAGGTCCTCGTGCTTGAAGTAGATATCAGCGCCCCAGCGGTCGCTGAGTGTCTCGGCGTGGAAGACCGGTGTCGGGCGCCCGCCGAAGTGTTCCAGATAGTAGCGCAGGTCTTCTTGAAACTCCTCGGTATCGACTACGTCGTCGAACGCGGCCGCAAGCTGTGCAAGCGGTTCTTCGAGCGGATCCGGAACGTGTCGGCCACCGTAGCCGTCGAACTCACCATCCATGGCTGCGGCTGGGTGTGGCAGCGACATATGTGTTGTGTCCGCCCGGCCGTGGATATATGTCGCTGTAAGCCATAGAAGCATCCACTTATGACGTGCCGTAAATCCGACGACAAACACGCAAAGCGCGGAGCAAAGGCCGGTGCAGGTATTGGCGCAGCGCTGGGCAGTCCGCTCGGCCCAGTAGGTGCCGGTATCGGTGCCGGGTTCGGGAGTGCGACCGGCTACATTGCCGGTGCGGTGCGGGACGAACTCGAACCGTAACGACACCCGGGGCTGGTCGGGCCCGCCTATCGTGGCCCGTGCTGTCACGTCCTTCGGAATACTTATCAGTTCCCCCGACATCTGAGTAGTCGCAATGGCAACCGGTACGGTTGATTTCTTCAACGACACAGGCGGCTACGGATTCATCGAGACTGAAGACGCGGACGACGACGTATTCTTCCACATGGAGGACGTTGGCGGTCCGGACCTCGAAGAAGGAACTGACGTGGAATTCGACATCGAACAGGCACCGAAGGGCCCGCGCGCGACGAACCTCGAGCGCCAGTAACCCCAGACGCAGATAGCCCGTTTTTTCGACGCACTGCTGACAAGCGACAGCGCTGGCTCGAACCACCACGCCCCCACAGACAGCGCGGCCGCTCAGCCCTGCGAAAACGGATGGGAAAATCGATTATTCGATGTGGCCTTCGCGCCGGAGCTGGTCCGCGGCCTGCCCGTCATAGCGCCACTCGACGTTTGCCTTCTCGTCTTGCCAGTCCCACGGCTCCGCAAGGACGACGTCGTCCTCGTTAATCCACGTCCGGAATTTCATCCGGCCCGGAATCCGACCCATCCGGGTCTTCCCATCGGCACACCGCAGGCGCACGTGGTTCCCACCGAGGTGCTCTGTCACGACTGCAAATACTTCATCGTCCGAGGGCATCCGAAGGTCTCGGCGCCCGGAATTTTCGCTCATAGTATAAAGAGACCCCCCAAGCGTATAAGCTCCGTTATAGTCGTGATACCACCCACCACGGCAAAGCCGGCACACGATTTCGCCGCCACGCGGCCGGCTGTCGGTGCGGAGTTGGGTCAAACGAACGGCCGGTGGGGGTGTGGCACGCCCAAACGGAGTCACGGGCGCGCCGTGGGTCCGGCTACACCGAAAGGAGTCGGCGGTACAGACCCACAGCAGCCCCGCGAAGGAAGACTCGGCCGTCGTAACCGGCAAGCGCAGCCAGCCGTGTTCGGTCCACGCCGGCACCGAACCGTGCCACCGGAGCGTGTCGAAGCCGGACCTCAACAGTGACCCCGGCGGTTTCGAGCCCGGGCAACAGGGTGTCGATGCCGACCGGCAGCTGCTCGGCACCCGAGAGTAGCCGCCGGGCAGCCGTCACCGTCGGGACGTTTACGACGAGGAGGTCCGACTCGGACCATATCGCACACTCCTGGCCCTCGATAGTGAGCGAGAGATTCGCGTCGACTGTCGCGGACGGACCCGACGCTGCCATCACTTTTCGTGGGTCGTGATACCGACCGTCCCGTCGAGTTGCCAGTGGGCGTGTTTCGCGTCCGGCCCGGCCTTGCTCGGGACCGCGACCTCCATTTCCTCGAACGTGTACTCGATTATGGCGTCTCGGCCAGTCAGTTGCTCGTACAGTGCAATACCGAGTTCGGGCCAGGTCGTCGTCTCGCCGACATCGTTGTCTAGTGTGTCTTCCGTGCTCATACAACACGTAATCGTTGGGGGATAATAACTTAAAAAACGGCCCACAACAGTTTGTATCCACCCACAACGGACCTGTTTTTGCCCTCGTGTGAACTCCAGCTATCCGTCGTCGTCACCGCTCCCGGAGTGTGTCAGAGCGGGCCGGACAGGATAACCGAGAAACGTATCTGTAAGTCAGCTACTTCGATTTAGTATCCGTCTCTAGATAAATATGGACAGGAATTATTCTGCGCTTACAACCAGAGAAATCACCGTTTGAACCCGCTAAATCGTCACGTTTCGAGGGTTGGGCCCAGAGAGAGTGCCACTGCATCCACAGACGTATTCGAAGCCGATTATTAAAACATTTCATGTATGTGTGGACGTGGCACACGGTATAATGATTTCCGTGGCTTTATGCGTCCCGCAGGCTATCCAACACAGTATATGTCCAGCCAACGGGTGGAAACGTCCCGACTGCAGGACGAGTTCCCGGACCCGGAGACAGCCGACAACGTCGTCTACAATCCGACGTTGGACGAACTCCGTGCGCTCGCCAGCCACGACGAGACGACGACCGAGTACGGGTCTCCGAGCTATGTGAGCGACCAGAAGTCCCGGAGTGCCGACCAGACGAAAAACCTCGTCGACCACGAGTTCGCCGACGAGGACTGGGACGCCATCGAGGCGGCCTTAGACGGCATCGATGAGTACGAACTCGTCTGTCTCGACCGCGTCGTCGGCCGCCATCCTGATACCTCCTACGTCTGCCGGCTTTTCGTTCCCACGGAGTTCGCCCGTATCGCGCTCTCGTGGGCCAAACTCCTCGAACCCGCACAGGGTGAACCGGACTTCCAGACGCTGCAACTCCCCGACTGGGACCAGCAGGACGGCCAGCGCCGCCGCATCCGTATTCTCCCCGACGAAGGCCTGACGTTCGTCCTGGGCAGCGACTACACGGGCGAGGCCAAGAAGTCGTTCCTGCGCCTGTATATGTACCGCGCGAAACAGCAGGGCGGTCTCGGCCTCCACGCGGGCAGCAAGCGCGTCCGCATCGAGGACGACGGCGAGGTCGACGAGGTCGGTCAGGCGTTTCTCGGCCTCTCCGCGACGGGCAAGTCCACACTGACCGGCCACGGCTGCTGGCTCGGCGGCCCCGAGTGCGCCGAGATGCTTCAGGACGATGTCTGTGCGATGCTCCCGAACGGCCAGATTACCGGCAGCGAGGGTAACGGGCTCTACATCAAGACCGACGGGCTCGACGCTGACGAACAGCCGGCCCTCTACGACGCCGCGACCGACGAGTCGGCCGTCTTCGAGAACGTCCACGTTGAGGGCGACGGCACGGTCGATTTCGACAACACCGAACTGACGACGAACGGCCGGGCGGTCATCCTTCGGGAGTACCTCGCCAGCGCCAACGAGGACATTGACCTCGACGAAGTCGACCAGATTTTCTTCATCACCCGGAACCCGACGATGCCCGCCGTTGCCCGCCTCTCCGATGAGCAGGCCGCCGTCGCGTTCATGCTCGGCGAGTCCATCCAGACCAGCGCCGGCGACCCGGACGCCGCCGGCGAGTCGATTCGCGTCGTCGGCACCAACCCCTTCATCATCGGGCCGGAGGGCGAGGAGGGCAACCGCTTTTATGACCTCATCGATGCCAACAACGTGGAGACGTACGTCATCAACACCGGCTATGTCGGCTCGCCCGACGTGGACATCGGCGTCGAGGACAGCGTGAACATCCTCGTCGGGGCCGCCCGCGAGGAAATCGAGTGGACCCACGACGAACGCCTCGGCGTGGACGTTCCCGAAGCGGTCCCGGGCGTCGACATCGAGCAGTTCTACCCGCCCAACCAGTTCGAGGATTACAGGAACGAACTCGAAGCGATGCGTGCCGAACGCCGCGAGTACCTCGCCCAGTTCGAGACGCTCGCCGACGATATCAAAAACGCTGTCTACTGACGCTGCAGTCTCCACCCGTCCTCTCGGTACCGCTCCGGTGCTCTCAATAGCCCTCTGAGCGACGTTTACAGGGCTGGCTCCCGTGTCGATAGCCGTGCCACCGCTCTGGAGACTCACCCGGAATCCCTACGCCAAACGGGTCCACGAGGCGCTTGACGCTGTCGGGGTCACCGTCTCCGTATTGCAGGTCTACGCCCGCACCCTGGCGTCGCCGAGCGAACCCGACACTTCGGTCCGTCTCCGGTATCACGACCCCGGCGCCCTCGCCGATGCACGCGCGGAATCGTTCCGGGACGCCGACGCACTCGGCCGGGCCGACCGCGTCGTCGCCGCCTACGCCGACGGGACGCGCGTCGGCTCGGTCCTGCTCACGGTGGACAAGCCCGTATACGTCGACGCGCTCCACCGGCAGTTCGACCCCGGGGGCGCCTACGTCTGGCGACTGTATGTCGCGCCGGCGGCCCGCAAACGGGGCCTCGGCAAGACCCTCGTTCGGGCGGCCCTCTGGGCGGCCACCGAGACCAACGGCCCTATCGACCGGGCGGCGGCACTTATCGCTCCTGACAACGTCCCCTCGCAGGCAGTGTTTGAGGCCGTTGGCTTCGATGCCGAGCGGGAACTCCGATACCTCCGCGCGCTCGGCCGTGAGCGCCGGACCAGCCACGACCTCGCTCCCGTCCCCGGAGCCGAACGTAGCTCTACTATGTAGTTTGTGACCTATCTATGTATATTACACAGGCTTATACTGTCGCTCCCGGCAGTTGTAGGTGTTATGGCCGACAGTACCACTCGACCGGTGCAGACAATCGTCGGCGCGGTGCGGGCACGGACCGGCACGGACGGACACGGGCTGGGAATCGGACGCTTCCTGTCGCGGCTCTCGGGCGCTGACTATCTCAGCCTCGCCGCGCTCCTCGCGGCCTGGGTCAGCGCGCTGTGTATCCTCGATGGCGCACCGAACTGGGGCATCGTCGCGATGTTCGTTGCCTTCCTCTTCGACAAGCTCGATGGCTTCTACGCCCGTCGCTACGGCTCGCCCTCTGATTTTGGCCGGCAGATAGACTCCTTCATCGATATTTTCACGTACCTCGTGACCGCCGCCCTGCTCTATCACGTCGCGCTCGCCCCGAACATCGTCATCAGCGCCATCGTCGGCTTCGCAGTCGTCTGCTTTGGCGGGCTCCGCCTCGTCCGGCACAACGACGAGGGCTTCCAGTCCACGGGCGAGAAGAGCTACTACCGCGGGACCACCGTCGTCCACACGAACGTCGTCGTCGTCCTCAATTACCTGCTGATCGTCTTTGTCGCGGGCTGGAACGGCTGGCTCGCGGCCGTCCCCATCGTGCTCTCCTGTCCGCTGATGATCTCGGAGTACCGGGCGTTCAAGACGGTGTGGGGCCACGTCCTCGTCGGCGCGTTCGGCATCGCCGTTGGGACCCTGTCGCTCCTGCTGGCCCTCGGTGTGCTCTGAGCCGATGAGTCGCCTCGTCAGCGTCGACACCCACGTCCATACGGCCGCCTCCTACGACTCGACGGCCAGCGTTGAGCGCGTCCTCGCGAGCGCGGCCGAGGTTGGACTCGATGCCGTCGCCATCACGGATCACGACACCGCCGCGGGCGCCCGGCGGGCGATGGAGCGAGCGCGCGCCGACGGCGTGGTCGTCGTCCCGGGCGTCGAAGTCTCGACGGCCGACGGCCACCTGCTCGCACTCGGCGTCGCCGACTGTCCCGAGGCGGGCCGCCCGCTCGCCGAAACCGTCGCTGCCGTCCGCGACCGGGGCGGGGCCGCCGTCGTCCCGCACCCGTCCCAGCGGACCCGCCATGGCGTCCCGCGCTCGGCGGTCGGCAACTGTGACGGCATCGAAGTGTACAATGCGATGGCGATGACGGGCGTCCAGAACCGCCGGGCGCGCAGGTTCGCCGACCGGGAGGGCTACCCGGCACTCGGCGGCAGCGACGCTCACACCCCGGAGATGGTCGGCCGTGCGGTCACGCACGTCCGCGTCGCGACCGAGACGGAGCCGCTGACCGCCGATGCCATCGTCTCGGCCATCCGGGCCGGTCGCACCGACTCTGCGGGCCGCCGCGCGCCCGTTCGCCACTATCTCACCAAGTACCTCCATAACGCCCGCCTGCGGACTGCTGCCGGCCTCGCCGCCCTCGCCAGCCCCACCCGCTGACTGTCCGGCCCTCCCTCGCGTTCCGCTCCCGGCCACCCGCCGCGTTCCCGGCTACTCCCCGACCGGTTCGACCAGCGCCGGCGAGTCGTTCGCCGGGCTGTTGACCGCCGTCGACACCGGATAGGCGCGCATCTCCCCCTCATACGGGGTCAGTAACTCCGCCGCCCGCTCGGTGTCGGCAGTGAGCCACTCATCGACATCTGCGTCGTCGAGAATAACGCCCATCCGGTGGTGCAGGTCGGCGACGGTGTCGTTTGGCTCGGTCGTGACGATGGTGAACGTCTCGACGGTTTCGGGCTCAGTTGTTTCCCCGCCACCGGCAAAGGCGTCCAGGCCAGTCTGTGTCCCCGGTGGCTGCCACTGCGCCCACAGCCCAGCCATCGCGAAGGGACGGTCCTCGGGGAATGCGACGCGATAGGGCTGCTTTCCGCCGTCTTTTTCGACCCACTCGTAGAACCCGTCCGTGGGGACGACACACCGGCCCATCCGGAAGCCGTCGCGTGACTCTTTCGCGAACGCCTCGCGGAAGGTCGGCTTCTCGGTCAGCGTCTCACTGCGGGCGTTGATGAACCCGAAGTCGCTGCGGTCCTCGGCCCACGGCGGCACGAACCCCCACTCTTTGGTGGCGATGGTCCCCCGCGCGTCGTCGGCGATGACGGGCAGGGACTGGCTCGGCGCGGCGTTGTAGCGGGGCTGGAACTGCTCGGCGAATGTCGCGTCGAACCGGTCCTCGATTGCCTCCGGCGGGGCGAACAGGCTATAGCGGCCACACATACTGTGACGGTGGAGCGCGACACTCAAAAACCGTCCGAGCCGGTGTGCGCTGCCGGCGCACGACCGGGTGAACGCATATGCCCATTGCACCCCTTCGGACGACCAGATGCACCGACGTGCCTTCCTTGCGACGAGCGCCGCCGCAGCGACCGCACTCGCCGGCTGCCAGACCGGCAGCCTCGGCGGTGACGGCGGCAACAGCGGTGAGTCACTGAGTGACCACGCCGCCGGGGCGTCGCTTGGGTCCCAGCCACACCGCGGTCCCGCGCCCGCCGACGCCGACGGCGTCATCGTCGCCTTCGAAGACCCCTCCTGCTCCCGCTGTCGGGTCTTCGAACAGCAAGTCGTCCCACAGATTCGGTCCAACCTCGTCGACCCCGGGAAGGCCGCATACGTCTTTCGCGGGTACCCAGTCGTCTATGACTGGGGCGAGCCGGCAACCCAGGCGCTCGAAGCAACGTACGCCCGCAGCGAGAGCGCCTTCTGGGCCCTCGTCGGCCACTACTTCGACGAGCAGGACACCCTTCGCTCCGCCGGCCGCGACCAGGTCTACCCCCGGACCCGAAGCTTTCTCCGGGACCAGACGGACCTCGACACGGACGCCGTCATCGAAGCGGCCAGAGCCGAGGACGGCGATGCGGGCGCGGCTGTCCAGGCAGACCTCAACGCCGGGATGGACGCCGGCGCCGGCCGGACGACGCCCCACGTCTTCCTCTTCCGTGACGGGGAGTACCTGACGAAGGTATCGGGGTCGACCAGTTATAACGCCATCTCCGGTGCACTCCAGCTATGACGCCGCGCCTGCCCACCCGACGCAACGACTGGCGACTTCTCGGACGGACCGTCAGGCTCGTCCTCGGGATTCCGGGCTACGCTCTTTTCGCCTTCGTCGTCGCCGCAGTCGCACTCTCCGTGTTCGTCCTCTCACAGAACGTCTCGTTCGTCTCCTTCATCGTGACTGCACCGTACGGACTCGGAACGCGTGTCTCGATTCTGCTGGAACTGTACCCCTTTGTTGGCACCTCCTATGGCCCGCTGACCGGGCTCGCGTTGCTCGCCGTGTCCGCACTGACTGGCGCCAACATCGCGCTGGTCACGTACCACGTCCGGGAACACGGCCTCTCAGCCGAACAGGGCGGCGGGAGTGCCCTGGGGGTCGTTCTCGGTGTGCTGGGCGCGGGCTGTGCGGCCTGCGGGTCGGCGGTTCTCGTCGGCCTGCTCTCGCTGGTCGGCGGCGCTGGACTGGTCACGCTGCTTCCCTTCGAGGGACTGTTGTTGAGCGTGCTCGCGGCCGTCGTGCTCGTTCTCTCGATGTACTGGCTGGCCGACGGGATGCGCGGCGGCCGCATCCGGGGCTGTCCGGTCGACATCGGCCGGTGACGGCCGATTCAGTTGTGGTTGCCTTAGCTGTATAGCTGATTCAGACAGCAAGAAAAGCCCGGCTGGACGAGGGCGCGGGACACAAGGCCCGATGCGCTACGCGCCTCGGCACGTGCAAACAGTGTGGAACTACGTTCCGCGGACCATGCGAGCGGGCCAACGGCCCGCGAACAGACGGCGCTGTGCGCCCGTGAGCAGAGATCACAGGCCGGAGGCCGAGGAGTGTAGTTCGGAAGAGCTGCGCTTTTCCGTAGCTCGCGGAGCTTTGCTCCGCTCACTCCCGGAAATCGCTGATTTTCCGAGACAGCGACCGCACCGAGTCCCGGGAGGGCCGAACGGAGCGAGGCTCTCGGTCCGGTCGAACGGTGAACGGAGCGAGGCTCTCGGTCCGGTCGAACGGTGAACGGAGTGAGCCGTGAGACAGACGCTCGGGGCTTTCTTGCTGGTTTCGGCGGTTCCTAACTCAGTTCGTGTTACTAACCACCATCGCCGATTCCGCCCGCGAGCTTAAAAGGGAGAACGCCGTATCTATCGCTGAGATGGCATCGGAGCCGACGTTTACCATCCCGGCCCGGCCGGAGCGGCACTATCCCTACGAGGGTGGCGTCGAATACGAGGGCGAGACAGTGTTTCGGCTCCAGCCACGCCCCCCACAGGGCAACGACAGCCTCAATGGCGTCCTGCAGCGGGTCCTGGATGGTGGACCGTACCGCTACGGCGATTTCTTCGAGTTACCGATGCCGCTGTATCTCGTCCGGGACGACGAGACTGGCGACGTGTTCCGCGTCTCCGTCCGGAGCGGGCAGATTCGGCTTCACGTCCTGCCGGCGACGGGGTCAGCGGGGCTGCGGGCGCTCTACGAGCGCTTGGCCGGCGAGTGGGACGTAGAGTGGGCAGTCGAGTGTGAGACGACGGCGTAAATTGCTTGCAGCCCTAGCTCACCCCGCAGCCCCGCGGTGTCTTGAGTGGCTCCCAACTCTGTTAGGCACCACCGATAGTATTACACGGCGCATACGGCATTGTATGTCCGACACAGCGAGAAATATTCCGAATCCGGACGAGTACGAATGGGAGTTCGAACAGCGCGGAACCATCGGTATCTGGCATATGGGTGGCTGGCAGGGCTTTGCTGATGAGGACCTCGAAGCGGTCAGCCAGCATTACCGCGAGCGTGGCAGCCGCGATGACATTGAGGCGACGGTTGCGGTCTTCGGTGACAAAACGAATCTCCCGAAGGAGACACAGGAGTATATGGGCGAGGAGTGGTCGAAAAACGGCGAGTACACCGGAGTCGATAAAATCGGGTTCGCTTCCAGCGGTATCACCGCGATGGCCGTCAAGTCACAACTCGATGTCGACGGTGCTGCCGTCGAGAGTTTCAAAGAACTCGATGCAGCCATCGAGTGGGCACAGAACTAGCGGCGTCACTCCTCGGATCCGTTCCGGTCGAGCGTGTAGTCCGCGCGGCGGTACTCGCCAGTGATCGATAGGACGAGCAGGGCTCCGAAGGCGGCGAGTGCCGCGTAGAACGCATCGAAGCGGACCGGCCCCAGCCCCAGCGTCTGCTCGCCCGGGCTGGCAAGCACGACCGTCGCCACGAGTCCGAGAACGGCGACGACGGTGTAGCTGTGGTGATGAAGCTTCGTCCACGCTTCCATCCAGTCTTCCATCGGTTGCCCCTTGGGTGTGGGCCGGATTAGTGCCTTGTGGCTGAGAGAAGTCAAGGACGTGTTGATTGCCGTCGCTGCGTGGTACGGTGGCTGTGCGGGAGCAACCACGATAGCACCCGAACGCGAGCGAAGCGAGCGTTCGGCCTTTTTCTCCCACGTCCGCAAGAGCGGAGCTCTTGTGCGGCCCGGCAGAACTCGGAGAGTTCTGCGGACGTTTTTCAATAAGCGGTGCGCTCGCGGCGCGAGCGCACCCGACGCAGAAAAAGGTGGTTGCTAAACACCCTCGATGGGCTCACGGAAGGCGTGAATCGCGTCCAGTGCCTCCTTGATGGTGGCGGCGACGGCGTCGCTGGCTTCAGTCTGAACCTCGTCGACCCGGGTTCGATGCGTGTCAGACGGCCGTGGTCGGGGTCGCGCCCAACGAGCGTGTCGAGTTGGTC
>CAZOQK010000022.1:0-18024 GCA_964581735.1 uncultured Halobacteriales archaeon | reverse complement strand
TCGATGGCGGACTCTTCGGCCCGAGACGACGTGCTATGGACCGACCGAACGTGACAGCTCGGGGTCGAAGTTGGATGATCAATGCGAGCGGTCTGAGACTGAGTGACGTATCACTCGCAGGCCAGGAGGCCAAATTATTATCACATCTGATAGCCATAGGTGTGACAAGGGAGGGCAGAGTCTGAAAGCTCGTCGGGCACCGGATGTCAGCGGGGCAGTCGGAAGACACATCTCAAAACGGAGTCTGGGCGAAGGGTATATCATCGCGACTGGGGTCGTCCTCGCTGCGGTTCTCGGGAGCCAGCTACTCGATGCAGGAATCGCGGGGGCGTTCTGGATCGTCACATCAGGATGCTCCGTTCTCGTTCTCGTCGGCTCGGCCTACTGGCTCAAGCGCCTGGAATTGGACGCTGAGCAGGTCTGGCTGGTCGCAAACTGCAGTGCGCTCGGCCTTGGCCTCGGGACTGCAACACTCGTCGCGGTCGAACTCGGGACGCCGACAGCGGTAGTGGGTAGCGTGGGGACCGAGATACTCGGGACGGCACTCGCGGCGACAGCAGTCACGGGTGCCCTCTGTGGTGTCACCGCGACATTGCATCAATCCAATCGGGAGCTCCGGGGTCAAAACGCCGTCCTGCACCGAGTATTGCGGCACAATCTCAGAAATGATATGTCCGTCGTGCTCTGTCAGCTCGACGAAATCGAGGCCGAGACCGACGGCGAGACGGCCACAGCAGCCCGGCGGGCAAGCGAGAAAATCCGGTCGGTAATCCGTCTCACGGACAGTGTTCGCCAGGCCAACGCTAGCCTTACCGGTCCGTCGACCCAGCGACAGCGCCTCGACCTCACGACTATCATCGAATCACGGGTCCGGACCCTCGAAGCAGAACATCCAGACCTGGGTGTGACAGTCGACGCACCCGAGGACGCGTTTGTGTTCGTCGGCCCGCAGTTTGGCCTCGTGGTGGACAACCTCATCGAGAGCGCACACTCGGGCGACACTGAGGACCCACGGTTGACGATTCGGGTGACAAAAGACCGGGAGACTGTCAGGCTCAGCTTCGAGGACCGCCGCCGCTCTATCGCCGAGGCAGACCTGAACGCGGTCGCGGCAGGCTCGGAGACCGCACTGGACCACGGGCTTGGGGTAGAACTGTGGCTCGTGGAGTGGCTCGTCAACGCCAACGGCGGCGACGTGTCGTTCGAAGCCAACGATGACCGACACCGGGTCCGTATCGAACTCGGCCGCGTCCGGTCCGGTTGGCTCGGCCACCACTGAGCGGCGACGACGCCGAATCTTTTTGCGCGCGCCGGCCCGAGCGCCAGTATGGTCTCAGCGCTGTTCGATTCGGACGAGTGGACGGCCGTCGACGAGTTCGACTCCGGTGACATTACCTATCACCGCGGCACGGACGTGCCCGCGGCCCGCATCGCTTTCGACCGCCCTGAGGTCCGCAACGCCTTCCGGCCCGAGACGGTCGACGAACTCTACACCGCACTGGACCACGCCCGCCGCCAACCGGACGTAGGCTGTGTCCTCCTGACGGGGAACGGCCCCAGCGAGAAAGACGGCGGCTGGGCGTTCTGTTCGGGCGGCGACCAGTCGATTCGGGGCGATTCCGGGTACGAATACACTGACGACGACGAGGACGAAGCCGCACAGCACGGTGTCGGTCGCCTCCACATCCTCGAAGTTCAGCGACTCATCCGGTTCATGCCCAAACCGGTCATCTGCGTCGCGCCGGGGTGGGCCGTTGGCGGCGGCCACTCACTGCACGTCATCTGTGACATGACCATCGCCAGCGAGGATGCCATCTTCAAACAAACCGACGCCGACGTGGCGAGTTTCGACGCCGGCTTTGGCTCGGCCTACCTCGCCCAACAGGTCGGCCAGAAGAAAGCCCGCGAAATCTTCTTTCTGGGGAAGGACTACGACGCCGAGGAGGCCAAAGAGATGGGGATGGTCAACGAGGTCGTGCCCCACGAGGAACTCGAAGAGGTCGCCCTCGCGTGGGCCGACGCAGTCACCCGAAAGTCACCGATGGCGATTCGCATGCTGAAGTTCGCGTTCAACGCCATCGACGACGGGATGGTCGGTCAGCAGGTCTTTGCCGGTGAGGCGACGCGGCTCGGCTACATGACCGACGAGGCCAGCGAAGGCCGTGATGCGTTCAACGAGGGACGCGAGCCGAACTTCCGGCAGTACCCCTGGCACTACTGACCTGGCGGACACCACCCACAACCACAGCCGCTTTGAGTTTCCCGCTCTAATGGACGTGTAATGACGACAGCCGACGTGACGCGGACGCAGGCGTGGCTGATGGCCGCCCGCCCGCAGACGCTCCCAGCGGGTGCAGCACCCGTCATCCTCGGCGCTGCCGCTGCCGTCTACGCCGGTGTGTTCGCGCCGCTGCCGGCACTCGCTGCACTCATCGGGGCACTTCTCATCCAGGTCGGCACCAACTTCGCCAACGACTACTACGACGCCGTCAACGGCACCGACACTGAGGACCGGGAAGGCTTCACCCGCGTTACCGCCGGCGGGCTCATCGAACCCCGAAAAGTCAAGTACGCGATGGCCGCGACCTACGGCCTCGCCGTCGTCGTCGGACTGTACCTCGTCTACATCGGCGGCGTTCCGATCCTCGCCGTCGGCCTCTCGGGTATCGCCGCCGGCATCCTCTACACCGGCGGTCCTTACCCGTACGGTTACTACGGGCTGGGCGATTTCTTCGTCTTTCTCTACTTCGGCGTGGTCGCCGTTACCGGCACCTACTACGTGCAGGCCGTCACTGAAATGGGCGGCGCGTTCCCGCTGGGGGTGCCGGCGGGGACGGTCACACCGGCAGTCCTCGTCGCCAGCCTCGCCGCGGCCGGGCCGTCGACAGCCATCCTCGTCGTGAACAACATCCGTGACATGGAGACCGACCGCGCGACGGGCAAGCGGACACTGGCCGTCATACTGGGCTACCGGTGGAGCCGCGTCGAATTCATTGTGATGCTCGGGCTGGCCTACGCCGTCCCGCCGGTGCTGTGGCTGGCCTTTGATTACCCGCTGACGGCGTTGTTCCCACTGCTTACGGTCCCGATTGCGGCCAGTCTGACTGAGACGGTCCTGCACCACGCCGACGGCGAGGCGCTGAACCCGGCGCTCGAACGCACCGGACAGTTGCTGGCCGCCTACTCGGTGTTGCTGTCTGTCGGGCTGGTCGTGCCGGGGGTGGCATGATGGAGGTGGAACCGTTCTCGCTCGACCTGCACTCTCCCCTAGAGACGGCGGCGGGTCCGCTTAGACACCGCGAGGGGTTCATCATCTCCGTCGAGTACGACGGCTACCATGGCGTCGGGGAGGCAACGCCGCTGCCGGGCTGGACGGAATCACGCGGTGAATGTCGGGAAGCGCTCGTCCGTGCCGCAGATGTGGCCGAGGAACTCGACTGGGGCATCGCCCTGTCGAAAACCGAGGCCCCGGCCGCCCGCCACGGCCTCTCGCTGGCGCTCGCGGAAGCCCGCGCACGCCGTCTGGAGCAACCGCTGTACCGGTCGCTCAACGGAGACCGTCTCGTCCGCTCGGTGCCGGTCAACGCCACCGTCGGGGACAAACCCAGGAGCGACACCGTCGAGGCGGCAACTGCCGCAATCGAGGCAGGGTCCGACGCGCTCAAGCTGAAAGTCGGCGCACGCCCCGTCGAGGACGACATCGAGCGGCTCCGTGCGGTGCGTGAGGCCGTCGGCGATGGGGTTGAGCTTCGGGCCGACGCCAACGCCGCCTGGACTCCGGAGACGGCCGAATACGCCTTCGACGCGCTCGCGGACGTGGGCGTCTCGTACGTCGAACAGCCGCTGGCAGCCGACAATCTGGCCGGCCACACCAAACTGCGTGGCGGCCCCGTCGACGTGGCACTCGACGAGGCACTGACAGAGTACAGCGTCGACGAGGTTCTCGCCGAACTGGCCGCGGACGTACTGGTTATCAAACCGATGGTCGTCGGCGGCATCGACCGGGCGCGCGACATCGCGATGACCGCGCGAGAGGTGGGTGTCGACCCGGTGTTCTCGACGACCATCGATGCCGTGGTCGCTCGGACCGGTGCCGTCCATCTCGCGGCGAGTCTCCCGGACGTGCGCGCCTGCGGGCTGGCCACTGCGTCGTTGCTCGCCGAGGACCTCTCTTCGGACCCCGCGCCGGTAACAGATGGGGCGATAGAGGTGCCACAGGGCAAGGGTCTTGGGCTCCCGGACCGACCGGCGAGATAGATGCGCGAGCCAGCCGAGTGGCCGGCTACCGATCCGCTCCACCACCGCGCAGCGGCAACGCCGGACCGGACGGCGGTCATCGATGTCGCGACGAACCGCCAGTGGACTGCCCGCGCGTTCGATGCTATCGTCGATGGCGTGACCGCGCGCTTCCAGTCCGTTCTCGGGGACACACTGTCGTCGGCAGACGACCCTCGTGTCGGGTTGCTCGCGTCGACACGCATCGGTTTTTTTGCGGCGGTACACGCCTGCTGGCGGGCGGGGTACACAGCAGTCCCGCTCGATACGCAGGCGCCCAGCAACGCGCTCAAGTGGCGGCTCGACCGGGCGGCCGTCGACCTGCTCGTCTGTGAAGGTACAACCGAGGCGACGGCACTCGCCGCGGCGTCGTGTCCCGTCGTCTCGCTCGACGGGCCGACCGACAAGCGGGTCGACCCACTCCAGCCGGGTCCGCCCGAGGGAGATCCACCGACACCGGCGACGTGGGACCGGGGCGACACCGCGCTCGTCCTGTTTACTTCCGGAACGACCGGCGAGCCAAAGGGTGTGCGACTCACGCTCGGGAACCTCGTCGCCAGCGCCAGCGGGTCGGCGTTCCGGCTCGGCGTCGCGCCGGGTGACCGCTGGCTGGACTGCCTTCCGGCGTATCACATGGGCGGGCTCGCGCCGGTGGTCCGGACCGCACTCTACGGCACGACGCTGGTCGTCCAGGAGTCGTTCGACGCCGCCGACACCGCCAGCGCCCTCGACACCTACGGGATAACGGGTATCTCACTGGTCCCGACACAGCTGAAACGCCTGCTAGATAGCGGGTGGACGCCGTCGGAGACGCTGTCGACGGTGCTGCTCGGCGGTGCGCCAGCCGGTGAAGGGCTGCTTCAGCGGGCACTGGATGCTGGCGTTCCAGTGTATCCGACCTACGGGATGACCGAAGCGGCCTCACAGATTACGACAGCCACCCCACAGGACGCCACAGATATGCCTGGAACGGTCGGGCAACCGCTGGTGACGACGACTGTCACCGTCGTCGATGAAACGGGCACACCGGCCGACCGGGGCGAGACCGGCGAGATAGTCGTCGACGGCCCGACGGTGACGCCGGGCTATCTCGATGAGGCGACGACGACACGGGCCTTCGGCGAGGACGGCCTCCATACCGGCGACATCGGGTATCGCGACGGTGACGGTCGCCTCTGGATCCTGGGGCGGGCCGACGACACCATCATCACTGGCGGCGAGAACGTCCACCCTGCGGAAGTAGCGGGAGTGCTTCGGGACCATCCCGATGTCACCGACGCGGCCGTCGTTGGTCTCGCCGACGAGGAGTGGGGCGAGCGCATCGGCGCACTCCTCGCCACGCCCGATGGCGAGCCTATCGATGTCAAACCGTTCGCCCGCGAGCGCCTGGCCGCCTACAAACTCCCGAAAACGGTGGCCTTTGCCACCGAGCTCCCACGGACTGCCTCGGGAACTATCGACAGGGACGCGGTCCGGACGCGCTTGGGCTGAGCGAGCGGACTGTTTTTACTCACGGCCCGTCTATCACAGCGTGTGTGTACACTGACGTTCACGTGGCAAGTCTTCGAAGACGCCCCACTGGTCGTCGCCGCAAACCGTGACGAACAGGTCGGTCGCCCCTCGGAGCCCCCGGCAAAGCGAGACTGGGAGCGGCCCGTCGTTGCCCCACGGGATGGCGAGGCCGGCGGGACCTGGCTCGGCTACAACGACGCCGGCGTCTTCGTCGCCATCACGAACCGCTGGATAAACGCCGACCTGACAGGGGACCGCTCGCGCGGACTGCTCGTCCGCGACGCGCTGGACCACGACACCGCCGGGGAGGCCGTCCGGTTCGTCGAACGGGAACTCGACGAGCGCGCCTACGAGGGGTTCAATCTGGTCGTCGCCGACGAAAGCGCCGCGTTGCTCGTTGAGTGGGACGGCCGGGCCCGCGTGCGGAACATGATTCCCGGCGTCCACGTCGTCGTTAATGTCGGCGCGGATGGCAGCTACACCATCCCGGGCCACCGCCCCGACATCGGCAAAGCCCAGGCCGAAAACGCCGAACAGGTCCGGACGGCGCTCCAACCCGACCCCGGCGAGGACAGCTGGGCGTGGCTGGACCGGGCAGCCGGCGTCATTTCCGACCACGACTACGGTGTCTGTATCCACGGCGACGGCTTCGGCACGCGCTCGTCGTCGCTCGTCCATTTCGGTGCCGAGGGGACGCGTTACGAGTTCGCCCCGGGGCCGCCCTGCGAGACGGCCTTTGAGCCGGTCGACGCCTGGCTCTGACCCGGCGCGACGGGACCGACAGTCACTTTTAAACGGCGCACGGACAGTGTATTCAACATGAGCGTGACACCCAGAGAGGAAGACCTCTCGGAGGACGAACTCCGTGGCTTGGAACTCGTCCGCGAGAGCGGCGGTATCCACCAGAGCAACTTCTGGAAGGAACTCGATGTCTCCTCGCGCAAGGGCAGTCGTATCGTCGACTCCCTGAACGAGAGGGAGCTTATCCACCGCGAAAAGACCGTCTACAAGGGACACAACACCTACTATCTCACGCCGACGGCACAGGACCTCGAATTTTCGCTCCTGATGGCCGGGGACCAGCTCTCGCCTTTCGTCGGTGACGAAGAAATCGACTCCCACAGCGATGCGTTCTCGCAGTGGGTCATGAACCTCGCGTACGAGGAGTAGTCAGTCTTCGAGCGCGTCGGCGATACGGTCCAGCGTCCGGCGCATGTCGTGCACTTCGTCGCGGAGTTTTCGCATCTCGCGAGTGAGTTCTTCGTTGTCGCTGCCGCTCTCCTCGCCGCCCATGCCCGGCGGACCGCCGCCCATGCCGCCGGGGCCACCGCCCATCATGCCGCCCATCATCTGTGCGAAGGGGTTGCCGCCACCGCCGCCCATACCGCCGGGGCCGCCGCCCATCATCTCCTCGGGCGGGCCGCGGCCGCCTTCGCCCTCTTCGCCCTCCTCTTCGGCACGCTGTTGCCGGATTTCTTCAACGCGCTCGCGGAAGGACTTCTCGTCGCCGTCTCCGGATTCTGCGTCGGGCTCTGCCTCGCTGTCTTCGGGTTTGTCCGCCATACCCCGCCATTCTGTTTGCCCGCGGAAAAGGGTTACCGTCGCTACTGAAACGCGCCGAGACTCGACTGTAACTGTCGGTCGGGTTGCCCTGTTTGCAGGTCGTACCCCACCAGGTCCCGGAGGTCTGTCGCGTACGTGCTGCCGTTCGTCTCCACGACGACCACACGCCCCTGCGTTCCCCGGACCGTCCCGGTCGCAAGTGTCTCCGCGACCGGCCGCTCCGTCAGGTTGAGGCCGTACTCGAAATCGTACGTTTCAATGGGTTCGAACCCAGCTAGCAGGTCCGACCACGCCGCCTCATCGACCGACTCGTGAATCCCCTGGACTTTCCTGGGGACCCGCACTCTGTCCCCGACCTCGACGGCGATGTCGGCCTCGATCTGTCGTGCGATGCGGCCATCCCTGACCGTTCGGAGATGCGCGGCGCGGTCTGCCCCCTGCTCGCGCAGGCGCGTGTCCAGGCGCCACGAACGCGTGACGCCCACTTTGAACGTCGCCGGCGTGAAGGCCGCGAGGTAGACGGCGTGTTCCTCACGGCAGGAGGAAAGCGGCAGGTCACACTCACCCGTACAACGCGCACACGCCCACCTGCTCGTGTGCTGGTCGCAGTACGGTGCGCTGTCCCGGTGACAGGCCGTGTGGCCACTCTCGTCGAGACTCCCCGCACAGTGGCGCTGCCCCAGCGTGTAAGAAAGCGTCGTGCCGGGTGCCAATGACTCCCGGTCGACGCTCCCCTCGCGGGCGACCAGCAGCGCCGCGTCGCCGTTTGCGTCGTCCCCACTGGCCGCGGTCTCGTAGCCGACGATTTGCACGCTCGGTCGTAGGGGAAGGACTATCATAGGCGCTACGTTCAACTCCCGCTTTCCTGGCAGGTGTATACCGCTGTGACAGAGAGAGCTGTCCAGTCCGGCCCTCGCGGACGGCACGGGAACACCGAGGCGGTCAGGACACACTGCCGGGGGGATGAATCGGCTCCGTCGCAGTAGGGCGTGGCGAACGTGACCGCATCCTGCCGCTACTCGTCGCCAGGGTGACCGTAAGACGGATACATCCTGACAGATGATTCGGGAGGGGAACAACTAAGCGCCGGGGGAATCGTTGTTTCGATGAAACGTATGGTTGAGGTGTTCTCACTGGCAGCGGCTGCCGTCATGGCCGCCATCGGGTTTGGAGTGGCGTACTTCGGGTACGAGATTGCACAGAAGCTACTCGCCGTGGCGGGGACCATCGGTGGGATTATTGCGGGCATCGCCGTCGGGACCTTCGGCGCGCCGTTGGCCACCGGCGGCGCTATTAGCCCCGGCATCACTACCGTGCTAGCGATTATCGGTGCGATTCTGGGTCGCATCTTCGTGCCGGCACTCAGTCAGTTGGCCTTTGCCGTCATCGGCTTCGCCATGACGAGTACGGCCGTGTTGGCGTTCCTCTCACAGGGTCGCATTCTCGACGTGTTCCTCAGTGCCATCCCTCCGAACCTTGCGTACGCCGACCCACAGTCGGTTCTGGCCCGCATCGCTGGTGCACCCCTGTTTCGGGACCCCAATTTCGGCCAGGCACTCCTGGTTGCGGCCGTTGGCGGTGTCCTCGGCGGGCTCGTCGCACTGCGCGTCTATGACGAGTTCGTCGCCGTCGCGACGACGCTCATCGGCGCCTCGCTGCTCGGCCTGGCGATTCCGATCCTCATCGAGGCGTTCCGCGGCTCGACCATCACGACCGGTGCTGGTGAGTTCTCCTTCATCTGGTTCGGCATCACCTTCGTGACCGGCGTTGCCTTCGAGTTCTACCGCAACAAAGAGATCGACTTCCTCTAGAGTTCGGCCAGCAGTTCCCGCACCGACTGCCGGATCGCGTCGTCGCTCGACTGGTCGGGCACCCAGCCAAGCGCGGAGAGTTTCTCGATGGAGAGGCGCATCCGAGGGACATCACCGGTCCACCCGCGGTCGCCGCCGGTGTGGTCGTATTCCGGGTCGACCCCCATCTCGTCGGCCACGATGTCCGCGATGGTGTCGACCGAAGTGGTCGTGCGCGTCCCGAGGTTGTAGACGTTCAGGTCGGCCTCGGCCGCCGTGACGACGTGGTCCATCGCGTCGACACACTCGTTGATGTGCATGTAGGATTTCTCTTGGCGGCCGTCACCGAGGATGACCAGGCGGTCGGGGTCGTCCCGGAGCTTCTCGATGAAATCGGGAACGACAGCGCCGCGCAGGCGCGGACCGACGATGTTGGCGAAGCGAAACACCCAGGCCTGCAAACCGTGGCTGTGAGTGTACGTCGAAATGAGGCTCTCCTCAGCGAGTTTGCCGGCGCCGTACTCGCTGATGGGCGCTTTGGGCGCGAAATCCTCCGGCGTCGGCCGGGGGGCCTCGCCGTACACCACCGACGAGGAGGTGTAGGCCAAGTGTCCAACGCCGGTCTCGTCCATCCGTTCGAGGATGTTGTAGGTCATCCGCAGGTTGTCATCGAACTGCTGTCGGGGTGCGTCACTGTCGACGGCTTTTGCCGCCGCAAAGTGAAAAACCACGTCGACATCGCGGGTAATCGTCTCGGTGACGACCGCCGGGTCAGTCAGGTCACCTTCCACCAGGTCCACCCCGTCGGGAACCCACTCGCGTCGGCTATTCGAGAAGTCGTCGACGACGAGGACATCGTTAGCTTCCAGCAGCGATTCGGCGAGATGGGAACCGACGAACCCTGCGCCGCCGGTGACGACCACGCGCTTCCCGGTTACGTCCATATTGGGGCGTCTCGGAGCGGAAAAATGTGTGTTCCGATGTCCCTGCGGAGTGTGACCTACCATGGCCCCCATCTCGGTTCCGTTGTCGGTCACGTTCCCGCCAGTCGTGTTCCCACCAGTCGGCGTCGTTGCTGGTCTCCCGTTGCCTGTCGGTTCCTCACCGCCCCCTGGCGCCTGCTAACCCGGAAGCGCGCCGTCGGCCGCCGGCGCCTCGTCGATACCGTCTGGCAGCGAGCGGGGTCCCAGCCCGGTGCCGGCGGTCAAAAGGCCTCCTTACCGGGTGGTATCCGCCGTTGGGTTCCGTACGCGGGTGATGGCCGTGACAGTGTAATCCGGGGATTCGGAGACGAACCGCACGATATCGCCGGGTTCGATTGCCAGCCCGGTGGGCTCAAAAAAGAAATCGACGGGCCGTTTCGGGTTGGTCGAGGACTCGAGTCTCGTGTGGACAGTGTGGACGGTCCGTTCCTCGTCGACCTGGAGCGAGTCACTGCCATCGAGAACGCCGGCGGCCGTCCCGCCGACAATCGTCAGCACACCGCCCGCTCCGACCGCTTTCAGCAGGTCACGTCTGTTCGACGCCGATCCGGTCAAGTCGTCTGTCGCGTCTGCGTCGGTTGTCCGACGTGCGCTCTGTTCGTCCCTGCTCTCACACGTCGTCCGTGGCAGTCGCCGGGCTGTCGCGGGCAGCAGTGCCTACCTGCTTCCTGACCGGCAGTCAGTGCGGCCCGCGGGCCGTGGCGGCCACTTCCGTCGGCCTACCGTTCCGGTCCTGGCTGGCATAGTGGGGGCTTACGGCCGGCAGCGGACCGAAAACCGTTTGCCCCGCGTCGTGATAGGCCCTTGCATGCGAGTTGTCGTTAACGCCGCGATGAGTGCCGACGGGAAACTCTCGACGAGGGAACGCGAACAGATAGCGATCAGCGGCCCGGCGGACTTCGAGCGGGTCGATGAGTTGCGCGCCGAAAGCGACGCCGTGATGGTTGGTGTCGGCACCGTCGTCGCCGACGACCCCTCCCTGACCGTCGACGACCCCGACCTGCGGGCACAGCGGCGCGACCGTGGGAAGCCGGAAAACCCCGCCCGGGTCGTCGCGGATTCACGGATTCAGACCCCGCCGGACGCGCGTGTGCTGGACGATGAGGCCGAGAGTTACCTGCTCGTCTCCGACGCCGCGCCGGGCGATTTCGTCTCGCAGATGAAAGACAGCGGCGCGACGATTATCGCGGCCGGCGAGGACCGCGTCGACCTGACGGCTGCGTTCGCGGAACTCGAAGCCACGGGCATCGACCGGCTGATGATCGAGGGGGGCGGCGAACTCATCTTCTCGCTGTTCGAGGCTGGCCTGGTCGACGACCTCTCCGTGTTCGTCGGCCCCAGCATTATCGGCGGCCGCGAGGCCCCCACACTGGCCGACGGTAATGGGTTCGTCGGCGACTTTCCGGTGTTGACACTGGAGACGGTTGAGCGAGTGGACGACGGAGTGCTGCTGGAGTACGCGGTCGCGTAGTCAGTGGGAGTGGCCGGTGACTTCGCCGTAAGTCTGGCCAAACCGTTCCTCGAAGAGGTCCATCGCGAGTTCCTCGGCCTCAGCCAGTGCGGGGTCGGTTTCGCCTTGGCTGTGGTGGACCAGCGCGTGGGCCTGCTGTGCGATACCCAGCATCGCCAGGTCGCCCACGACCGTCGTGGTGTCCTCGTCGGCCTCGCCCAGCATCTCGACGATAGCGCGGGGGACTTCGATAGCGTCAGTTCCGTCGTCGTCAGTTTCCAGGTGCACCGTAACCGTATTATCTGCCATGGACTCCTCTTCGGCATCCCGCACTAAAGGGTCTGTGGGTCGGTGTCCCGGGGACACACGGCCGGCTCAGTCGTCGGATTCGGCGGTCGCTGTCTCGGTGCTGGCGGCCGTCGCGGGCGGGTTCTCCTCTAGGTATTCGTCGGCGTCGATGGCCGCCTTGCTCCCCATCCCGGCCGCGGTGACGGCCTGCTGGTAGTGGTGGTCGACGACATCGCCGGCCCCGAAGATGCCCTCGACGCCGGTCTCGGCCTGGCCGCCGCCGTCGCCACCGACGGTTTTCAGGTAGCCCGCCTCATCCATCTCGACGCCCGTTCGCTCAAGATAGTCGGTGTTCGGTGTGTGGCCGATTGCATAGAAGACGGCGCCGACATCGAAGTCGAACGTCTCGGTATCGGGGTCCTCAAGGTTGTCCTTCGGGTAACCCGCCTTGTTACGTGCGAGCGTGACGTGGTCGATGCCGTCCTCGGGGGAACCGTGAATCTCCAGGAGTTCGGTGTTGCGCATGATTTCGATGTCGCCGGCCTCGACTTTCTCCTTGACGCGGTCTATCCAGTAATCTTCGGCGCGGAAGTTCTCGCGGCGGTGGGCGAGATAGACGGTGTCGGCGAACTTCGTGAGGAAGGTCGCTTCCTCCATGGCGGCGTCGCCGCCGCCCACGACGAGCATATCCTTGTCACGGAAGAAGGCGCCGTCGCAGGTAGCACACGTCGAGAGGCCATAGCCCATCAGTTCGTCCTCGCCGGGGACACCGAGGGTGCGCGCGCTGGCCCCGGAGGCAGCGATGAATGCGTCGCAGGTGTAGCTGTCACCGTTCGAGAGTTCGACGTGGAACACGGAATCGCGCCGTTTGACATCCGCGACGATACCGTGGTCGATGTCGGCCCCGAACCTCGTCGCCTGGTCTTTCATGTTCTGGACCAGTTCCGGCCCGCCGATACCGTCGGGAAAACCCGGATAGTTGGCCACGTCGGTCGTCAGCGTGAGCTGGCCGCCCGGTTCGTCACCTTCGAGCACCAGCGGGTCGTTGTTTGAGCGACCCGCATAGATAGCGGCTGTCAGCCCCGCAATCCCTGTGCCCGCGATGATGAGTCGCCGATGGTCGACAACCTCGTCTGTCATACACGATGCTTGGGCAGGCCACAGTTTGTAGGTTGCGCTATATTGTGGCGTTTCCGAACAACCGCACGGGGGCGGACGCGGCCGAACGTTCATGCCGCTGCCGGTAAAACGGGGTATATGACCGACATCGTCGAAAAGACCAACCGGTACGAACGGTTGCTCGCCGAGGCGCTCGCCGAGGCAACCGTCGCACCGCCCGAGGGAACACCGATGGCCGAAGCCGCTGCTGACTGCGAGGAGATGGCCGAATCCTACCTGAACGACGGCCGACACTTCCGCGAGGAGGACGACCTCGTGAACGCACTTGCGTCTTTGTCGTATGGCCACGCGTGGCTGGACGCTGGCGCACGTGTCGGCCTCTTCAATGTCCCCACCGAGGGACACCTCTTTACTATCTGAGGGCGCCCATCCCACCGCTGAGAGACGTTCCAGACAGCACAACCGCCCGAGGGCATGGTACTGTGTAACATCACTGGCAAAACGTTTATATTCCTTTCGCACTAACTAACAGTTAACAGAGTCGCCCAAAAGGGATTTCAATATTTTCCCCTCGGCAACTCAGGAACCTCCCCAATCATGAGCGAAGCACCAACCAGAACGACCGAACAGACACGAGAGAACGAACAAACAACGGAGACGGCGGACGAGTCGGTAGATGTCTGTCCGGAGTGTGGCGGCCGTCTCGAGAGTGACGACACCCGCGGCGAGACAGTCTGTCGCGAATGTGGGCTGGTCGTCGAAGAAGACGAGATTGACCCCGGACCGGAGTGGCGCGCGTTCAACCCCGGCGAGCGCGACCAGAAGTCCCGCGTCGGCGCCCCGACGACGAATATGATGCACGACAAGGGCCTGTCGACGAACATCGGCTGGCAGAACAAGGACGCCTACGGCAACTCCCTCTCGTCCAGCCAGCGCGAGAAGATGCAGCGGCTGCGCACCTGGAACGAGCGGTTCCGCACCCGCAACTCAAAGGAGCGCAACCTCAAGCAGGCCCTTGGCGAAATCGACCGAATGGCAAGCGCCCTCGGCCTTCCCGAGAACGTCCGCGAGACAGCCAGCGTCATCTATCGCCGGGCGCTTGAGGAGGACCTACTGCCGGGTCGCTCCATCGAGGGCGTCGCGACAAGCGCGCTCTATGCCGCGGCTCGGCAGGCCGGCACACCCCGCTCGCTCGATGAGATGGCCCGGGTCTCCCGGGTCGAACGGATGGAACTCACCCGGACGTACCGGTACATCATCCGGGAACTCAGCCTCGAGGTCCAGCCCGCCGACCCGAAGAGCTACGTCCCGCGGTTCATCTCGGACCTCAATCTCTCGGACGAGTCCGAGCGGCGTGCCCGCCAGCTTCTCGATGCAGCCAGCGAGACGGGCACCATCTCCGGGAAGTCTCCGGTCGGCCTTGCCGCCGCTGCCGTCTACGCGGCGGCGCTGCTGACAAACGAGAAGGTCACACAGAGTGAGGTGTCGGAGGTCGCGGACATCTCGGAGGTGACCATCCGGAACCGGTATAAGGAACTGCTGGACGCCGACCAGGGCGTTCCGGCCTGAGACCGGCGGCCCTCACTCGGGGAGCTTCCAGCGGGTAGACACAAACCTTTTCACCCGACACGGTATGTCACCAATACGCATGACCGAAGCGTACGTTCGATTACTCTGTCCTGAGTGCAAGAGAGACTGGGAAGACTCCCCGGGGGCGTTACCGGAGTCTACCCGGACCTTTCATTGTCCGAACTGCCACGCGAGCCGTCCGATGGCAGAATTCACGCGGACGGAACACGACCTGAAGACACTGAAGCAGCTCAGTTAGCTACTGGTCGCCGAGCGTGCGCCACAGGCCTCACAGCGGAGGATAAGCGCACCCTGTTCCCGCTCGAGTCGCGTATCCGGCAACCCACATTCCGAACAGAGAACGTACTCGTCGGCGTATTCGTCGACGGCGTCCCCGATACGGTCGGCGTCGAACGACCCGGTGAGGCGGGCGCGCCCGCTCTCGTCGATGTGGCCGCTGGTGCCGAGTTCGTCCTGGAGGAACTTCATGACGTGGTCGTCCTCGCGGCCGAGGTCCGAGCAGACAGTCTGAAAATTCTCGAAGACGCTGACATTCCCCTCTTGGCGCACGTCGGGGTCGGTCACGTCGAACCGCTCGGAGTCACCCCGGATGTCGGGTGTCTCTTCCAGACCACGGTCGAGCATCTCGTCGTAATCCATACATGTCTCTTACTGGTGGTCGATTAAAATCCCACTGGATTCTACCCGTCGACGCGCTCTGCGGGTACGCCCGCCACTGTCGCGCCCGCTGGCACGTCCTCGGCAACCAGCGAATTGGCCGCGACGCGGGCGTTCTCACCGATATGAACGCCGGGGAGGATGACCGTCTCCGCCCCGATCATCACCCCCTCGCCGATGACCACCTCACCCGTGCGGTACTCCTCGCGCAGGAACTCGTGGCAGAGAATCGTCGCGTCGTAGCCGACGATGGCGTCGTCCTCGATAGTGATGAGTTCCGGCCAGAACACGTCGGGTGTCGCCGACAGCGCCAGCGAGACGCCGCTGCCGACATCCGCGCCCAGGCGCCGGAGCAGCCATGTTTTCACCCGCAAAACCGGGGAGAACTTGATTATCTGGATAGCGAGGAAATTGATGACCATCCGAATCGGGTTCCGGGCGTCGGTCCAGTGTTGCAGGGAGTTTTTCGGGCCGGGCGTCGGCGCGGCGGTGATGCGGTCGTGGCGGGAGTTGCGAGTGCCGACGGCACTGCTTTCGGTTCCGTTGCCGGCCGACTCGTCGCGCTCGTCAGGCGTCGCGTCGCTCACACCGGCGTCTTCGTCGTGGTACCTCTTGAACGCTTGCCGGCCGGCGCGAACAGTGGCCCCGCTCAGGGCTGGCGCCAGAAGGAGATGCGAAGCATCGCGAGTACGGGGAGGATTTCGATGCGGCCGACCCACATCAGCAGCGTCATAAACAGTTTCGACGTGGCGGGAAAGGACTCGTAACTCCCGTAGGGGCCGGCCTGGCCGAACGCCGGGCCGATGTTGAAAAACGTCGACGCGCTCGCGCCGAGTGCCTCCAGTTCGGTCACGCTGTGGCTCGCCCGTGCGCTGTTGAGGACGAGCACGACAGAGCCGAGAACGAAGAAGATGAGGCTGATCAGGGTGTAGGCGTAGATGTCCCGAACCGTCGACTCGTCGACCGGCGTCCCGCCGAGACGGATCGGTCGGATCGAATCGGGCCGGGCCGCAACGAACAGGTCGCGGCGAAACGCCTTGACGATGACCAGCCACCGGACCATCTTGATAGAGCAGGTCGTCGACCCAGCCATCCCGCCGAAGAACATACACACGAGGAGAATCTGCTTTGCCGGCGCGCTCCACAGTTCGAAGTCGGCCGTCGCGTACCCGGTCGTTGTCACCAGCGACGTGATCTGGAAGGTGGCGTGTCGCGCGGTCGCCCCGATGCCGGTGATGCTGTCGACGGTGACCCAGACGAGGCCGAACATCACCACGACCAACGTGCCGAGGACGCCGAGGTAGAATCGGAGTTCCTCGCTCCGACGCACCCGCTCGAAGTTCCCGCGACTCCCGGCGTAGATGAGCACGAAACTGGTCGCGCCCAGGATCATGAACGGAATCAGCGCCCACTGGACGGCCGGGGAGAACGCGCCGACCGACTCCGCCCGCGGCGAGAAGCCGCTGGTCGAGACGGACGTAAGCGCGTGGGCCAGGGCGTCGAACAGCGTCATCTCGGGCGCGAACCCGAGCAGGCCGAGACTGTACAACACGGCGATAGCGAGGGCCGTCAGTGCAACGTAGACCCCCCACAGCAGGCGTGCGGTGTCGGCAATGCGTGGCGTAATCTTCGTCACGCTTTCGAGCTGTGACTCGGTCTCCATCAGCTGTGCCCCACCGACGGACAACTCCGAGAGAACGGCCGTCGCAAGGACGAGAATCCCCAGGCCGCCGAGCCACTGGATGAGTTGTCGCCAGAGCATGAGCGCCCGCGGATGGACATCGAAGTTGACGACGACCGTCGCCCCGGTGGTGGTGATGCCGCTCATACTCTCGAAGAGGGCATTGATGGGGTTCGCGAAGACGCCGGTCCCGGTGAGCAAAAAGGGGAGCGCGGCGACGACTGCGACCGCTAACCACGTCGTAGCGACCATGAGAAAGGCTTCGCGAGCGCGGAGTTCGGGGTCCGCTGCGAGCCGGGAGAGCCCAGTTCCGACGAGAAGTGTCACGAGCCCCGGTATCACGAACGGAAGCGGGTCGGTGCCATCGACCAGCGCGAGACCGAGCGGTGCCACGAACGGCAGTGCGAGCCGCTGCAACACATAGCCCACGAGGGCGAAACTGTCGCGCCAGTCGATGTAAAGTGCCATCAGCGACCGCCGGGCGCTTACTCGCCGTGGAGTTCGGCCATATGGTCGATACGTTGCTGGATCAGGTCCGGCTTGCCGATGTCATGGCGGACGCGCAACCCCTCCTCACCGGCGACTGCGAGTGCGTCCTCGGCGATTTCCTCGGCCTCGGTGATGGTGTCGGCGACACCGACGAGCGCGAACGAGCGGGAGGTGGTCGTGTAGATGCCGTCGTCGCGTCCGTCGACGCTGGCGTAGAACAGAATCGCCTCACCGGCACTCTCCTCGTCGACTTTGACACGTGCACCGGCCTCGGGGTCGGTCGGGTAGCCCTCCGGGACGGCGTACTTGCAGACGGTGGCTTGGCGCTGGAATGTGAGCTTTGTGAGGTCCTCGCCGTCGCGGGCCGCGGTGAGCACGTCGAGGAAATCGGTTTCGAGCACCGGCAGCGTGTTCATTGCCTCGGGATCACCGAAGCGGGCGTTGAACTCCACGACCTTGATGCCCTCCGCCGTGAGCATGAACTGCCCGTAGAGGACGCCTTTGTATCCGTCGAGCGCGTCGACGGTCGCCTGCATCACGTCGACGGCGTCCATGTACTCCGATTCGCTCATGAAGGGCAGTTCCAGCGAGGAGTCGCTGTACGACCCCATCCCGCCGGTGTTGGGC
>CAZOQK010000021.1:2379-18331 GCA_964581735.1 uncultured Halobacteriales archaeon | reverse complement strand
TCGGGGATGTCGTACTTGTCGGCGGAGAGCTCGATAACCAGCCCGTTGTTGTCCTAGGTGTACAGCGAGTAGAAGATACCGCGGTCGAAGACGTTATACTGCTTGCCGGTATCGTCGAGCGCGTCCATCACGTCCTGGTATTTCTTGGGGTCGAGACTGAAACAGAGGTGGTGGACCGAGCCGACGCCGCCGCGCTGGCCGCGGGGGTTGGAGGGCCGGTCGCCGACGAACACCATCAGAATGCGGCCGTCGCCGGTGTCGAAAAAGAGGTGGGTCTGGTCGGGGTCGTCGAGGTTGGGCTGGCGGAGGACGAGTGGCATCCCCAGCAAATCGCGGTAGAAGGCGATGGTGTCCTCGGCGTTCGATCCCCAGACAGTGATGTGGTCGGTGCCGGTGGTGTGAAACGGGCTGTCGGGCTTCTCCGCGGTGACTGGCTCGTCCGTCATACCCGATATACCGCACCGAGGCGAATATACCCCGTGGCATCCAGCGGTAATGGCTCGGTGAACGTCTGTTGTGTGAGATGCTGATTAGCACAGCAGGACAGCCCCACCCGCGTAGACCGTCCAATCCAGCTACATGAGCAGGACTTTCTTGCTGTCCGTACCGACCATCGCGTAGCGAGTCCACTCCCTGCGTCCAGCCCATCGAATCGGCCCGGAGGGTTTTGCCGTTGGAACCCCGAGAGTCAGTATGGCTTTGCGTGGCCGCCCGACCCTCCAGACGCTCGCTGTCCTCGCTGCTGTCTACCTGTTTCAGTTAGCCGCTGGACTCGCCCGCACGGTCGAGTACGTGCTTTTCGTCCTCGACCCGACCGTCGCCGCGCGGCCGTGGGTACTGGTCACGAGCGTCTACGCCCACAGCGGCCTTCCACATCTGCTGGCGAACGTCGTCGCCCTGGTTGTGCTGGGGCCGCTGGTCGCGCGCCGGACGACGACCCGTCGCTACCACGTCTTCTTCCTGACGACCGGCGCCTTGGCGGGGCTGGCGGAGGTGTATCTCGGCGGGGCCGTCGGCCCGCCACATGCCGTTTGGGGGGCCAGTGGCGCAATCTTGGCGTTTCTGGGGTACCTGCTGGCGGGTAACGTCGTCTCGACGCGGGTGCTCGACCGGGTGGCGCTGTCGGCGCGGGCCCAGCTGGTTCTGTTCGGGCTGGCCGTCGTCGCGGTGACACTGGCCGCCAGCGGGCCGGGGTCGGCGGTCATCGGCCACGCGACGGGGCTGGCCTGTGGGCTCGCAGCCGGGCGGCTGGGCGTCCTCGACGTGCGCCAGCAGCCGACGCCGGACCAGAGCTATCGGGTTTAGCTGTCGGGTGTCTCCGACCGGACCTCCGAGAGCCACTCGCGTGCCAGCCGGATTGGGTAGCGGACCCCGCGGACGACCCGCTCGGCCGCCCGCTCGACCCACGCGTTTGACCCGTTCTCGTCGGTGACTCGCTCGGCGAGGACGACACTCACCACCGCCAGCCCGGCCCCGGCGACCACGTCGACCCCCCAGTGGATGCCGAGGAACATCGTCGAGAGGAGCACGCCAAGCGCGAGCGGCGTCGAGACGTACAGCCAGCCGGGATACACGTCACGGGTCCGCCGGGCCAGCAGAACGACTGTCAACGAGATGGAACTGTGTAGGGAGGGAAAGACATTGGTGTTGAGATTGATTTCACCGGTCAGAATCTGCGAGCGGGGCCACCACTGGTACATCAGCGACTGGACCTCGGGGTACAGCAGGTTCCGGGGGCCATAAGCAATAAAGAGCACGTAACAGAGCACGCCGATGGTGTAGTTGAAGCCGTAGGCCAGCATGAGCTGTTTGAACGATGTCATCTCGTTGTTGGCGAGATACGCGAAGAAGGGAAACACCATCAGGAAGACGTAGCCGTAGATATATATCATCGAAAACAGGGCGATGACCTGCTCGTCCGGGGGCACGCCCGTGTTCGCCTGGATGGCGGCGGTCACCTCGGTGACGAGTGGCAACACCACGAAGTCAGTCGTCAGAAACGTCTGGATGTTGGCGACGAGGTTGCCCTCGATGTCGTAGATTGCGCCGGTGATCTGCCAGTCGAGCAGCCAAGAGAGGATCTGGCCGTAGTTTCTGACGTAGGAGTTCAACACTAGCACAATAGCCAACAGCCCCATATACGGGTAGACCTCCCGAAGCCGGGGTTTCAGCTTCCGGCGAAGGCGTCCGAGACGGCCGAGACCGACGATGGCGAGCAAGGAGACGAGGAGGAGGGCGCCGACGACGGCGACGATCTGCTGGAGTAATCCCAGTGGAATCGACAGTATCATCTGGCTATCATCCTCCCGGAGTCGTCGTACTCGAACCCGGCGTCTTGGAACCGCTCTTTCGCCCGGTCCGCATCCAGCGTGCCCTCCTCGCCGATGAACGGGACCTGTGGGTCCTCGCCCTGCCAGGTGAGGTCCGCGGGCACCCAGTCGGTGCCGGTCATCGGCGTCACGCCCGGCGTCGCGTAGCCGTCCAGCGCCTCGTCGACGATGTACTCCTTATCGAGCAGGCGCATCACCAGTCGCCGAAAGTGGCCGTTACCGAAGGGGACCTGCCGGGTATTGAACCCGACGTGGTAGAACGACCGCGACTCCGCGGTGTAGAGCCCGAGATTGTCGTGCTCGCCGACGCGGGAGACGCTGTTGGGCGAGATACTCATCGCGGTGGCGTCGGCCTCGTCGGCGGCCACCAGCTCGACTGCGGCGGCGTCGGAGGGAACGACGCGGACCGAGAACCGCTGGAATGGGACGCCACCACGGAGGACAGGTGGCACGTCGGCGGACTCCTCGCGGTGGAGGAAGTGGTCCTCGAAGCGGGTCAACACGAGCGATTCGCCCCGCGTCACCCCCTGGAACCGCAACACGCCGCTCCCGACCGGCTGTCTGTTGGCCGTGATGATGGCTTCCGTCGGGTAGGGGTTCATATTGAGGCCGGCAGCGGAGGCCCTGGCTGTCATCGACTCCCAAACGTGTGCCGGGAGAATCGGGGTCGTGAACACACGCTGTGCTGCGGCCGGGCTGGTCTCCCCGAGGTTGAGTTCGACGGTCCGGGCGTTGCGGACCGTCGCCGATTCGACCAGCGACGCCCTGCCACGGAGCCACGGGGCGGGCACCGCGGTCTCACCGTTCCCAAGCGTCGTGTCGCTCAAAAACCGGAATGTAAAGGCTACGTCGCTCGCGGTCAGGGGCTGGCCGTCGTGCCAGCGCAGTCCCGACCGGAGCGTCACTGTCGCCGTCGTCGCCCCCTCTGCCCGGTCGACCGACCAGTCACTCGCCAGCCACGGATTGACGCCGCCGTCGTAGCGCCGGCCAAGTGGGTCGTACAACAGCCCGGTGAACGTCCCCCGGTAGCGCTTGACGGCGGAAATCGGGTTCAGGTTGTCCGTTGGCGTGCTGTCGGTCGTCGTCACACGGAGCCGCCCCTCGCCGGCGTCGCTCCGGTCGCGTTTGTCCAGCGCGACGTAGGCGAGGGGATCCGTCAGCGGCAGGCGCTCCCACCCGGCGTAGCGGTCGCTCCGGGCAGTCCAGATTTCTCTCGGGAACGCGACCACGCCGAGGGGCTGCTCGCGGGCGGCCTTGCGCTGGATGTCGCCGACTGCGAGCTGGCGCTCGTTGCCCGTCGCCGCCCGCTGGTCCGCCAGCTGCTGGTCGACAGTGAGGTCGGTGTAGTCGAAGGGGTTCTGCCAGCCCGACTCGCTGGTAAACACCGAGTGCATCAGCGGGCGCATCATATCGGGGTCCGTGTGGGCCGGATGCTGGTCGACGTAGATGTCGTAGTTGTTGTTCATCAATACGTCCTGCCGGAGCTGTGCCCGCGACTCCAGCTCGACCTGTGCGTCGATACCGACCTCGTTCAGACGGTTGACCAGCCGGCGTGCAATCTGTGTGATAACCGCATCGGTGTCCGCGGGGACGGATTTGACGGTCAGCGACAACTGTGCGGGGCCGCCGACGCCGAGGAGATTCTGGATGGCCCCGACACAGCCACCCGAGAGTCCCGCACCGACGCCTGCTGCGGTCCCGAGGACCGCGCGGCGGCTGATGGGAATCCCCTTCTCGGCGTGCTCACCGCTCATGCCTCTCTTGTGTCGTACAACAGTTAGTTCATTATAAGAGTGCTGATTAATCGCCGTCCCGTCCGGTAGTCGTTCCCGCGCGTTCGGTTGCGTGACGGGCTTTCGTGACGGTTCGCACCCGGCGAGTGTCCGGCTCGGCGTCGCTGCCGGGGCGGCTACTCGAGGAGATAGTCGAGCCGCAGTCCCACGTCACCGCGGGTGTAGCCAGCGACGCGCCCGTCGGGGCGCATCCGGTAGACGACGGCGGGCTCGTGGCCGGCCGCCGGCTGTTCACCCGCGACAGCGTTCCACTCGTCGTCGCGAAACGAGGAGCAATCGACGAAGACGACGGCCTCGTTGTGGGCGCTGAGCTGATCGTTCGATTTGCCCGTGACCGTCTCGCGCAGGGCTGCCGCCGGCGTGCCTGCACGGCGACGCGCCGGCGGTTCCGGGCGCGTCACCTCGACGAGGGTCTCCGGGTTGTGGACGCGAAAGTCGAGTGCGTGGCCCGAGTCGAGCGCGACTTCGGGAGTGTACTCGTAGCCGGCATCGGTCAGCAGTTTGGCGGCGTTGAACTCTGCCATCGTCGCCCGCATCCGCACGAGGTCGACCCGCTTGCTGGTTCCGAGTTTCGACGCCATCGTATACCGGTGGTCATCCAGGCCCGTGACCGTGAGTACGTCCTCGTAGAAGGTGAGGCCGTCCTCGCGGGTCGCGTCGGGGAAGCCGGCGGCGTGGTCACGGAAGAACTCCCGGGTCGTTTCGCGGCCGTCCTTCGAGAACAGCACTGGGAGGAAGTACCAGGAGACGTAGGCGTACTCGGCGAGCCACGGCTCGCTCACTTGGAGTTCCGTCAGCAGTTCCCGTTGGGCCCACCGTGCGACGGGGTAGGGTGCTTCCGCGAAGGTGTGTTTGTTCGTCCGCCAGAGCGTCTCCGGTGTTTCGGTGTTGCCCAGCCAGTAGGCGTCCTTGTCGCCCCAGGCAAAGAGCGCGAGGTCGCCGTTGTCCATCCGGAGCTGGCAGGCCTCGTAGCCCGGCGGCGGGTCGTGGGCCGACGGCCGCCGGGTTGCCCCGAAGCGGTCCGCAAGCGGCGCATAGAGGTCCCTGTCCACCCGGTCGCTGTCCCACGTGCGCGTGTCACGGCGAAATCGTATCGGCCCTGCCACTACCACTGCTAAGCCCGCGAACACATATATACTGTCGGCACAGCGACCACGCGACGGCGTGGCAGTTCCGGCCCCGGCCACCGTCTGCTGCCGATGACTCAAAACCGCGTTTTAGCGTACGCTATCTTATAGGTACCCTCTGACACACTTCCTGCCATGGTCGCAACTGCACGCACACTCGCCGTGGCGGCGCCGTTGGTCGGGGCGGTCGTCGGGGCCGGTCTCGCGCTGACGGTCGTCGCTCCGGCCCCGGCCGACACGGCTAACGGTTCGACGAACGACCCGGCCCCGGCGACGGTGTCGTTCCCCGCACCGACGCTGTCGGCGGAGAACGCCTCGGTCGCACAGTTCCGGAACCGAACCGCGTTCGAGTCGTACGTCGCCGCCGGACAGCGCCTCGCCGACGCGTCGCCAAACCGGCGCGTGACCGCCGCTGTCGGTACGCCCGGACCGACCGCAGAGACGGCCGTCACGCTTGATTCCGGCGCCCCTACCGCGACGAACGCGCCGTCGCGTATCGCCGAGACGAACGTCCAGGTCGGCGGAGTTGACGAGCCCGATATCGTCGAAACCGACGGCCGGAACTTCTACTATGCGCCCGCACAGCGGTACGCGAGGTGGACCCAGCCGGACCGCCAGCGCACCGCGACCGCCGAGAAGCCACCCGAGCGCGAGCGCCCGAGCACCCACGTCATCGACGCGAGCGACCCCGACGCACATACTGTTGTGAGCCACATCAACACCACCGGGAAACTCCTCCAGACCGGTGACCGACTGGTCGTCTTCGAACACGAGCGGGTCGTCGGCTACGACGTGGCCGACCCGCAGAACCCGATCGAGGTGTGGAGCCAGCCACTCAACGGCACGTTCGTCACCGCCCGCAAGGCAAACGGCACGGTGTATCTCGTCACCGAATCGTCGGTCGGCCCCGACACGCCGTGCCCGATTCGGCCCCTCGGGCCCGACCACGCTGTCGCATGTGCGGACATCTACCGGCCGGGCACGCAGATTTCCGCCGATGCCACCTACAGCGCCTTCAGCATTGATGCCGACGCGGGCACCGTTGCTGATTCGGTGAGTTTTGTCGGTACCGCGCACAATGCCGTCGTCTACATGTCGCCGGACGCGCTGTATGTCACGTACACCCAGCGGGCCGACCGCGCCGAGGTCGTCACAGCCTACGTCGAACAGCTCGACCGCGCTCCCCAGTCGCTCCGGGACCGTATCGCGGAGCTCCAGTCCTACGACATCTCGACTGTGTCGAAGCTCCGGGAGATGCGGGCGGCCGTCGAGGGGTGGCTGCGCTCGCTGCCCGCAGAGAAGCGCCAGGCAGTCCAACAGGAGTACCGTGAGGGGCTTGGGGCCTATCTGGGCGAGCACAAACGCGACCTCACGCGGACCGGCGTGGTCCGGGTGGACGTGACCGGCGATAGCCTGTCGGTCGAATCGACGGGTGTGGTCCCGGGCACGCCGCTCAATCAGTTCGCGCTGGACCACCGCGACGGGACGCTTCGCATCGCGACGACGATTCCACGGACCGGTGACGGCGAGAGCGAAAACGACCTCTACGCGCTTGACGCCGAGACGCTCGACCGGCAGGGCAGCGTCACCGGGATGGGTGACGACCAGCGGGTCTACTCCGTGCGATACGTCGGGAACTCGCTGTACGTCTTCGCCGGGTCGTCCGTGACCGTCGTAGACCAGGCCACTTGGACGGAGACGGCGACACTCCACCTCGACGACTGACCGACCCGCCGCCCTCCCATCCCCCGTGTAAGTACATTACCCGCTGCATTGATACGTGCCAGTTAGCAAGCACGCGTGTGGTACACAATGTCGATGGGCGCATACGAGCATGAAGAGCACGAACGGCGCGAGCGAAAAAACAGCGAGGTAGACCCGAGTTTCGACGACGAGCGACACGAATACAGGGGCACAGTCGGGTACGAAGGCGGCGAACGGCTGACGAACTCCTCGACCAGTTCAAAGAGATGCAGCCCTAATTCTCGTTGTGGAGACTCAACATGACGATAGCGGACCCGGTCACCGCCGACACCGCGACGACGTGACCGACGACGGCAGCGAGCAACACCAACTGGTCCAACAGGAAAGGGACGAACGCGAGTTGCAACAGCCCGAAGCCAAGCGCTTCCGCGTCCGCACGCTGGAGCGTCCGGCGGGTCTGTCCGTCGAAGCTGAACCGCACGGACCGCCACAGCGCCGTAATCGAGGCCCACCAGCCGGTCCCGATGCGGTAACACACGTCCCACAGAATCAGTAGTGTGAGATACACGACGAGAATCGGCGGCTCCGCGCCGAACAGCTGCGTGACGAGCGGGTCTGTCGCCGTCCGGGGGTCCCAGACGAACAGGTGCGTGACCAGCGCGATGTAGGCGAGCACCGACAGCACGACCTCGACGTTCGAGGAAAAAAGCAGCCGGCGGTAGGCGTCGGGGACATCCTCTCCGCGGGTGACACGCGCGATGCGGAGCATCTCGGCGCTGCCGACCGTCGCGACGAGGACGGCGATGGTGCCGGCGATGGCGGCCGTCCAGAGCTGGTAGTACCACGCCAGCACGAGAATCGCCACCTCGAAGGTGACCAGCTGGATGGCCAGCGCGATGCCGGGGCTAATCTTGATGCCCGGCAGCGCCCCGATGATGCTCTCGTAGACCCAGGTTTCGCCGTACTCCGGGATGATGGGGTCCTCGCTGGTTGCTGGGACGGTGCCGCCGTCTGGCGTTACTGTGCCGTCGTCGTCGGCCATCAGGCGCTGCCCCCCGTCTGCTGGATGACCTCCAGCGTCGGGTCACGCTCGCCGCGCCGGGCCGCCAGCGCCTGCTCAACGGCTGTGATGAAAGGAGTCAGCTCGAAGTCGAGTTCGTCACGGATGCTATCGTCGCGCACGACAACGGGGTTTTTCAGCCCGTCGATGAGCGGGCGGGCCACCCCGGAGTCTACGTCTGTCATCAGCCCGACCCAGTACGACGAGAGCCGCGGCGTCAACACCGGCACCGGGATGATGACCGGCGTGATACGGCCCATCGCGTCGGCGGTCTGGCGGAGTATCTCGCCGTATGTCAGCACGTCCGGGCCACCGATTTCGTATGTCCGGCCGGCGGTCGCCGGTTTCCCTATGACGCCGACGAGATACGAGATAACATCGTCGATAGCGATGGGCTGGCACTCGTTTTGCACCCAGCGGGGCGTCACCATCACCGGGAGCCGGGAGGCGAGTTGGCGCACCATGCCGAAACTGGCGCTGCCGTGGCCGATGATGATGGCCGCCCGGAGCGTCGTCAGGTCGTAGCTCCCCTCCGCGAGGAGGTGTTCGACTTCCCGACGGGACTGGAGGTGCTTTGAGAGGTCCTCGCCTTCCTCGCCGAGCCCGCCCAGATAGACGACCCGGCCGAGGCCGGCGGCGCTGGCTGTGGCCGCGAAGTTCTCCGCGGCGGCGCGGTCCATCTCCTCGAAGTCCTCGCCGGCTTTCATCGAGTGGACGAGATAGTAGGCGGCGTCGGCACCCGCGAGCGCGTCGTCGAAACTGCCCGACTCCAGCAGGTCCCCTTCATAAACCGTCACGTCGTCGGCAGCATCGTAGCCGCTGGCGTCACGCGTGAGCACGCGCACGCTGTGGCCCGCCGCTAGCAACGCTGGGACCAGACGACTCCCGACGAAGCCCGTCGCCCCGGTGACAAGTACGTTCATATATGATAGCTAAGGGCTCCGGCATCTTAACTCAGTGGCCTGGCCCGACGACTCACCCCCGCCCGAGTCCCGCCGCCACGGTGTGCGGGAGACGACCCTAACGTGTTTGAATAGGTGTTTAAATCGACAGCAACGGTAGCACATGTGTGGCAGTTCAGGTCCCGCCGATTAGCCTTTTGCTATTCCTTTCGGTGCTGGTCACGTCGCTTGCGGCGGTGAGTGGCTGGCGCCACCGGGAGGTCGCCGGGAGCCGACCGTTCGTCGTGCTGATGATCCTCGTCTCCTACTGGGCGCTGACCTACGGTATCCAGCTGCTCAGGCCGTCGCTTGGCTACCAGCTGTTCTGGGACGGAATGCAGTACGCCGGTGGCTTCTTCGCGGCGGTCGCGTTCCTCTCGTTTACCCTCCATTACACCGGCCACGAACACCTGCTCACGCGGCGGCGGCTGGCGGGGCTCCTCCTCGTGCCGCTCGTGACATCCGTCGCCGTCTGGATTCCGGGACTCCAGGAGCTGGTCCGGGCCGACGCGACGCTCGTTGAAGTCGGCGCCAGCCAAATCGCACATATCTCCTATGGCCCGCTCTTCCCGCTCGCGGTGGGATACAGCTATGTCCTCATCGCGGTCGGGCTGGGGCTTCTGGTCTCGACGGCGGTCCGGGCGCCGGGGCTCTACCGCAAGCAGGCGACGCTCATCACGCTGGGCGCGCTCGTCCCGATTGTGGGCAGCGTCGTGACCTACGCCCTCGATGTGACCGTCATCGACCTGACGCCGGTCGCGCTGTCGGCCTTCGGGGCCACCTTCGCGCTGGCGTTGTCGCGCTACCGGCTGCTCGATGTCGTCCCACTCGCCCGCAACGAGGTCATCCGACAGATCGACGACGGGATGGTCGTCACCGACGAGCGGGGCCAACTCGTCGACATCAACGCCGCCGCGCGTGATATCCTCGGAGTCAGCGACGTCATCGGCACGCAACTGTCCGAGCTGTCCGCCGACCCCGCCACTGCGCTCCGCGAGACCCCGGTCGGCGAAACGGCGGAGTTCAGCGTCGGCGACGACACACCCCGGTACTTCGAGTGTCGCACGGAACGGCTCGCGGCGGCCGAGCGTGGCGGCCGGGGGCGGCTGTACATCCTGCGGGATATCACGGAGCAACGCACCCGGGAACGGTGGTTCCGGTCGCTCACGGAGTACTCCTCGGACATCATCTGCGTGCTCGACGAGGACCTGCGCGTCTCCTATGTCAGCCCCTCTATCTCGACTGTCCTCGGGTACGACCCGGCCGCGGTCGACGGACGGGACTTTCTCGAGTTCGTCGACGGCGATGACAGGGACCGCGTTGAGGGGCGCCTCCGTGAAGCGGCGGCCGACCCGACGCAGGTCACGTTCCGGGCGCGGACTGCCGACGGCGCTTGGCGGACGCTCCAGTCGAAAAACCGGGACCGGCTCTCGGACCCTGTCGTCGGCGGCATCGTACTCAACGTCCGTGATGTCACCGAGAGCCGCGCCCGGCAGCGGGAACTCGAAGCCAAAAACGAGCGGCTCGACACCTTCGCCGGTATCGTCTCGCACGACCTCAGGAACCCGCTCAGCGTCGCCAAAGGCCGGACAGAACTGCTCTATGAAACTCTCAGTGACGGCTCCGCGGGCACCAAACACGTCGAGTCGCTCGACGACGCGCTCGACCGTATGGAGACGATTATCGAGGAGACGCTGGTGCTGGCCCGGCAGGGCGAAACCATAACCGGGACCGAGCGCCTGGCCATCGGGCCCTTCGTCCGGGAGTGTTGGGGGATGGTCGAAACGGCCGACTCGTCGGTCGAAGTCCTCGACGAGTTCACGCTCCAGGGGGACCCCGAGCGGTTAGAACACGTCTTCGAGAACCTGTTTGCCAACGCAGTGGAGCACGGCGGTCCGGGCGTGACCGTCCGTGTCGGTCGACTCGACGGGTCCGGATTCTACGTCGAGGACGACGGGCCGGGTATCCCGGACGGGGAACGGGAGGCGGTCTTCGAGTTCGGCGAGACGTCCTCGTCGGACGGGACCGGGTTCGGGCTGGCTATCGTCAGGCGCATCGCCGAGGCCCACGGCTGGCACGTTCAGGTGACCGGCGGCCGCGAGGGCGGCGCGCGCTTTGAGTTCACCGCGGTCGAATCGCTCTCCCGCCTCGATCCGCCCGCCGACCCCCCCACCGACTGACGGAAGGTGTTTCAGCCTCCACGCCAACCGTGAGGTATGGCACGCCAGCCCTGCGACGGCTGTGACACGCAGGTGTCGATAGCGGGCGGCATCGCGAACCTCTGGACGCTCGAATCGGACACGACGGGCGGTATCGAACTTGAACTGGCCGACGGCACCGAACACTTCCTCTGTTTCGAGTGCATCGAACGGCTCCCCGACGACCACGACGTGACCGCCGCCGACGTGGCCGACCTCTCGGAGTGACGCGTTCTATCCGATAGCTTAAGACGGGTCGCGCCACTCCCTCCGGTGTGAACACTGCGCGCATCTTCGAGGCATTCCCAGCACCCAGCTACCGCGGTGCCCAGGAGCAGGCGCTTCGCGATATCAAAGCCGCCTTCGACGACGGCAACAACGTGGTGCTGGTGCGCGCCCCGACCGGCAGCGGCAAGTCACTGCTCGCGCGGGCCATCGCCGGCTGTGCGCGCCGGGCCGGCAGCGGCGACCCGACCGCCCCCGCCCGCGCCTACTACACGACGCCGCAGGTCTCCCAGCTAGATGACGTGGCAAACGACTCGCTGCTTGCCGACCTCTCGATTATCCGCGGGAAGAACAACTACTCCTGTATCCTGCCCGGCGAAACCGACACCCCCGTCGACCAGGCCCCCTGCGTTCGGGAACGGGAGTTCGACTGCGAGGTCAAACACCGCTGTCCGTACTTCTCCGATAGAACCATCGCCGCCAATCAGTCAATCGCGGCGATGACGCTGGCCTACTTCATGCAGACTGCCGGCTCCGATGTCTTTGGCACACGGGACGTGGTCGTCATCGACGAAGCCCACGGGCTGGGTAACTGGGCGGAGATGTACGCGACAATCGAACTCTCGCCCGACACGGTCCCCTTTTGGGGCGATGCCGAACCCCCAAACATTGGGGACACCGACGACGCCGTCGAGTACGCCGACTACTTACAGACGCTGTGTACCCGGCGGCTGGACCACCTGCGTGGCAACGCGGAACTCACCGGCGAGGAGGCCGCAGAGCGCGACCAGATTGGCCAACTCCGGTCGGACCTGAAGTGGTTCGCCGAGGAGTACCGCGACCCCGAGAGCGCGACGACGTGGGTCGTCGACCAGCCCGACGGCAAGGGCTCGCGGGTCACAATCAAGCCGATGAGCCCCGAGCGCTACCTGAAACACACGGTCTGGGACCGCGGCCGGAAGTTCGCCCTGCTCTCGGCGACTATCCTGAACAAGAAGGCGTTCTGTGCGAACGTCGGGCTGGCGCCGGACAACGTCGCGCTCGTCGAGGTGCCCCACACGTTTCCCGTCGAGAACCGGCCGCTGTACGACGTGACACAGGGGAAGATGACATACGAACAACGCGAGGAGACGCTGCCCGACATCGCCCGCACGCTCGTCCGCATCATGCAGGCCCACCCGTCGGAGAAGGGGCTGGTCCACTGTCACTCCTATGCGATTCAGGAGCAGTTGCAGTCGTTACTGGCGGATTTCGGGGTCGCCTCACGGGTGCGCGCTCACGACGCCGAGGACCGGGACGGCCAACTCGGGGCCTGGAAACGGGCCGACGACCCCAGCGTGTTCCTCTCGGTGAAGATGGAGGAGGCCCTGGATTTGGAGGGGGACCGCTGTCGGTGGCAACTGCTATGTAAAGCGCCCTATCCCAACACACGGGATTCCCGAGTCGCACACAGACTGGAGGAGGGCCAGTGGGGCTGGTACTACCGGAGGGCCTTGCGGACGGTCATCCAGGCCTGCGGGCGGGTCGTGCGCGCCCCCGACGACTACGGCGTGACGTATCTTGGGGACGCCTCGCTGCTGGACCTCTTCGAGCGCGCTCGCCACGACATGCCCGACTGGTTCGGGGCGCAGGTCGACCGGATGGGGCCGCCCGACCTCCCCGAGTTCGCGCCCGGCGAGGCGCTGTGCGGCGTCTCGGATGCCCGGACGCGGAGCCACCGGCGCTCACGAACCAGTTCCCGGCCGGCGACCGACGACGGGGACCATCCCCTCTCGGATGTGTGGGACTGAGTCAGAACAGCGCCGTGACGCCGTAGATGACCGACGACCCCACCATCAGGAGGACGAAGACGATGGCGATAATCTGTTGTTTGTCCATATCTGTCAGTACACACGCGGGCAATTAGGGTTTTCGTGCCAGTCATATTCCCGGGGAGCTACCGCCAAGTGACAGGGCGACGTACGTGTGGTATGGCACGACACCTTCTCGACACTGTTGGGTATACCCCTGCTCCGTCGAGGAGGCCACCGACCGCTTCGACGACCCAACGCTTGAACTCGCCTCAACTCTGGTGAATATCGGCGCTGTCGTGGCCGACTCGATTAGTGGGGCCTTCGCATCGGCCGACGACCTATCCATTGAATTCATATCAGTGTTACTTCGCCGGGCCGTCGGCGAACCGTTCCAGTCCGAGGGCGAGGGATAGCCCGCCTCACTCGACGCGTGCGTCCACGACGACGTGTCTGACGCCCTCGCTGTACCCCTTCACGTCGTGGACGGCCAGCAGCTCGACATCCCGGCCTGCATCGGCGGCGGCCTCTTCCAGCCGCCCCACGGGTCGGTTGGGCACGAGCGTCCCCGGCGTCGCCTCGTGCATGTGGACGACGCCGCCGGGCGCCAGCACGGAGAGTGCGTCGGGCAGGAACTCGTGGGCCTCACAATACCCCATCACGACCCGGTCGAACCTCTCGCCGCCGTAGGAGTCGAGTACGTCGCGGTTGTCCGCACGGTATGGCTCGACCCGGTCGGAGACGCCGTTTCGCATCGTGTTTTCGAGCAGATGCTGGAACGAGTCGGGGTTGCGCTCGATGGCGGTGACCTGTGCACCGGCCGCGGCCATCGGGAGCGTGAAGTAGCCGATGCCGGCGAACATATCCAGCACCCGCTCGTCTTCCGACGCCACTTCCCCCATCCGCGCCCGCTCGGCCTTGTTGCCCGGCGAGAACATCACCTCGGCGAGGTCCATCGCGTACTCGATGCCGTGTTCGACGTGGACCGTCTGCGTATCGCCCTCGCCGGCGACGACGGTCACGTCGGGTTCGCGGTGTTCGCCGTCGATACCGCCCCGCGAGAGGACGGTGTCGGCCCCCCCATGCATCGCCAGCAACGCTTCGCCGACGGCTTCCGGGTCGTGAGCGCCGCCCATCTCGACGAGGATGACGCTGCCAAGCACTGCCCACGACGAGGGGGCGCCCTTGATTTCCTCGTCGGTACAGCCCCGTTCGCGGAGGTGGTCCGCGAGCGTCCGCAGTCGGGGTTTACCCTCCTCGCGGATGAGTTCGAGTACGCCGGTGTCGGCCGGCGCCTCGGTGACGGGAATCGCCACCATCTCGCTGCCCGCTTCGAACATCGAGCGGTCGTCGTCGTAGACGCCCTCGGCGCGCAGCGACCCGATGGCGGCCTGAGCGCGCGTTTTCTCGACGACGGCGGCGAGGAGCGTCTCACTCATCGTCGGGGAGGATGTGGACGCCCGCTGCGCTCTTGATGACCGGCACCTCGTCGGCGTGGGGGTCGAAGTGGTCCGGGCGGGCAATCGTCTTTGATTCGTAGGTTTCGGGGTCTAACACCTGCACCGCGTTCTCGTCCTCGATGGCAACGACCGTCGTCTCCTGGCCGTCCTCGCGCCAGCCCAGGCGGTCAGCGTCGGGGGCTTCGCCGTCCTCGAAGGGGGCCTCGTAGCGCTCGCCGGTCGTCAGGCGTGTGCCCTTCAGATTCCCCTGGACACTGGTCACGAGCACGGGGCCGTCGTCGTCGGGGGCGATGATTTCGCCGGGACGGTAGGCAGGCAGGCGGGCGGCATAGGCCATCCGGTAGAGGCGCTGACCGTCGTCGTCCTCGCTGACGAGGCGGCGGGCTTCGTCGACGGTGCCGCCCAGTCCACGGACGATACGGTCGGCGATGGCTCGGCCCATCTGGCTGGTCGAGACCTTGATGTTCACGCCCTCGGGCACGTCGCTGATTTCGCTGATGAAGGCGTTGCGGTCGCCCTTGTCCTCGCGGTCGGCGATGTAGGCTTCAGCGATTTCGACGCCGCGGTCGGCCTCCTCGTCGGTCGGGGTCCGCTCGCGGGCGCGAATCTGGACCGTCGCGGCGTATGACCCACCGGCGATCTGCCCGCAGCGTTTACAAGTCTGTTTCCCGATTTTCACCGGCACGGTGACCTCCTCGGTGACGGGTGTCCCGCGGAGGACGCCGGTGAACTGGCAGTGCATCCGGATGGTGGTCTCGTCGATCTGTTCGGGGGCGACCTGCCAGGAAACGCTGTCGGCGGCGACGTGCACCCCGAGTGCCTCGGTCACTTCCTCGATGGCGATGTCGGTGTAGTCTTCCGCGCCAACGTCCACCCAGCGGTTGCCCCGGTGGACCGCCCCACAGCGAGCGCAGGTGTCGACTTCCACGCGGTCGGGCGCGCTGACGAGGTCGTACTCGTCGAGATAGCAGGCGTCACAGAGGGCGGCGTCCGGCCCGTCGATGTCGAGGGTCACCTCCCGCCTGACAGCCTCGCCACAGCGCGGGCAGAACTCACCGGAACGACTCATTTGAGGCGGATAGACCACAGCGGCGGTTAAGTCACACGCTTGACGCCCACCCATTGAAATACCTTCGCTACCCGTCGATGACACCCCTGTCGCCGCACCGCGGTTTCACTTTCACTCTCCTGTTAACGGGGGTTTATGTGCGAGGGGGCACAATCCAGGTGTATGTCCGCAAGCGAAGACTTACAAGATCTCCCCGGCGTCGGGCCGGCAACAGCAGAGAAGCTCAAAGACAACGGATTCGACAACTACCAGGGT
>CAZOQK010000021.1:0-2369 GCA_964581735.1 uncultured Halobacteriales archaeon | reverse complement strand
CATCGGCGAGTCGTCGGCCGCCGACATCATCAACGCCGCCCGCGAGGCCGCCGACATCGGCGGGTTCGAGTCCGGCTCGACAGTGTTGGAACGGCGCGAACAGATCGGCAAGCTCACTTGGGGCGTCGACGAGGCCGACGAACTGCTGGGTGGCGGCGTCGAAACACAGTCCATCACTGAAGTGTACGGCGAGTTCGGTGCCGGGAAGTCCCAGGTCACCCACCAGCTCGCGGTCAACGTCCAGTTGCCCAGCGAGTACGGCGGCCTCGAAGGCAGCTGCATCTTCATCGACAGTGAGGACACTTTCCGCCCGGAGCGTATCGACGACATGCTCCGGGGGCTTCCCGAGGAGGCCATCGAGGCAGCGATGGTCACCCACGAGGTTGTCGAGGACGCGGAGGATGCCGACGCCGGCGACGACGACCTGCTGGAGGACCTGCTTGAGGCGTTCCTCGACAAGATCCACGTCGCCAAAGCGTTCAATTCCAACCACCAGATTCTCCTCGCCGAAAAGGCCCAGGAAATCGCAGGCGAGAGTCAGGACGGCGAGTTCCCGGTTCGCCTGCTCTGTGTCGACTCGCTGACCGCCCACTTCCGCGCGGAGTACGTCGGCCGTGGCGAACTCGCCGACCGCCAGCAGAAACTCAACAAACACCTCCACGACCTGATGCGGGTGGGCGACCTGAACAACACCGCCGTCGTCGTCACAAACCAGGTCGCGGCCAACCCAGACTCATTTTTCGGTGACCCGACCCAGCCCATCGGCGGGAACATCCTCGGGCACACCTCGACGTTCCGCATCTACCTGCGCAAGTCCAAAGCCAACAAGCGAATCGTCCGCCTCGTGGACGCGCCGAACCTCGCCGACGGCGAGGCCGTCATGCGTGTCGAGGGCGGCGGCCTGATGGAAGAGTAGGCTGGTCCCTCCGATTTCTGACGTATGTCTGACGGGGGACGGTGAAAGTAACTCTCACGCGGCGAAACCGCACGCAAACAGCGGGGTTCGAGCCGAAACGGATGGGTCAGGAATCGCCGTCGTTGGTGACCCACAGGTCGGGTATGGCGATACGTTCGTTGATGCCGAGGGTCCCGTACTGTTGGCGCACCCAGACGGCGAAGACGGCGATACCCACCCCGAGGCCAACGAGCATCGCGACGCCACCCTCCGGGCCGAAACTCCCGCCGGTGATGAGCGTCGGCCCGTCGGGCTGGACGGACAGCAACGCGCTGTCGGTTCGCAGGCCGCTGACGGGCATGCCAAAGAGCGACCCGACGGCGAAGTTCCAGCCGATGTGGGCGCCGATGGGGAAGGCAAGCCGGTCGGTCGCGGCGTATGCGACGCCGAAAAAGAGCCCGGCGACGGTGATGTTGATTAGACTGAGGGCAGTGCCGCCCGGGTTCGCGGCGTGGAGCAACCCGAAAAGAATCGACGTGCCGACGATAGCACCGAGGACGGCCCGGCGGTCGGTCGGGCTGAACCGCCGGACGCCTTCGGCGACGTTGACGAGCAGATAGCCCCGAATCAGCACTTCTTCGAGCGTCGCGAAGACGGTAAAAAAGAGCAACCCGTAGAGAACGCCGACGAGTGTCGACCCGGCATTAAATGAGAAATCGGGGTTTTCGACGGCGCGGGTGGTGTCGACGCTGGCGAAGCCGGCGAGGACGAGCAAGCCGACAGCGATGGCGACCATCAGCGCGCCGATGGCAAGCCCGGCGAGGACATCCTTGCCCCACTGGCGGTCGAGTCCCAGCCCCATATCCCGAACGCGGCGGCGGTCGACGAACCACGCCAGCGCGACGAGCGCGACGAGGACCAGCGAGAAGGAGACGACTTGGGGGAAGATACTGGGGAGGCCGAGAACGCCGTTGGCGGCGCCGACCAGCGGGAGGACGAGGGTGACCGCGAGCAGGAGGAGGCCGGCGGTCGCCGGGACCCGAAACAGCGCGCGCAGGCGGAGTTCGTCGGGGTTCCAGAAGAGCTGTTTGATGCCCCCGAAGAGTTGGCTCATGCACACTGTCAACGGTCCGTCGGTGATAAATCCACACAAGTCGCCCGGCAGAGCCGTGTGGGGTGACGTGGGGGATACCGGGTGACAAACACGTAACGGAAACCCCTATGCGTGCTGCCGGGCAACGTCGGACCATGACGAAGCGACACGTGTCGTTACCACTCGACGCCGAGGACGGAGTCCAGGAGTTCATCGAGGAGGTTGACACACGGTTAGCGAGCGACGAAGACACCTGCCAGGTGGTCAAAGGGACGCTCGTGGACCTGATGGGTGACCGCGATGCCTACGACCGCTGGCAGGCCGGCGGCGACGTGACACCCGCCGAACGCGTCCGTCTTCAGGGCTACGACCCCTGTAACG
>CAZOQK010000020.1:0-18354 GCA_964581735.1 uncultured Halobacteriales archaeon | reverse complement strand
CATCGGGTTCATCCGACAGCCCACGACCAGCAGTACGTCGGCCTCGCTGACGACCTGGTTGGCGCCTTCGTGGCCGAAGGAGCCGATGACACCTGCGGCAAGGTCGTGGGTTTCGGGGAACGTCGATTTCCCCAAGTACGACGTGGCGACGACGGCGTCGGTCGCCTCCGCGAGAGTTTGTAGTTCGTCATAGGCATCGGCAGCGTGGACGCCGTTGCCCAAAATGATGACCGGCCGCTCGGCCTCGGCGAGTGCGTCGACGGCAGTCGCAACGTCTTCAGCGGCGGGCCTGGACTCCCAGTTTTGAACCTGGTCGTGACCGTCCCAGACAGGTGGCGTGGGGTCCTCGGGCATCTCCTCGGTGACTGCGTCGCCGTCAAGGATGATGGCAGTCGGGCCGGGGCGGCCCGCGGTGGCGTGTTTGAACGCTAACTGGAGACTGCGGACGGTTTCGGTCGGCGAGCGGGGGAACCAGCTCTCCTTTGTGTAGGCATCAAGCGCCGAGGGGAGGTCGATACCACCGTAGTCGCCCCGCGCCTGCTGGTAGGGGGCGAGCGTCGAGTACTCGCCGCGCTCGCTGGCCTCGGTAATAGTAACCATTGGCGAGGAGGCAAGATACCCCTCCATCTGACCGATAGCGCCGAGACTGCCAATCCACGGTCCCTGCCCGGCGAGCACGCCCGGTTGTCCGGTAAGCCGGCCGCGCATCTCGGCCATGACGCTGGCCTCGCGCTCGTCGCGCGGGCGGACCATCGTCAGGTCGTAGTCCGGAACGTGGTCGAGAATCTCGATAACGCGGCCACCAGGGTAGCCGAAGATGTACTCAACGCCCTGCTCGTCCAGCTCCGCGACGAGGCGTTCGCCCACCTCAGTCATGTCGTTCGTCCAGTTGCACCGTTTCTTCGACGATGAGCTGGGGACCCGCGCCGAGGTCGATGAACTCCGCGGCGTCTTCCTGTACCGCGGCGCCGACATCGGAGTCGAACGCCTCGCCCAGGGCAGCCATATCCTCGAAGTACAGTTCCAGCACGCCGTCGTAGTCGGCGTCTTCGGGTCTGGTCGGAACCGAGGTAACGTACCGTTCGAGACCTGGCAAGTCTTTTGCGATGTCGGCGTGGTCGCCCTGCCACCGTTCGGCGAACTCCTCGTGCGTGTACTCGTCCTTGCGGACGAGCAGGTCCACTATCTTAGGCATGCACATTTATCATCTCATTCGTGGGTCTTTTGTTTAACGGTTATCCGATTTTCAACTGAGTGGTGTGTCAGATGACGATACGTCCAAATCCCCTTCGTCTGTCGTTTGACTCTTTCGAACCAAACCTTTGTAAAGAGGTCGCCCCTGGATAACGTATGACAATGCCAGCCAATATCAATAGGCCGGTAGAGACTGTCGAGCGTGCAATCGAGATAATGGAGTATCTGAAGGAAAACGGGTCAGCGACGGTCCCCGACATCACGGACCACCTCGGGTGTGCAAAGAGTACGGCACACAGACACCTCAAGACCTTGGAGGCGAACAGTTTTCTCGTCGCGGACGACGGCGAGTACCGGCTGGGTATCCGGTTTCTCGATTATGGCGCCGTCGCACGGAACAAGTACACACTCTACCAGGAGGCAAAGCCGAAAGTCGACGACCTGGCTGCCGAGACGGAGGAGAAAATCTGGTGTGCTGTCGAAGAGCACGGCCGGAGCGTCCACATCTATGGGGCCCAGGGAAAACACTCCGTCCGGACTCACGCCCGCGTCGGGTACCGGAACTACCTCCACCAGCACGCCGCCGGCAAAGCCATCATGGCACACTTGCCCGATGAAAGCATCGAACAGGTCGTCAACCGGTACGGTCTCCCCGCCCGGACCCCGAACACCATCACTGACAGGAATAGGCTCTGGGAGGAAATCGAGTCGATTCGCGAGCGTGGCTACGCATTCAATCTGGAGGAGTCCGTGGAGGGACTGCACGCACTCGGCGCGCCCATAACCGACGAGAGCGATGTCGCCATCGGTGCAATCAGCATATCTGGCCCGGCGAACCGGCTCGAAGGCCCGTTGCTCCGCGAAGAGCTCCCGGGGCTTTTGCTCGGTGCGGTCAACGAAATCACGATCAACCTGGCACACGTCTGATCGTCAGTTGTCCCGAATACCCTTCTTTGCCCACTAAAGACTGGTTTTGTTCGAAAGGCTCGAACAACGCACCGCACGCCAGAAGACAGCCACCTCTCCGTAGTCGGTAAACCTCCGCAGTAGCCGGCCACAGGCTGAGTTTCGAATGTCGACGGGGTGCGGTCCATGCCATCGTCTCACATGAAACGTTCACTGTAGTCGAACGGCATTGTGGTAAGTGGGTACACAAATCCTGTCCCGATGGCGAAGGCCACGCCAGTGGAGCTTCTAAACCTCCGCACTCGGACCATTCCTCCAGTAACCGGACAGAACCGATACGCCCCTACAGAGACCAGCCGTTCGAATTAGTAGAATAATAGGTACCGAACGCGGTACGGTGGCCGAACAGTAACAACAGGTGTTAGTATCGGAGTAGACGTTACAACCGTATATCTGTAATTTCACCGTTCACCGGCCTGTGATCGACTACTCTGATATGAGATAACGCAGTATATACCGTGGACACAGCGGAGGTGCTCAGCCGATGTGTTTCTGAAGTCCGTGATAATACCCGTCAGAGAGTATCTTACGCACTATTCGTCCAGAGTGAACGCAGATTCGCGGGACCTGTGTCTAGGTCAGCGGTGTGTTGCGGAAAATACTGCCTCAGCCACGTCTTCGTAGCAGATAGGTCGGGGACAGCGACCAGTTTGTCGCCGACTCGTATCAATCACCGACAAAGACGTTCGATTGATCCGAACGGCTTGGATGAGATTCCAGTCGATTCAAACCGATAGTACAACCGCTTTGTGTGAGCAACGAGTCGAAAACCTGCCGTTCAATGATGTAGAATGCCTATGAGAACCGATCCCACACTCGCGGCTAGCCGTTGGGCCACTCGGGTTCGCGGTCTTCGAAGAACGCGTCGATGCCCTCGTTTTTGTCGCCTGTGGCGAACAACTGTGCGAACAGTTCTGCCTCGTACTCGATGCCCGCTTTGAGGTCCATCCGGGACGCAGCCTTGACGGATTTCTTGGCGAATTCGAGCGCGACGGGGCTCTTTTCGGCCATCGAGCCGGCGAGGTCGTACACGCGGTCGTCGAACCCGTCGTCACCGTAAACTTCATCAACGAGCCCGATGCCGGCGGCTTCCTCTGCGTCGATGAGTTCGCCCGTGAGGATAAGCCGCATCGCGTGACCCTCACCGACGAGTCGGGGAAGCCGCTGTGTGCCGCCGCCGCCCGGCATGATGCCGAGGTTGATTTCGGGCTGGCCGATTTTTGCGTTTTTATGCGCGATACGGATGTCACACGCCTGAATCAGTTCACACCCCCCGCCAAGGGCGTGCCCGTTGATGCGGGCGATGACCGGCATCGGACAGTCGTCGACGCACTCGTAGACCCGTGGGCGCTTGCTTGCCTCGCGCTGTTCGAGCGCGTCCCGTTCGCGGAGCTCCGTCACATCGGCGCCAGCGACGAACGCGCCGGTATCCTCCGCCCCTGTCAGGACGATTGCCCGGAGGTCACTGTCGGGCACGTCGTCGAGGACATCCTTGAGTTCACTCCGGAGCTGTGCGTTGAGCGCGTTCCGCGCGTCCGGTCGGGAGAGTTCGACGGTTGCGACGTTCTCGACACGGCCACCGACGGTGACGTTGACCGTCTCACAGTCGGCAGCCGTCTCTGCGATGGACATCAGGAGTCACCCCAGTCGCCGCTCGTGCCGACGATTTCGCCGTCCTCCCAGACGTAGAAGCCCTCGCCGGATTTCTTGCCGAGTTTGCCGGCACGGACTTTCCGCTTGAGAACCTGCGGCGGTTTGAACCGTTCACCAAGCTCCTCGCGGAGGTACTCCAGAATATCCAGACGCACGTCAAGTCCGACCACGTCACCCAGCTCGATGGGGCCCATCGGGTGGTTGTAGCCCAGTTCCATCGCCGTGTCGATGTCTTCGGGCGAGGCGACGCCCTCCTCGACCATCCGCATCGCCTCGACGCCGAGTGAGACCCCGAGCCGCGACGAGGCAAAGCCCGGAGAGTCCGTCACCTCGACGGGCGTCTTCTTGATGCCCTCGACGAACTCGTGGGCACGCTCGACCGTCTCGTCGCTGGATTGCTCGGCGGTGACTATCTCGACCAGGTTCATGATGTGGACCGGATTGAAAAAGTGCAGTCCGATGGCCCGACCGGGGCGGTCGAGGGCGCTGGCGATTTCGGTCAGCGACAGCGACGACGTGTTCGAGGCGATGAGCGTGTCGGGGTTGACGTGGGATTCAACCTCCGTCACGGTGTCGTGTTTGATGGACATCTCCTCGGGCACTGCTTCGATGACAATGTCCGTACCCGTCACGGCCTCTTCGAGCGAGGTGGTACCCGAGAGCCCTTCGAGTGTCGCTTCTGCCTCGCTCTGTGTCACTTTGTCGCGTTCGATACCTGCGTCGAGGTTCGATTCGATAGCGGCCAGTCCGTCCGCGACGAGTTCCTCCTTGATGTCCCGGAGTCGAACGTCGTGGCCGGCCATGGCCGATACCTGGGCGATACCGTGGCCCATAGTACCGGCTCCGAGTACGGCTACTTGCATCGTTTTCAGCAACAGTATCGAAGGATAAAAACATTGCTTGACCGCCGCCGACCAGCCAGTGATTTAATACCGCACCCGGAGTAACATACACCCAACGATGCCCGATTCGACACCGCAAGCCGTCATCGTCGATGCCGTCCGGACACCCCAGGCGCGAAAGGACGGCGCACTCGCCGAACTGTATCCCGAGGACCTCGTCACGACGGTACTGGACGCGCTCGTCGAGCGGACCGGCGTTCCCGCCGACGACTGGGACGACTTCCGGTTGGGCTGTGCGAACCAGGAAAACGAACAGGGCCGGAACCTCGCCCGACAGTCCCTGTTCGCGGGCGGGTTCCCCGAGACAGTCCCCGGCGCGACGACGACCCGCCTCTGTGGCTCCTCAATGACGACGCTGACCGATGCCGCCCGCGCCATCGAGGCCGGTGACGGTGCGGTCTACCCCATCGCGGGTGTCGAACAGATGAGCCGGATTCCGTTCTCGGACTGGCTCCACCCCGCTATCGAGGAGCGGTACGACGCCGACCGCCTCCCGATGGGTCAGACCGCCGAGACCATCGCCCGGCGACACGACATCACCCGCGACCAGCAGGACCGGTTCGCGCTGCGCTCGCACGAACGTGCCGTCGACGCCGCCGAGAGCGGCCGGTTCGACGACGAAATCGTCCCGGTCGAAACCGACGACGGGACCGTCGAGACCGACGGGACGCCCCGCCCGGACACCTCGATGGAGTCGCTGGGCGAACTGCCGACGGTGTTCCGCGACGACGAGCGCGCGTCGGTCACGCCGGGCAATGCCTCGCCGCTGACCGACGGCGCGGCGGGGATGCTCGTCACCTCCGAGGCGTACGCCGAAGAACACGGCCTGGACCCGCTTGCCCGCGTCGAGACGCGTGCCGTCGCCGGTGTCGACCCGCTGGTGATGGGCCGCGGCCCGATTCCCGCCTCCCGTGCCGCGCTGGCCGACGCCGGCCTGACCGTGGCCGACATCGACCTCGTGGAACTCAACGAGGCCTTCGCCGCTCAGAGTCTCCACTGCGTCGAGGAGTTGGGGATTCCCGACGAGACGGTCAACGTCAACGGGGGCGCCATCGCGCTCGGCCACCCGTTGGGCTGTTCGGGAGCGCGCATCTCGACGACGCTGCTCCACGAGATGGACAAACAGAACGTCGACTACGGCCTCGCGACGATGTGTGTCGGCTTCGGACAGGGCGTGGCGGCGGTTTTCGAGCGGGTCTGAGCCGGCGGCTACCGGTTCGACTCGCTGACCTGCATCTTGAACCCGTAGCGGATGACCCCTTCCTGCGTGTAGATACGACGGACCGTCGCCTCGACGGCGGTGCCGATGTCCGCGTCGGCCTCCCCGGCGAGTACCTGTGACGGCACGCTGACCGTCTCCTCGCCGTCGGGCCCGTCGAGCGCGACGACGGCGCTGACGAAGGGGCCACTTTTTGACTGCTGTTCGACGAACTCCGGGGGCGCGCCGCCCTGTGCGATGGCCGTGACCGCCTCGACAGTGCCGGTCCCTGGTAGTTCGACCCGTCTGTACTCCTCGGGGCGGTCGTGACACCGCTCACAGGCCCCGCCCGGCGGGAAGTTCAGCGCCCCACACGCGGGACAACGGCCGGCGACCAGCCGGTGGCGTTGGTCGATGGTCCGCTGCCAGGAGGGGACGCTGACGTACGCGCCGCCACCCTCCGGTTCGTCGCTGGTGATCTCGCCGCGACGCCGGAGGTACTCCGCGTAGGACAGGTCGGTCCCGCCCTCGAGTGCGCTCCCGACCGGCACCGGGCCGTCGACGATCATGGCGTTTGCCCCGGCACCGCTCCCGTATGCTGCAAGCAGGAGACGCTCAGCCTCCGCCGTGAAAGCCGTCGCCGCGCCGAGGAAGACACTCGCCACACCGGTGTCGCCGAGGGAACTCACCGTCTCCGCGGCGGCGATCGTGCCGGTATCGACGCCGAGTGCGCCGGCGGCGCGGTAGGGCAGTTTGCCGTCAGGCGACTGGACGGCGGCCGCCTCGACATCGTCGGTGGATTCCTCGAGCGCGTCGGCGGCCCCGCCAAGTGCGGTCATGAACGCCTCCCTATTGTACTGGGTGACACCGAGGCCGGCCGTTTCGTCGTCGCCGCACGTCCGGAACCGCGTGCCGGGATAGGGTTCGACATGGGAGGCACGGTCAAGGAGGCGTCCGGGGCCGTCGCCGTCGAGGACGAGGGCAGCGGCGCCCGCGCCGGCGGCGTGTTCGATACTGCTGTCGGGGTCCCCTTTTGGACAGTCACTGACCACGACCAACCCCACGCCATCACTCCACGGGCCAGCGTCGAGTGCCGCATCGAGTGCCTGCGCGCCGGCGCGGGTGCTGCCGGTCATCGTCTGTGTGGTCACCCCGTCGGGCGCGCCAAGGACGCTCACGAGCCGCGCGGTGAGGTCCTCCTCGGCCATCGGTGGCGTCGTCGTGGCGAAGGCCAGATGCGAGAGGGCAGAGCCGTCGTAGCTGGCCGCAGCGAGTGCGCGCTTTGCGGCCTCGATACCCATCGTCAGGGCGTCTTCGTCGGCCTCGGGGACGGCCTTCTGTTCGACGCCCGCCGCGTCGAAACTCCCCCACGCCTCTTCGAACTCCTCGGCAGGGATGCGCAGTCGGGGGGTGTACGCGCCGATGGCCGCGAGTCGGGTCTCGCTCATTGTGCCACCTCCCGTTCGAGGACGTGGACGACCGCACCGCCGCCACTCCCACCGACGTTGTGGGTCAGCCCTATCGTGGCGTCCTCGACCTGGCGGTCGCCGGCCTTGCCGCTGAGTTGCTTGAACGCCTCTGTGACCTGTCCGGCACCGGTCGCGCCGATGGGGTGGCCCTTCGATTTCAGCCCGCCGGAGGTGTTGACCGGCATCTCCCCGCCGAGTTCCGTCGTTCCGTCTTCCAACAGCTGTGGCGCCTCGCCCCGGTCACAGAAGCCCAGGTCCTCGTAGGCGAGCAGTTCGGCGATGGCAAAGCAGTCATGAACCTCGGCGAAGTCGAGGTCGTCGGGGTCGATACCGGCCATCTCGTAGGCGCGCTCGGCGGCGCGCTCCGAGGAGGAGATGGCGGTGTAGGTGTCCCGCTGGAAGAGGCCGACCCGCTCGCTTGCCGCGCCGACGCCGGCGACGCGGATGGGGTCGTCAGTGTACTGGTCGACGACATTCTCGCTGGCGACGAGGACGGCAGCGCCCCCGTCGGAGGTCGGACAGCAGTGATAGAGGTTCAGCGGGTCCGCCACTACGGGTGCGTCGACGGCGTCCTCGAGCGAACACTCGAAGCCGAGGTGGGCCTTGGGGTTTTTCGCGCCGTTCTCGTGGTTTTTGACCGCGACCATCGAGAGGTGTTCGGTCGTGGCGTCGTACTCGTCCATGTACGCGGATGCCATCTGTGCGTAGACGCCAGAAAAGGTGGTTCCGGTCAGGCGCTCCCACTCGGTTTCACCGGAGACGCCCAGCCAGTATTTTGTCACGTCGCTGCTCATGTCGGTCATCGACTCGACGCCGCCACCGATAGCCACGTCCGCCATCCCACTTTTGACGGCCTGGACAGCCTGTCGCACGGCGTAGCCGGAGGCCGCACACGCATTCTCGATGCGGGAACTCGGAATGCCGTGGAGACCGGCGTGTTCGGTCGCCGCTGGGCCCGACAACCCGAGCTGGCGCCCGCCGACGCCCAGCGAGCCGACGACGGCCTCATCGATGTCCTCATCGTTGATTCCGTTGGGAACGCTGTCGATGGCCTCCGAGAGAGCCGCGGTAAACAGCGAGCGGTAGCTATCCTCGGGCATGGCGCCGAACGGCGTCTGCCCGGCGCCGATTATATAGGCATCTCGCATACCCACTCGTACCGGGGGTGCGGAAAAATAGCTTTTCCTCCGGAAGTACACCTCGTTGCCGCCCCGGACAGGCTGTCGTTGCAGGGCACTCCGCGAGTGTGAGACGAGACGATACATCGCGAACCTGGGGAATTATACCCAAACCATTTTGATGCTCGTTGCGCAATCTTGGGGTGACACATGGTGTACAAGCAGGTAGAGGCGTCGGACCGCGAGGAACTGCGCGAACTGCAAGCGGACCGACTCCGCGAGACAGTCGAGAACGCCTACGAGAACGTCGAGTTCTACCGGGAGCAGCTGGACGAGATGGGTGTCGCGCCCGAGGACATCCAGAGCGCCGACGACGTACAGAAGCTCCCGATGACCACGAAAGAGGACTTCCGGGACGAATACCCCAACGGGCTGTTCGCCGTCGACGACGAGGATGTCACACGCATCCACGCCTCGTCGGGCACGACCGGCAAGCCAAAGATCGTCTCCTACACCGACGGAGACATTGAGGTCTGGAGCGAGGTCGTCGCCCGCTCGCTGGCAGCAAGCGGCGCCAAAGCGGGCGATACCGTCCAGAACGCATACGGTTACGGGCTCTTTACCGGCGGCCTCGGGCTCCACTACGGTGTCGAGGAACTGGGCGCGACCGTCATCCCCATCGGCGGCGGCCAGACCCAGCGCCAGGTCGAGCTGATGACCGACCTGGAGAGTGACGTGTTCACCTGCACGCCCTCCTATGCGCTGTATCTGGCAGAGACCGCCGAGGAGATGGGCCACGACCCCGCCGACCTCCCGATTTCGACTATCATTTTCGGGGCTGAACCCTGCACGGACCCGATGCGCGAGGAAATCGAACAGCGCCTCGGCGTCAACGGTATCGATATCTACGGCCTCTCGGAGATTGTCGGGCCAGGTGTCTCCTGTGAGTGCCACGAAGCCCAAGATGGCCTGCACATCTGGGAAGACCGGTTCCTGCCTGAAGTCGTCGACCCACAGACCGGCGAACCGGTCGAGGAAGGCGAGGAGGGGGAACTCGTCCTCACGACGCTCTCGAAGGAGGCGTTGCCGGTCATGCGGTACCGGACCGGGGACCTCACCACCCTCAATTACGACGAGTGTGAGTGCGGACGGACCCTGGTCCGGATGGACAACGTCACCGGCCGTGCCGACGACCTACTCATCGTCCGTGGCGTCAACCTCTACCCGAGCGAAATCGAGCATGTCATCCTCGACATTGAGGGCGTCGCGCCACACTACCGCATCGACCTCCACCGCGAGGGGAGTCTCGACGTGATGGAACTGACCGTCGAGACGGAGGAAGACGCCACGGACAGCCGACAGTCACTCGAGAAGGAGATTGCCGAACGGCTGGATAACGTCCTGCAGTTCACCCCCGACGAACTCGACCTGGTCGAACCGGGCGGCATCGCCCGCTCGGAAGTCGGCAAGGTCCAGCGCGTCTACGACCACCGCGAGTAAGTCGCCTCTGCGGGCGCCGGTCGTCGAATCGCTCCCGCGAACACAGCCGCTTTTTTATTCCATCCGGTAGACGCGACCGCGGAACGTCGCGATCCGGTCGTCGCTCTCGTCGGTCACTTCGATTTCGTACTCGGCAGTTCTCCCGGCTAGATGTGTCTCCTCGGCAGTGGCAGAGAGCGTCTCGCCGATATCGACGGCTTCCAAATAGGAGATGTTCGTCTCCAGTGCCACCGCCGTCTCGCCGTGGGAGTTCGACGCCGCGGCGAAGGCGGCATCGGCAAGCGAGTAAATCGCGCCGCCGTGGGGCGTCCCGTGGAAGTTCAGCAGGTCCTCGGTGATTGTCAGTTCCGTCCGGGCGTAGCCCGCGTCCAGTTCGACGATGTCGATACCGAGCGTCTCGCAAAAGGCATCCGACTGGATGCGCTCGCGCGTCTCTTCGGAGACTCCTGACATACGCTCTCACGTATCACGAGCGGCGATAAATACGTATCGGAGCGGGCGGCGAGAATAAAGCTATTTACGTGGGCTGAAAGATACTCAGGGTATGGCGTACAGTTACGAGCCACATCACTTCGAGGACTTCGAAGAGGGAGAGGAGTTTATCAGCGTCGGTCGCACAGTCACCGAGTCCGATTTCGTCATGCACTCGGCGCTGTCGGGTGACTGGACCGAACTCCACACGAACAAGGAGTACGCCGAAGAGCAGGACTTCGGCGAGCGCATCGCCCACGGCCCCATGACGTTCGTCCAGGCCACCGGCTTCGTCTACCGGACCGGCATCGTCGAGCGAACCGCCTACGCCTTCCTGGGCATGAACTACATGGACCTGCCAAACCCCGTCAACATCGGCGACACACTCCAGCTAGAGATGGAAGTCTCCAACAAGAAGGAGGTTGGCCGCGAGGACGTGGGGATGGTCGTCCTTGACACGGAGATGGAAAACCAGGAGGGGACGACCGTCTTCGAGGGCGACATGAAGTTCCTCATCAAGAAGCGCGACGAGTAAGGCTCAGGTTCCCGCGAGCAGCTGCTCGAACACCGTCCGCTGGGCGCGTTTGAGGCGGCCGAGAAACGACGATTTGCTGATGCCGAGCGCTTCGGCGACCTCGGTCGCCGTCGTCCCGCGTGGCACGTCGAAATACCCCCGCTCCAGCGCCGCGACCAGCGCCTCGCGTTGCTGTTTCGTGAGGCTGCTCTCGATGGTCGTGTCGAGTCCGGCCTCCGCCGGGTCCTCGGCGGTGACCTCTGCGACCCGTTCCAGTGTGACGTTCCCCATCCCCTGGGCGGTCTGGATGACCTCGCGGAGCACGTCCCGGCCGACGACGGAGCCGCGAAAGCGCTCGACGCCGTCGACGATGCGTATCTCGTGGGGCATGAATCCGGCCGTCGTCAGCACCCGCAGGACACAGCCGTCGTGTAACAGACAGCGACACTGCGCGACGCTCCCGCCCTCCGCGACCTGCAGGTAGTCGATTTCCTCTTCGCCGTCGAGGGTCCCGACGAACTCCTCGACGTCCCCCTCGGCGTGAAAGTGCAACAGCGTGCGCTCGTCGTCGCGGTGGGCTGGCGGGGTCTCGTCGACCACGACGTCGTGGTCGTCGGTCGCCTCGACGACCGGGCAGTCGTTCCCGGCCACGGTGAACTCCACGACGAGACATTCGTCTATCATATCCACAACTCCCTCGGATTCGCGCATCAATCTAGCCCCGCCTATGTTGTGGCTTTATATGTAAATCGAGAACGGCCGATTCGGTGGGTCAAGCCCCCGGAATTCCGATGGGGAGACTGGTGGATTAGCGAGGGGATGTAAACCCCGCTCCATAGAGCGATGTACCTCTATGGCTCATCCCCGGCCTATGTACAGACGCACATGACGACCGACGAAACGCTCAAAGAACGCGTCCGGAACGGTGAACAGGTCGAGCCGACGGGGGACCTCCCCGAGGAGTACAAGCGGGCCGCCCAGCGGATGATTCAGTTCCACGCGAACAGCGAAATCGTGGGGACGCTGCCCGAAAAGAAGTGGATAAAGAAGGCGCCCTCGCTCCAGCGAAAGCGCGCCATCAGCGCGAAGGTCCAGGACGAGGCGGGCCACGCGCAGGTCCTCTATCGCGTCGCCGAGACGCTGGGACAGAAAACGCGCAAGGAGATGCTCGACGAGCTGGTCAACGGCGAGGCCAAATACACGACGGTGTTCAACTATCCGACGAAGACGTGGGCCGACGCGGGCTACATCGCGATGTTCATCGACGGCGCGGCGATGTTCCGACAGGGGTCGCTGACCGGCTCCTCGTACGCGCCGTACGCCCGCGGCCTCCGGAAAATCTGCTACGAGGAGTCGTTCCACGTCAAACACGGCGAGGACATCGTCCGCTCGCTGGCGACCGGCTCCGAGAAGGAACAGCAGATGATACAGGAGGCGGTCAACCGCTGGTACGAGCCGACGCTACAGTTTTTCGGCCCGCGCGACCACATGTCCGACCACACGGACGAACTGATGGAGTGGGGGCTGAAGGTCAAAAGCAACGACGAACTCCGACAGCAGTATCTCGACGAGTTCTACGTGCCGAAACTGGAGAAGTACGGGCTGGAGCTGCCCGACGACAAACTGGAGTACGACGAGGAGGCCGAGCGGTGGAACTACACCGAGCAGGACTGGGACCGCTTCGTCGAAGTCTCGCGCGGCAACGGCCCGATGAACGACGAGCGCCTGGCCGACCGGCAGGCCGCGCTGGAAGACAACGACTGGGTCCGGCGCGCAGCGGGGGTGGCCTGAGATGACGGGCACGCCAGCCGAGAACGTCTACTACGTGTTCCGCCGCCAGCGCTCGGGCGCGCCGCTGACCGAGGTCGGCAGCGTCGACGCCAAAAGCGCCGAGCTCGCGAAGATGTTCGCCCGCGAGAACTACGCCCGCCGGAAACAGACGGACAACCTCGTCGTCGTCTGTGAGGCGGACATGGAGGAAATCGGCGAGGGCGCCGCCTACGGCGGCACCCTCGAGAAGGAGTACCGGAAAGACGAGGGCTACGACGTGGAGGGCTTCCCGGCATGACGACCACCGAAATCACCGATATCGGCACTGCCGAACTGGACGGCTTCGAGCAGGGTCTCGCAGTGGCCCTGCTGGAGATGGCAGACGACGACCACGTGATGGGGAACCGGCTCTCCGATTGGACCGGCGTCGCGCCCACCGTCGAGGAGGACGTGTCGATGGGCAACATTGCTCAGGACGAACTCGGCCACGCCGAGGCGCTCTACGAGGAAGCGGCGGACCTCGTCGGGTCGACCCTCGACGGGTTGGCGTACGGGCGCGAACCGTCGGAGTTTCGCAACGTCCAGCTGGTCGAACGCGAGTTCGCCGACTGGGCCGACACCGTCGTCCGGCAGTACTTCTTCGACGTGGCCGACGACATCCGAACGGGTGCGCTGCTGGACGGCGACCTCCGAGAGCGCGACGAGTCGCTCGCGGGCTATCTGGAGAAAGTCGACCAGGAAGAGGAGTTCCACGCCGAACACGGCGAGGTCTGGCTGGAGTCGCTGGCCGACGAGGCCGACAGCACCGAGCGCGTCCAGCGCGCCATCGACGAGAACTGGGTCGACGCCGTCGCCTTCTTCGCGTCGGGACCCGAGGACATCGACTTCGTCGAGGCGGGCGTCTACGCGCGCTCGCTCGACGAGCAGCGCGCGGCGTTCGTCGACGAAGTGACCGGAACCCTGGACGCGTACGGCTACGACGTGCCCGAGACGGATGTCGACGACGTGGGCGCGGGCCGCGTCGGGAAACACACCGCCGACCTCGACGAACTGCTCGCCGAGACCCGCGAGGTCCGCGAGCAGGGAATCGACGTGCCCGCATGACCATGGACGTCACAGACATGCTCGAACGGAACGCCCCCGGCTTCGAACTCGACGCCGTCGAGGACGCCTTCCCGGAGTACGAGGTCGAGGGCGCCCTCGACGAGGACGACGTCTGGACCGCCCTGGAGGACGTCGAGGACGCGGAGCTGCCGGTGAGCCTGGTGGATTTGGGCCTCATCCGGGACGTCGAGGTCGAGGACGGGGCCGTCGAGGTGCAGATGACGCTGACCTACACGGGATGTCCGGCCAAGGAGATAATGATGAAGATGGCCGAGCGGCGGCTTGAACTGCTCGACGGCGCGGAAACGGTCAGTGTGGAACTGGACTACTCCGAGCAGTGGTCGCCCGAGGACATGACCGAGACCGGCCGCGAGCGGCTCGGCGAGGCTGGCTTTGCCTGCTCGCTCAGCGGGAGGGGTGAGTGAGATGACCCCGACCGACCCCGAGGGGACCGGGGGCGGACAGGGCGTCAACGCCGCGATGGACGAAAACGCCGGGCGCCCGGCGGCCGACGACGGAATCGCCTGCCCGTACTGCGACTCGACGGCGACCCACGTCGAGAACGCCCGCGGGCCGTCACTGTGTCGGACGATATACTACTGCGAGAGCTGCGAGAGCCCCTTCGAGCGATTCGGATAACCATGAGCACGGAATACGAGACGACGGTCGACGCGACGGTTCGGACAGCAACTGAAGACGACGCCGAGGAGATCATGGCGCTGTGGAACGGCTACGCCGAGACGCTGGCCGACTACGACGAGCGCTTTACCATCGAGGAGGGCGGCCGCGAGAAGTGGCGGACGTATTTCACTACCAGCCTCGTCGAGTCCTCGCGCGGCGACATCCTGCTGGCGGAGGACGGCGACGGCGAGGTGGTCGGCGCGCTGGAGGCGCGGGTCGTCGGCGGCCACCCGGTGTTCAACTTCGGCAAGCACGGTCAGGTGTACGGCCACTACGTCCACGAGGCGTACCGCGACGCGGGCGTCGGTCGGGCCCTGCTCGAGGCCGCAGAGGAGTGGTTCCGCGAGCGGGAGATGGACTTCTGGCGCATCGACGTGCTCCACGGCGTCGCCGAAGCAGCGGTCTACGAGTCGTTCGGCATGCGACCGATGGAAGCCGTCTACGAGAAGGAGCTGTGAGGTGAGAGAGTATGCGAGACGACCAGCCGGGCGACGCGGGCGGGACGGACTGTGACTGTCCGGTCCGGGCCGACGGGGCGGGCACGGCCGAATCGGCCGACAGCGGGAGCGACAGCGCCGAGACGTACACCTGCGAGTTCGTCGACGAGGGCGTCGAAGTCGAGGTGGCCGAAGACGAGTACATCCTCGAAGCGGCGCTCGACGAGGGGGTCGACCTCACCTACTCGTGTCTGCAGGGGGTCTGTGCGTCCTGCAGCGCGAAAGTCGAGGGCGAGGTCGACCAAAGCGAGGAACGCGTGCTCACGCAGTGGGAGAAACAGCAGGGGTACGCGCTGCTGTGTGTTGCCTACCCCCGGTCCGACCTGACCATCCACTCGAACGAGGAGCCGTAGCCGGGCGGGAGCGGCCGGGTGGACAACAAAAATCATTAAGACGGCGGCTACCGATTGTGTGCCTGTAATGGAGTATTCCGGTCCTACAGAGCTGTATATCGGCGGAGAGTGGCGCGAAGCGAACAGCGGCGAGACAATCACGTCCGTTGACCCGGCGACTGAAGAGCCGTACGCGACAGTCCAGAAGGCCGACAAGTCCGATGTCGACGACGCGGTCGCGGCGGCAGCGGCAGCCGTCGAGCGCGACTCGGAGTGGCGCACGATGGACCCCGACGTACGCCGTGAACACGTCCGGGAGATGGGCGACGCCATCGACGAGATGAAAGACGAGATTTCGATGGTCGAGTCCCACGACAACGGCAAAACCCCCTTCGAGGCCGGGATGGAGATGGACATGGTCGTCGATACGTTCCGGTACTACGCTGGCTGGTCGGACAAGGTCGAAGGCGGGGAAATCCCCGTCTCAGACTCCCGGCTCAACTACACCAAGCGTGACCCGGTCGGGGTCACCGCCCACATCTCCCCGTGGAACTACCCCTTCCAGCTGGCTGGACGCGGCGTCGCGCCGGCGCTGGCGACGGGCAACACGGTCGTTCTCAAACCCTCCAGCGTCACGCCGCTGTCAGCGCTGTACTACGCCAAGGCCGCGGAGAAAGCCGGCCTTCCCGACGGCGTCGTCAACGTCGTCCCCGGCTCCGGGTCCGGCGCCGGCAGTGCGCTCGCCAGCCACGAGGGCGTCGACCACGTCACCTTCACCGGTTCGACCGGCATCGGCAAGTCCATCCAGAAGGACGCTGCCGAGGCCGTCGCCGACGCGACGCTCGAACTCGGCGGCAAGGGACCGGCCGTTGTCTTCCCGGACGCTGATCTCGATGCTGCCTCGCGCGGCGTGCAGTACGGCATCTTCATGAACGCGGGCCAGATGTGCTGGGCCAACTCCCGGCTGGTTGTCCACGAGGATGTCTCCGACGAGATGGTCGACAAGATGGCGACTATCGCGGAGAACATCCCCGTCGGCGGCGGCATCGACGACGACGGGCAGATGGGTCCGGTCGTCAACGAGAGCCAGCAGGAGGAAGTCCTTGAATACATCGACATCGGTCGCGAGGAGGGTGCAACCGTCGCGGCTGGTGGCGGTATCCCTGAGGACAAGGACGTGGGTCACTTCGTCGAGCCGACGGTGCTGTCCGACGTGACCAACGACATGACCGTCGCACAGGAAGAAATCTTCGGGCCGGTGCTGTCGGTCATCGAAGTCGAGGACGAGGCAGAGGCCATTGAGGTCGCCAACGACTCACCCTTCGGGCTGACATCGTGTGTCTGGACCAACGACCTGACCCGTGCCCACACCGTCGCCGACAGGCTCGACTACGGGATGGTCATGGTCAACGAGACGCCAAACACGTGGCCACAGACACCCTTCGGCGGCACGAAGATGAGCGGTCACGGCCGCGCGCAGGGTGAAGAGGCTATCCGGACCTACACTGAGGTCAAAAACGTCCACATCAACCTCGGCTGACAGGCTGAGGATAACCCGTTACCTGCGGTCGATCGCGCTGTTGTCTTTGCTCTACCGAGTATATGAGCGCCAGCCGCCGGGATGCCAGGTCAGCGCCTCGTCAGTAGTGTACCAATCGGTGGTGTGGGTGATGGTCGCAGTCTAAAATGCGTCCCCGGCGTGGCGCTCCGCGACTGGGGCATGCGGAACGCCGGCCGCCGGGCCGGGTACGAATCCGGATACGACGAACTCGAATGACATCCCGATGACGATGGGGTGGTGGGTGCAGTCGGGAGGCTGGGGGCGCTCTTGCGGTTTCAGACTGGCTGTGACGCAGCGTGCGTCCCCATATCCAATGTGAGGCGCTTGGAATAAAAAACTTTCGACTGTGCAGAATTTTCGGGCAGGTTATAGTTCTGGGTATCGAGCAGAAATTAAAACGACGGCACCGCGAAGTCGCGTTATTCGAACTTCTTGAACTGCTGGAGACACTCGTTGCAGTAGTGGATGGACTGACACCGGGAGGGGCCACAGGGGTGTTTCCGTTCGGTATCGGTCGATCCACAGTATGGGCACTCGGCACCAGTCATCTCGCCGCTGGTCGTGACGCTTGGGTCGGGTTCGCTCATTGGTCGAAACTCATCCCGAAGTCACGGAGTGCATCTTTGCCCTGCTCGGTGACGAGGTCGATGGACCAGTCGGGTGACCAGACCAGACGCACGTCCGCGCTGTCGATGCCGTCGACGCTTCCGGCGGCCCGCTCGACATCCTCGAGGATGAGTTCCCGAGCGGGACAGCCGCTGTAGGTCAGCGTCATGTCGATTGTCGCCTCGCCGTCGTCGAGTTCCAGCCCATAGATGAGCCCGAGGTCGACGACACTGACGGGCATCTCCGGGTCTTCGACTTTGTAGAGCGCGGCCCAGACATCGCGTTCGAGGCCTTCGGCCCCGTCGCCGGTTGCGGGCACGTCGCCCGCCGCACGCTCTTTGGTATCGTACTCCGTGTACGAACACGGTTCCGCGTTGGTGTCGGCCCGTGGCCGGTCGTAGTCGCTACTCATCTTCTTCAGGGTCCATGAGCTTGGTTGCCTCGTGTCGGCCGAGGTTACGGTACGAGGAGACCATCTCCTCGAACAGGTCTTCCCAGTGCTCGGTGTGGTTGTTATCGCGCCCGATGGGCGTGGCCGGTTCCTCGTGGGTCGGCATTTCAAAGCCTAAATCGGTGAGGAACTCGGTGAGACGGTCCTTCCACTCCTCGCGCATCTCGTCGAGGGTCATGGTCCGGACACCGAGGTCGACGATGTCGTCTTCCACGTCACCGACGGGTTCGAACAGCGTCAGCGCGTACGGGTACAGCCGGTCAAGTGCGCTCTGGACACGGCGGTTGGTGTCGCTGTCGTGGGCCATCCGTCGCAGCCAGCTCTCGGCGTGTTCGACGTGATAGCCTTCTTCGCCCTGAATCCGGCT
>CAZOQK010000019.1:11252-19013 GCA_964581735.1 uncultured Halobacteriales archaeon | reverse complement strand
CGACGAAGTTGCGCAGGATCTGCAGGCCCGTCTCGCCCGACTTCTCCGGGTGAAACTGTGTGCCAAAGACGGTACCCGCCTCGTTGGCGATGATGCTCGGGAAGTCGAGGCCGTAGTCGGTGGTCGCGACGACAGCAGCGTCGTCCTCCGGGTCGGCGTAGTAGGAGTGGACAAAGTAGGCGTACTCCCCATCGACCCCCTCGACGAGCGGGTGGTCGCGCTGGACATCAAGTTCGTTCCAGCCCATCTGTGGCACCTTCACCGTCTCCGGGAAGTGAACGTTGTTGCCGGGAACGAGGTCAAGGCCCTCTGCGTCGCCCTCGCCCGCGTGGTCGGCCTCCTCGCTGGTGGTCAGCAGCATCTGCATCCCGAGACAGATACCGAACAGTGGCGTCCCGGCGTCGGCTTCGGCCGCCAGCGTCTCCCGGAACGGCCCGGCGTTTTCCATCCCTTCGCTGAACGCGCCAACGCCCGGGAGGACGATGCCGTCGGCCGTGCCCAGGGTGTCGGGGTCAGCGGAGAGCTCGACCGCTGCCCCCGCGCGTTCGAGCCCGCGGGTCACGCTCCGCAGGTTGCCGAGTCCGTAGTCGACGACGACCACCTCGGCGGCCGTCTGGGTGGTGCCCATACGTGCCCGTAGACGTGGCCCGGGTAAGTGCGTTTGCCTTCAGATCAGGCGTCGTCGGGCGTGCCCGGCTGTCGCCCTGCCACCGACCGGCGACGGCCCCGACGCGTTGGCCGACCCGGCCGCCAGGCCCGCCGTGGGTTCGTGCGTGTGGCGCCGGACAGCCCCGAATAATCCGCTCTTTGATGGGTTCCGCACCGAAACAAAATATGTACCAGCGCTGAAAGTACTGCCGAATGACCGTAATCGCAGGAGAGCGACGGTTTAATTGATATATAAACTATATATCTGTATGGTGCAAACGTTGACAAGATATGAAAGTTTTATTTTGGGTCTACCAATAGCGTGGGTATGCCGAATCGACGGAGCGTCCTGAAAAGTATCGGCGCAGCAACAACAGTCGGTGCCCTCGCGGGCTGTCTCGGCGGCGACGATAGCGGCGGGAGTTCGGATCCGTACGTCGACGGGAAAATCAAGTTCCTGATGTCCCCCTCCGAACCACAGGACCGACTGCGCGCCCAGTACACCCCGATCAGGAACAGACTCAACAACTACATCGACGAGGTCGACACCGCGGAGATGCAGTACGCCAAAAACTACGCGGCGACCCTGACCGCGCTCGGGTCGGGGACCGGTGACATCGCCGAGACCGGCCCGTTCGCGGCCGCACTCGGCGTCAACACCGGTGACGGGGAGATTCTCCTCCAGCGGAAAGGCTATGGGAGCTGGACCTACTCGAGTGTCATCGTCACCCGACCCGAGACGGGCATCAGTTCGCTGAACGACCTCGAGGGGAAGAAAGTCGCCTTCGCGGACCGACTGAGCGCCAGTGGGTCGCTGTACCCACTCGGGATGCTCAAAGAAGCCGGGCTCTCGGTCCCCGACGAGCCGGGCTCCCCGGCAGGCGCCGACTTCGAGCCGAGCTGGTCGACCCACGGCCAGGCAGCCGAAGCCCTGAAATCCGGCACCGTCGACGCGGCAGGTGTCGGCTACTTCATCGTCGCCAACGACGACCGGAGCGGCTACGTCGACGGCGTCGAGGAAGTCGAACAGGCCTCCGGCATCCCGCGCGCCCCGATTATGGTCTCCCCGCAACTCGATGACGATGAGAAGACGAGGATTCAGGAGGCCTTCACCGAGGCCGAGCAGTCGCTGTACTGGGGGAAGGACGGCGAGGAAGGCACAGAGGACGACCTGTGGTTCAGCGGCGTCCGCGAGGCGAGTGGCGAGACCTACGACCCGGTCGTCGAGAAGGCGGAGACGCTCGGCTACAGCGCCGACATCTTCGGTAACTGAGCTCGGACAACCTCGCACATTTTTATCCGCTACTGACCCAAAGAGAAACTCAAATGGCCACAATCACAATCGACGGCGTCTCGAAAGTCTACAGCGAGGAGACCGTCGCGCTTGACGATGTCTCGTTGACCGTAGAGGACGGGGAGTTCCTCATCCTGCTTGGTCCCTCCGGCGCCGGGAAGTCAACGCTGCTCCGGCTGCTCAACGGGCTCGAAGCACCCACCTCGGGCGACATCTATGTCGGGGACGAACAGGTGACAAACACGCGCCCGGACGTGGCGATGGTGTTCCAGATGCACAACCTCGTCGAGAGCATGAGCGCGTTCCGGAACACGCTGACCGGCGCGCTCAACCGGACCGGCACCTTCCGAAGTCTCGTTACTCAGTACGACGATTCCGACGAGGAGACCGCGCTGGAGGCGCTCGATACGGTCGGGCTGTTGGAGGAGGCGAGCCAGCGGGCCGACAGCATGAGCGGCGGTCAACAACAGCGGGTCGGCATCGCGCGGGCGCTCACACAGCGCCCACAGCTGTTGCTCGCGGACGAGCCGGTCGCTAGCCTGGACCCAAAGGCCGCCGAGGACGTGATGAGCTATCTCCGGGCGGCCGCCGACGAGCGCGAGTTGACAACCATCACCAGCCTCCACCAGGTCAACATCGCCCGCGCCTTCGGCGAACGGTTCGTCGGCCTTCGCGACGGCGACATCGTCTTCGACGGCACCAAAGAGGACCTGACAATGGATGTTGTCTCGGACATCTACTACGAGGAGGACGAAGCGGTCCAGACCGTAGGCGAGGAATCCGCCGAGCAACTCCTCGATGAGAGCGCCGAGCCGACAGCGACCACCACGGGGGGCGAGTCATAGATGGCGACCGACGACGCCACCTCCTCGGAGACGGGACGCATCAGCGACGCAAAAGACAGCTTGTGGCGTCGCCGGATGATACGCCGCGGGCTCTACGTCGGCGCCTTCGCCGGGCTTATATACCTGACCTACTTCGTCTTTCTTAATTTCCTCGGCTTCGAGTTCGCACAGCTGACCACCCAGCGCGCACAAACGCAGTTCGGCAAGTTCGTCAACGGGCTGCTCCCGCCGAACTTCGTCGATCTGACGACCCACACCAAAGAAAACGAGATTACCGGGCTCGAGGCGCTCGTCGTCACGCTGACGACCTGGGAATTTGGCCTGCTGTGGGGGCTGATTCCCGGTATCTGGCCGACCCATATCATGGACACGCTCGCACAGGCCCAGGCGGGCAACGGGAACGTCATCATCTCGGCGGCCTACACCACCGTCGCCGCCGGCTTTGCCGGGACCGTCCTCGGATTCCCGCTCGCGCTGGTGTTCGGTGTGCTCGGCTCCGAGCGCGTCGTGCCCTTCCCGTTTAATTTCATCTTCCGTGGGACGATGTCGACGATTCGTGCGATTCCGGCCATCGTCTGGACGCTCATCTATATCCCCATCTTCGGTATCAGCCCCGCGACGGGTGTTCTCGCCATCACGACCGACACCATCGGGAACTTGGGCCGGCTCTTTACCGACGAACTCGAAGAAATCGACGACGGCCCCATCGAAGCGGTCCGCTCGACCGGCGGCAGCCGCGCCCAGGTCGTCGTCTTCGGCATGTTGAGCCAGGTTCGCACCGCCTTTATCGCGTGGACGCTGTACATCCTCGAAATCAACACCCGCATCGCCATCACGCTGGGCGTCCTCGGCGTTGGCGGCCTCGGAATGTACATCGACAACCAACTCGGCCTGCTCAGCGCCGGCTACAAAAGCGCGGCTGCGGGCATCGTGATGGTCATTGTTATCGTCCTGAGCATCGAGCTCATTTCCTCGCGCATCCGGGCGTATCTGCGCCCCGGCGAGGACCACGGCTCCACGCTGCTGGACGCGCTCAAAGGACTGTTCAACCCCAAGAAGTGGCTCGGGACCGGCCGCTAGAACTCCCCGAGCGTCGACTGACCGCCGTCCCCGGCGTACCCGGCAGCTTTCCGCAGCGTTCGTTCGAAGGTATCTTTCTGCGAGGGGTCGTACAACGTCGCTGCGGGATGGACACAGACCAGCAGCCGCTGGACCCGGCCGCCGATGTCGGCATCGTACACCTCGCCGGCCTCGCCGGTGACGGCCACGTCCCGCCCGAGCAGGTGCTGGGCCGGGACCTTCCCGAGCGTGATCAACAGTTCGGGGTCGACCTGCTGGATTTCCGCCGCCAGGTAGGGCCGGCAGCTAGCGAGTTCTTCGGCTTGCGGGTCGCGGTTGTCCGGCGGCCGACACCGCACGCAGTTGGTGATGCGCACGTCCCCGCGGTTGAGTCCCACGTCCCGGAGGGTGTCGTCTAACACGTCGCCGCTGCGACCGACGAACGGCTCGCCCTGTTTGTCCTCGTTCGCGCCGGGTGCTTCGCCGACGAAGAGGAGGGCGGCGTCGGCCGGGCCGGTCCCGTCGACGATTCGACTCCGGGAGTCGACGAGGTCGGGACAGCGCTTACAGCCCGAGACGGTCAGTCCGTCCATGGAGGCACGTGGGTCGTCGCCATCGTCCATACCCACCGGAGGGCAAGCAGCCACAAAGAAGCTACTGTCCGCCGGGCGCAGCGTCGGTACCGCGACGGAACCCGTCGGCGGCGCGCGCGGCCAGCCGGGCGACCCGAAGCGGCTCCGGGCGACCGCCCTCGGGCGTGAATCCCCGGACCACATCCGCGGCCTCGGCGTCGGCGAGCCCGACGCTGCGGACGTAGACAGTGTCGCCGTTGACCGACACCGGGTGGCGGTCAGGCTGGGCGTGATAGGTCGCGAGTCGTCGACTCGCTGCGCGCCCCTTGAAGTGCTCGCGTATCGCGTCGGCCAGCCCGTCGCTCGCCTCGAAGCTCACCGAAACAACCGGCCGGTCGGCGGCGCCGGCCAGCGCGTGCAGGTCGACGACGTTGAACCACGCGGGGGCGATGCCGGCGACGAGGATGTACCGAACGTCGGGCCGGTCCAGCCGGTCAAACAGCGCCGTGATACTGTCGGTTGCGTCGGTGTCGCCGGCGGTACAGGTGTCGAAAACGAACTCGTCGACGATTCGGTCCGCGCGGACGACGGCGCCCGCAAGTGTACTGTGCTCGTGCCGGTAGGATTCTGCGACACCGAGGGCCCGGACCCCGGCTTTCACAGCTACGTGTTCTCCTTGATGTCCTCCAACCGGTCCAGTAGTTCGTCGTTCGAGGCGGTGAATTCGAACTCCACGTCACCGTCGTGGGTGTTTTCCTCGGCGCTGACGCCGTCCTCGTCCTCGAAGTCTGTGTCGTACTCCTGATTGCCCTGTTCTGTCTCGTCGTAGCTCCCGAACCCCATGTACATCTGAGGTTTAGTGATTGGTGGTAAAAAAACGCTCGGCAATCGGGAGGGTGTACCATGGGTGTGCCTGTCACAGTCGTGTGAGGGGGTGGTGTCCAATTAGGAAGGAGCGAGCAAACGCACTGATGAAATCAACAAAAAGCCTCGAGCATCTGTCTCACAGCCCACTCCGTTCGGCGCTCGCGGGACTCGGTGCGGTCGCTGTCTCCGGAAATCAGCGGTTTCCGGGAGAGCGAGCAAAGCTCCGCGGGCTACCGAGGCACAGCCCTTCCGGTATAATAAAAAAGCTACCCTCTTTGGAACCACACTCCTCGGCCTCCGGCCTGTGGTGTCTGCTCACGGCACGCGGCGCCGTCTGCTCGCGGGCCGTTGGCCCGCTCGCATGGTCCACAGACCCACGTTCCGCGCTGTTCGCGCGTGCCGAGGCGCATAGCGCATCGCGTCTCGTGTCCCGCGCCCTCGTCCAGCCGGGGCTTTCTTGTTGTCCGAATCAGCTGGCCAGCTACAATAAACACGACCGCCAGGGTGGGCCCCAGATTCAAGCCGCGGGCAGCCCACTGATCGGTATGAACGTCGTCAACGTCACTGCCGGGGCGGAGAGTTTCACCTGTAACGCGTATCTGGCACGCGGCGCGGAGCCGACACTCATCGACGCCGGAGCGATGGAAGGGGTCGTCGATGTCGTCCGGGAACACACCGACACGCTCTCGACGGTTGTCGTGACCCACCAGCACGGCGACCACATCGAACAGCTCGAAACGGTGGTCGAGGCGTTCGACGCGGACTGTTATGCCTATGCCGACCACCCGGCCCGGACCCACGAACTGGCCGATGGCGACACCGTTCAGGTGGGCGACGAGGACTGTGATGTGGTGTACACGCCGGGCCACGGCGACGACCACGTTGCCTTCGTGGGCGAGTCGTCGCTGTTCTCGGGGGACGTGGTGGTCCACGACGACGGGGCCTTCGACTACGGGAGTTTCGGCCGGACGGACTACCCGGGAATGAGCCGCAAGCGGCTCATCGAGAGCATCGAGGAACTGCTGGCGCGGATGCCCGCGGGTGTCGAACACATGTACGCGGGCCACGGCGGGGAGTTCCACGGCGACGTACGCGACGTGGTAGAGACAGCACTGTCACGGGCGGAAAAGCGCGAGCCAAAGTACCCGACGGAGTGAGCGCCCGGTCCCGTGTGGGATGCAACCTGGGGAGGATGCACGTGTGGGGTGGGGACAGGACCGGTATCCTGTGTGGGAGTGCACCTACGCGACTGACGTGTACATGGGAGCCGAAGTGGGGTCGGCACGAGATGACTCGTCGAGTGCGTAAGAGAGCGCACACTCCGTCGGTGTGCACGGCCACGCCGCCCAGGCGAGGGCGAGCCGGACTGACCGGGCGAACAGGGAACCGCCAGCGGACGGTATGAAAGACGGTGATGACACAGGTGATGTCCTCGCCGCGGTCAGCGGCCGCTCGGTGATAACCTCGCGACACGCAGGACACGTGTACGCGAGCGTCTCACCGCGTGCCTGGACTTGCCAGTCCCCGTCCACCGGGCTCTCGTGGCCACAGCCGGGACAGAAAAGGACGCTCTTCCGCCCCGGGGCACGCGTCGCGGACGACGACTGGCGTGTGTGGGGTGGCATGCATTATATCATACGCGTCGGAACGTACATAAACATGACGCTGTATGGTAATTGCTGGTAACCAGTGGTTTCAAGTGGGATGTTCGTCGGGTAGTCACCGTCTACGGTGGTCTGTGTGCGGGGTGCAATCGGGCAAAATCGAATGGCTGGGCGTCAGGGGCAGTAGTAACTGATTACCGGAGGTATGAGCGGGTCAGCGACGCAAGCGTTGTCACTACCGGACGGCGGACAACGAGTGAGAACGCGATGTTCAGGCGCTTCGGGTTTCGCGCGCTTTCGGGCGGAGATTGCCGTAGCCACACTTGCGACACTCGGTCGCTCGCTGGGAGTTACGGGCGTTACAGCGCATGCAGACCTGCTTGTTGAAGATGCGGTCCTCTGCTTTCTCGAACCTGGCCATATCCATTGTTTCCCACGGGCGCCATTAAGTATCGTGGTTTCTGCGTCACGCCTGTTGTCCGTACCGTTATGCTGCCTGGACCCGACGCGCCTGTATGTACGACAGTCTGGCCGACCTGCCGTTGGTCGTCGACTCGGTCGGGACAGTCCGGCACGAGCGGGACACCTCCAGTGGCTTCGTCCGTGCGAGTACCGTCGTCGAACTCTCCGGCGGGGGCCTGACCGGCCGCGGCGAGGACGTGACCTACGAGTACGACGAACACGACCCCGGCCGCTGGGACGCCATCGCGCTCGACCTCGCGGGGCAGTACACGTTCGATTCGTTCTCGGCGACGCTGGCCGAGACCGAGCTCTTCCCGGAGCCGCCCGGCCGCGAGGTGTTCGAAAGCTACCGGCGCTGGGGGTTCGAGAGCGCCGCGCTCGATTTGGCGCTCCGGCAGGCCGATACCACC
>CAZOQK010000019.1:0-11242 GCA_964581735.1 uncultured Halobacteriales archaeon | reverse complement strand
CTCTCCGAGCGAGTCGGCCGGTCGGTCGACCCCGTCGACTTCGTCATCAGCACACGTCTGAGCGATGCCGAGAGCGACGAGTCACCGACCGCCGACCCCATCGAGCGGTGGCTCGACATCGACTCCACGCTCCGGTTCAAGACCGACCCGACGCCCGGCTGGTCCGAGGCCGTCATCGAGGACTTGGCCGCGACCGATGCCATCGTGACGCTTGATTTCAAGGGCCACTACCAGGGCACTGAGGTGGACAACCCCGCCGACCCGGAGTTCTACGAGCGCCTGCTCGATGCCTTTCCCGACGCGGTCATCGAGGACCCCGCACTCACCGAGGAGACGCGGCCACTCTTTGAGGGCCACGAGGACCGCGTCTCCTGGGACGCCCCCATCCACGGCATCGCGGACATCGAGGCCCTGCCCGTCGAGCCGTCGTGGTGTAATATCAAACCCTCCCGGTTTGGCAGCGTCGAGTCGCTGCTGGCGACCATCGAGTACTGCGAGGAGCGCGACATGACGCTGTACGGCGGCGGCCAGTTCGAACTCGGCGTCGGGCGGCGCCACATCCAGTTGCTGGCGAGTCTCTTCTACCCCGACAGCCCGAACGACGTTGCCCCGTCGGCGTACAACGAGCCCGAACCGAGTTCGGACGTGCCACCGAGTCCGCTCGACGTGACCGAAGTCGACGCCGGCTTCGGCTGGGAGTAGGAACTACTCATCGGTCAAGTAGTCGTCCTGAACAGCGACCACCTCGCTCGAGTCGGCACACCTGGCGTACCGGTCGAGCGGTTCGGCGTTTAGCTCGAGGAAGGTCGGCCCCCACGAGAACGTCGAGAGGATTTCTTCGGCCTGCTCGTCCTCGCCCAAGATTGCGAGCGCCCCGGCGAAGGCCTCGACGGTGTTGAGCTGGAAGGCAGTCCCGTAGTTGATGGGGTTTGCCGCGACCAGGAAAGGCAGCGAGCGATGCACCCCGTCGAAGTCGAAGGCTTCGCGTTCTGCCGTCTCCCAGGAACAGTCCAGTGCAACAAGGCGGTCCCCGGCCTCGTGGCGGTCGGTGGGCGAGAGCGCCCGCTCGGCGAAGGGGTTGAGGACGATACCCGACGGCGTCGCCCGCGCCGAGGTGTGGAGGTCGGCGTGGCCCAGCCGCTCTAACTTCCGGGCCGTACACTTCTTGGGGTCGTCGTCGCCCTCGTACCGGACGTGTAACTCCACACGCCTGCTACGGCAGTGGGTAAGAAAAACACCGCGTCCCAGCCCCGTCCGGGGCAGGGATCGGCGCGGGCCGTGCGTGTCCGAGTCCGACACAGTGGCGCGGATTGAGCCCGGGGCAGGCCCCCAGTATTAAGTGTGCGTGCGAAAATGACGTGGTAATGATTGCCGAAGGCGACGACGCCCCGGGGTTTACGCTGCCAGCGGTAGTCGATGGGAGCTTCGAGGACATCACACTCGCCGACTATCTCGACGAGGACATCGTCATCCTCGCCTTTTATCCGGCGGATTTCAACCCCGCCTGTTCCGAGGAGGAGACCGACTTGGACGAACTCGACCTCTTTAGGATGCAGAAAGATGTCTCGATTCTCGGCATCGGCGCCGACAGCGTCTACAGCCACCGGGCCTTCGCCGAGGAGTACGACCTGCACATCCCGCTGCTTGCCGACATCCGCGCCGAAGTCGCCACCGAGTACGGCGTCGCCGTCGAGGACGCCACCGACGGGCACCTGACCAACCGAGCGGTCGTCGTCATCGGCCCCGGCGGCGAGGTCCAGTTCGCCTGGCAGACCGACGACCTGTGGCGACTCCCCCCGGTTGAGCAGGTCCGGGAGGCCGTCGACGATATCGGCGGGTCCGGTACCGCCAAAGTCCGCTACCGGGTTGGCCACGCCCACTACGTCGAGGGGCGGCGGGCCTTCACGAGGGCGATGGGCGGGTTCGAGGAGATGGAGTGGATGATGGCCCAGGGTGACTTCACGCGCGCCCAAGAGGAGTTCGAGGAGGCCGCAGAACAGTTCAACACCGCCGCCCGCTTCGCCGAGGACGAGGAGCCGTTGAAATACTACGAGCGGGCCGAACAGAAGGCCCAGTCGCTGTGGCAAGCCGCCGAGTGGCTGGCCGGATCGGCGAGTGCCTACGCCAGCGGTGAGGGTGCCGAAGGTGAGTCGATGCGGAGCGACGCCGAAGGCCCGCTGGAGACCGCCCGCGATATCCACGAGCCACCCAGTCCCGACGGCTTCCCGCTCGACGAGGACCCCGCCGATATCGACGAGCCGGAGGCAAAACCGGCTCCCCCGAGCGGCGACGACGGGCCACCCGCCGCGCTGGAAGCCGACATCGGCGACGCGACGGAGACGCCGGAAGCCGCGGAGCTCGCGGACCGGATGGACGACGGCGGACCCGACACACAGCCACCGGAGGCGACGACGGGGGACGAGCCGGACGGCGCCGACGAGGACGGGGAAAAAGCAATAGACGACGAGGAGTTAGAGGAAATCGCGGCGGAACTCGAGGAACAGACCCAGCAGGCACAGGCAAAGCGCGAGGAGAGCGACGACCCCGACGACCAATCGAGTATCGTCGCAGAACCACCGGCTGATGGCTCCGAACCGGACGGACACTCCGACGCCGAACCCGAGTTCTCGACCAAGGGGGAGAACGAGCCAGGCGACGACGCCACCGACGAGGCGGCGGCCGACGCCGGGGATGTCGACGGGGACCTCGGCGAGGAGGGCATCGAACTCGACCTTGCGGACCCGACGGAAGGCACGGAGATGGAGCCCGACCAGCCGGCGGATATCGAGGAGGACGACGAGAACGGGAAGAAGACTGAGGAGGACTTCGGGGGCGGGGACCACGGCGTCCCCGACTCGCTGTGAGTATGTCGGGGGACACCTCCGACCGCTCGCCGCAGGCGGCCGCCCGGGCGTACTACCACGCGCTCGACGAGGACGAGTACGACCTACTCGCGGAACTGCTGGCCCCAGAGTTCGTCCACGACCGCCCGGATACGACCCTCGAGAGCCGCGAGCGGTTCGTCCGCTTCATGCGCGAGGAGCGGCCGATGACCGACACCACCCACCCCATCGACGGTGTCTACACGCAGGATGACGGCTCGGAGGTCATCGTCCGTGGCCGCCTGCTCGACCCCGAGGGACGCGTTCTTGCACGGTTTGCGGACGTGTTCTTCTTCGAGGGTGTGGCCATCGGACGTATCGAGACTTACACCGCCTGACCCGGAGGAGTCGGCACTACCCTTTCTCGCCGGCGCCGACCGCCGCCTCGCCGACCGGCTCGTGACCCTCAATGACTTCCTGGCCGCCGAGATACGACTGGAGTGTGTCGGGCACGGTGATGGTGCCGTCGTCGTTCTGGTAGTACTCCATGATGGCGACCATCACGCGGGGCAGCGCCAGCCCGCTGGCGTTCAGTGTGTGGAGATACTCCGCGGATTCATGACGCTCGGGCCGATAGCGCAGTCCGGCACGCCGGGCCTGGAAGTCCTCGAAGTTCGACGCACTGGAGACTTCGAGCCAGCGGCCACCCGCATCGGGGCCGTACTCCATGTCGTCGCCGGGGGCCCACACCTCAATGTCGAAGGTCTTCGCCGACGCGAAGGTCAGGTCGCCGCCACAGAGTTTGACCACACGATAGGGCAGGTCCAGCCGCCGGAGTACCGCCTCAGCCTCGTCAACGAGGGCGTCGAGGCGGTCGTCGCTCTCGTCGGGTTCGACGAAATTGACGAGTTCGACCTTGTTGAACTGGTGGACGCGGACCATCCCACGGGTCTCGGTGCCGTGTTCGCCCGCCTCGCGCCGGAAGTTCGGCGTGTAGGCCTGGTGTTTGATCGGGAGGTCGTCGGCCAGCATGATTTCGTCGCGGTACATGTTGGTGACCGGTACCTCGGCGGTCGGACAGAGCCAGAGATTGTCGTCGTCGTACTCATCGTGTTCGCCGCCGCCGACGCGGTAGGCGTCCTCGTTGAACTTCGGGAGCTGGCCGGTGCCACGCATCGACTCGGAGGTCACAGGGATGGGCGGGAACACCTCGGAATAGCCCTGCTCGCGGTGGATATCACGCATAAATTGGATGAGCGCGTGTTCGAGGCGCGCGCCGTCGCCCTTCAGGAAATAAAAGCCCCCGCCGGCGACCTTGGCGCCGCGCTCGAAGTCGACCAGTTCCAAGTCCTCGCCGATGTCGTAGTGTGGGGAGACGATCTTGGGCATCGTCCGCACATCGTCGAACCCGACGCGGCGGAGCTCCTCGTTGTCGGTTTCGTCCTCGCCGGGGGGGATGTCATCCTGTGGGACGTTCGGGAGTTCGAGCAGGCGCTCGTCGAGGTCGGCTTCGAGTTCGTCGGCGCGGTCTTCGACCTCTTGAATCTCGGCTTTGAGGTCCGCGGAGCGTTCGATGGCGTCCTGGGCCTCCGCCTCTTTGCCGGCCTGTTTGAGGTCGCCGATTTCGCTTGAGACCTCGTTGCGCTGGTGGCGGAGGTTGTCGCCGCGTGCTTTCAGCTCGCGCCACTCCTCGTCGATGTCGAGAATGGCGTTGAGGTCGGCGTCGCTCCCCCGGAGTTCGAGGGCGTCGCGGACCTCGTCGGTGTGTTCGCGGACGAACTGCCTCGATAACATAGTCGCCGGTTCTGGCCGGCGGAGCAAAACCGTGTCGCTCCCGCGCCGGCGGCCCACCCCCCTCAGACGGCCGTGCCGTGTTCTTCGGGCTGTTGGGCCCGCTGTAACCGCGGGGTGACACGCACGGTGTCCTCGGCGCTGGTGACGGTCCAGTCACCCTACATAAGGAAGCGTGTCACACCCGCATCGGCGCTGGCGACCGTCGCGTCGTCACTGATCTCGTCGTGAGTGCGGGCCAGGACGGGGTCGTCGTCGACTGCCCGGACGACCCGGTGGTGCTGGAAAACGGCGAGACGGACCTCCCCGGACGCTTTGCAGACACCCGGTTTCTCGACGAGGACGGGAACCCGATGGCGACCACCGTCGAGACGACGGCGGCGGAACTCGGCCGCCTCGTCGTCGATGTCGAAGGGGAAGGCACAACCGCGACGGCGCCGCTGGAGGCGACCATCGACGGCCCGGCCGTCACCAACCACTACGGCCCCGACTTCGCGGCTGTCGTCCGCGGCCTCTCGGGCCCGGTGACACTCCAGACCGGCCCCGGCGAACCCGTCGCCTTCGTACAGAGCGACCCCGAGTACACGCTCCGGTTCGTGGTTGCGGACGCGTGATGTGACGGCGGTTCTGTCCGCCGTGTTCTGTGGGCAATCCTCGCTGAATACAGCAAGAACGTCTCGTGAAACGCTCGCGAGTCGCTACGTTGTTCGGTCTCTGCCAGCGCGTGGTGCGCTTTACGCCCTCCGTCGTCCGCTGCGTACTGACTCCCCGCGATGCCAACTGGGTGAACGCCGACCTGCAATGCTGGACAGTCCCCAGCGGTAGTAACAAACATGCCAAACAGCTATGTCCCAACAGTCCCAACGGCAGTCTATGTCGGGCGGTACTATCGACATCGAGGAGTTCGAGAACGCTGATGCCGACGAATTCGAAGAGCGAAACGATACCGAGCGAATCGTCCGGTTCCTCGACGAGAACGACGACCGGGCGTGGAAGGCGGCGACGGTGGCCGACCGACTCGGACTGGAGGCGGATGCCGTCAGTTCGATTCTCTCCCGATTGAAGCGACGTGGTCTCGTGCGGCACAAGCGCCCGTACTGGGCGATTACGGACGACGACGACCGACTCCGGTCGGCCTACCGACTCCACCGCCAGCACGAGCGTGCAGACGACCAGTACGGTGAGGAGCGTCTCGAAGACATCCAAACCGACGAGATGGAAGCCGTAGAGTGACTGGGGTCGAAGGCCTGGAGCGCGGTGACATCGTCTGGGCGAGTGACCCACTCTCGGAGAAAGGTCGCCCGGTGCTCGTTCTCGGAACCCCTCACTTCCCGAACCACGGCGTACAACTCATCACGGTCCTGACTTCCACGAAAGCCTACCACGAGGCAGCACTCACGCTCGGAGACGACGATTACGAGGGTGACCCACTCGGGGAACGGAGTCACGTTCTCCCGTGGTCGCTCGTGACGCTCAACAGTGGTGCGGATGTCGACCACTACCTGACATCGCTCGTCAACGACCGCACCGATGATGTGACAAGCCAGGTGAGTGAGTACATCTCCTCCTGACCGGACGTGCCTGCTGGCGATGACGGGCGCGTACAAATCCGTCCGCAATCACATCCCCACAGGTGGAACCACAACCCCCGAACGTCCGAATCCTTTTGCCCGGCCGCAGTCCACGTCCGATATGGCCCTCGGTGACCTCTACAATGCGACGGCGGGCGACAGCACGGACCTCTACTACGTCGACACGGAGATGTACGACACCCCCGAGTACGGCTCCATCTACGTCCTCGATGCGGAGCGGCCCGCGCTGGTCGACACCGGCATCGGCCGGCGCTACGAGGCTATCCTCGATGCGATGGGCGAGGTCGGTATCGCACCCGAGGACCTGGCAGTCATCGCGCCGACACACGTCCATCTGGACCACGCGGGCGGGGCCGGCTATCTCGCCGAGGCCTGCCCGAACGCCGAGGTGTACGTCCACGAGGCGGGCGCGCGCCACCTCGTCGACCCCGGACGGCTCTGGGAGGGGACCAAATCGGCCGTCGGGAGTCAGATCGAGTACTACGCCGAGCCGAAACCAGTGCCCGAAGACCGCCTCACGGCACTCGAAGACGGCGACACCATCGACCTCGGCGACCACCGGCTGGATGTCCACCACGCGCCGGGGCATGCCCCCCATCAGGCCATCTACTACGACCCGGTCTGTGACGGCGTTTTCACCGCCGACGCCGCCGGCATCTGTACGCCCGCGACAAACGGCGTCCGCCAGACCAGCCCGCCGCCGACGTTCGATTTGGACCAGGTGCTGGCCGACGTGGCGATGCTGCAGGACATAGACCCGTCAGCGCTTTACTACGGACACTTCGGCGACTGGCCGACCGGTGACCGACTGGCCGAGTATGCCGAGCTTACCAAGGAGTGGGTCGCCGAGGTCGGGCAGGTCCGGGCGGACCTGGGCGACGACGAGGCAGTCATCGAATACTTCCAGGCGGCGACCGACGCGACCGAGGTGTGGGGCGACCGGAAGGGCCGGGACGAGGAGCGATTGAACGTGCGTGGGGTTTTGACCTATCTCGACCGGCAGGACTCCTAACAGTCCAGCGCGTTTCGGCGGTCGGACCGGACGGAGTGAGTGCGTTTATAGGGGCGGCAGCCGACCCGACGAATAGATGGAGGCTCCGTCGTGGCCGCAAACGAGCTGATACTGCTTGTTGCGGGTATCATCGCGCTGGGCGTCATCGCCCAGTTGCTCGCCGACCGCTATGAGGTGCCCAGCATCATCTTCTATCTGGCGGCCGGTATCGCGCTCGGCCCGGAAGGGGCCGGCTTCGTCACGCCGGAGGCCTTCGGCGAAGGGCTCCCGACAATCGTCGGCCTCGCCGTCGCGATTATCGTCTTCGAGGGGGCCTTCCACCTGAAAATCGAGCGTCTCCGGGAGGCACCGGCGGCCACGTTCCGGCTCGTCACCATCGGTGCAGCCATCGCGCTGGTCGGGACGGCCGTCGTCGCTCGGTTCGCACTGGGCATCGAGTGGCCGCTTGCCTTCCTCATCGGTGCGTTGCTGGTCGCTACCGGCCCGACCGTTATCACGCCGATACTGAACGTCGTGCCGGTCCGGGACCACGTCGCTGCCGCACTGGAGACGGAGGGCATCGTCAACGATGTCACCGCCGCGATTCTCGCCGTCGTGTTCTTCCAGGTGGTCAACCCGACGACGGGCGACGACGGGCTCCTCGCCGACTTCACCTCCCGGCTGGGCACCGGCATTCTCGTCGGACTGGTCGTGGCCGGCGTCATCTACTACCTCCTGCAGTACGTCGACCTCTCGCCGGGTGCGGCACCACAGAACGCCCGCCTCCTCGTGCTTGCTGGCGCGCTCGTCTCGTATGCGGTGGCGAACGCACAACTGGCCGAGGCCGGTGTCGCCGCCGCCGCGACGGCGGGGCTGGTTCTGGGCAACGCCGATATCCCCTACGAACAGAACGTCACCGATTTCAAGGGTGACATCACGCTACTCGTGCTCTCGTTCGTCTTTATCGCGCTGGCGGCGCTCTTGCGGGTGGAGGTACTGGTCGAACTGCTGGTGCCGAAGCTGCTGGTCGTCGTCGCCGTTGCGCTGGTGTTGCGGCCGCTGCTCGTGTTCGTCTCCACCGGCGGCGAGCGGTTCACGCGAAACGAGCGGGTGCTGATGAGCGCCGTCGGCCCGCGGGGAATCATTCCCGCGTCGGTTGCGACGCTGTTCGCCGTCGAACTCCGGGCGCGAGCCGAGGAACTGCGGGCGGAAGCCGAGTCCGTGGCAGGGTCGGAATCGGCGGAGCTGCTGGCGGAGGCGGCATCCCTGTCGAACCAGGCCGACATCCTCGTCGGCACGGTGTTTCTGGTCATCCTCGTCACCGTTGTCTTCGAGGGTGGCCTGGCGCGGTACATCGCGGAATATCTGAACGTGATACCAATGAGAGTCATCATCGTCGGCGGTGGCACGGTGGGCCGCGCGCTCACCGACCGTCTTGAGGACCGGGGAGAGAACGTTGTCATGGTCGAAGGGCGCGAGGCCGTGGTAGAGGACGCACGAAACGAAGGCTACACCGTCGAGATGGGCAACGGGACCGACATGGAGGTGCTCCGCGGTGCCGGCGCCGAAAACGCAAAGACCATTGTCGCCGCGACCGGCAACGACGACAGCAACCTGCTGGTCTCACAGCTTGTCAAGGCGAAATTCGACACGGAGACGGTCATCGCACGGGTCAACGACCCGGACAACGTCGAGGCCTTCGAGGAACTCGGCGTCAACACTATCGATTCGGCAATGGCGGCGGCGTGGGCCATCGACAACCAAATCGAGCGCCCGGCCATCGCACGGTGGATGACCGGCGTCCACGGCGCCGGTGATGTCCAGGAAATCGAGGTGAAAAACGAGGCCCTCATCGGCAAAACCATCGAAGAGGTCGGTCCGATGTTGCCACACGACTGTCTCGTTGCGCTGATAAGCCGGAACGGCGAGACGATGGTTCCGACCGCCGAGTACACTATCGAGCGCGGTGACAAACTCACCCTACTCGGCCAGCACGACCCGGTCCGTGAGGGGATGGAACTCCTCGAAAAGCAGTGAGCTACTGCATCTCCTCGGGCACGTCCGGTTCGGCCGCCCACGGCGTCTGTTCGCCCTGGCCCCCCGTCTTGTAGGTGCCGTGTGCGGTTGCGATGTGGGTCCCCTCGACATCGTGGACTTCGACGCGGGTCATCGCCAGGTTCGACCCGTACCGAACCACGTCTGCCTCGGCGATCAAATCCGTCGTCGCCGGGGCGAGATAGTCCATCCGCATGTCGACGGTCGGGGAGACGGCCATCGAGCGTGAGATGACCGCCGCGCCGCCGATGCTGTCGGCAAGCGCGTAGGTCGCGCCGCCGTGGATGACATCGCCGGTCGGGTTCGAGACGAGGTCATCGGAGAACGAAAGGCGGGCCTCGGCGTGGCCCTGGCTGGCCTCGGTCAGTTCGATGCCGAGCAACTGCATGAACGGCGTCTGGTTGAACAACGGTACCAGGTCCATACGCCAGCCAGCGCTTCCAGCCGCATAAGCCTCCCAGAACTGCCGACAACGGAACAGGTGTGGCCGCTCACATCTCCGGGGAGATGAAGTCGATGTCGTGGGCCGTCAGGTACTCCCGGAACTCGGCGACGGTGCCGGGGAGCAACTGGAAAATGGCCCGGTCGAAGACCGCAATCGCCACCTCATCCGATGAACCCGGTAAACAACACCTTGTCGTCGACCATCTTGACTGTCTGGTTGATGTTCGTGGCGTCTATCGAGTGTTCGTAGGTGTCGGTATCTCGTCGGCGAACGCATCTGTGACGGTTGCCACGGATTGGGAGGCAACGCTGGCACCCCAAAGGGGTATTAACGGGAGTATATAACTGTTGGGAGGTGTCGCGAGACAAAGCGAGGTGGGCTGGAAAGTGCGGGGTGAGTCGACCGCCGGGGTGGTGGACACAGCAACAAGCACTGGGACTGGACGCAGTGGATTACAGGTGAACCGGCGGGACGCTCGCCCCAATATGTGGTACTGGTGCCAACGTTTATACGCTGCCGCAAGCGCCCAATATTGCGAGGAAAAGTACCCAGATAGTCAGCATTGAGAGATATTAATGATGCATCAGTCAGTCATCGGCGGCCTGTGCGCCCGTTTCCGGTTCCGGCGCGGGGCCAAAGCCGGCCTCGGTGGCCTTCTCAGCGATATGTGGGCGGAACACCCAGCCAGCCAGCAGGACAATGGGAATCATCGAGACCGCGACGATGGAGTAGCCGATGTGCAGACTCGCCAGGAACGGTGCGGAGTACACCAGCGGGTAGACGATACCGCCGACGGTGCCGACGCCGCCGACGACGCCCGCGACCGCACCGGAGCTGTTGGGGAACATCGCCGGGACTTGCGCAAAGATGGCGCCCTCGGCGAAGGCACAGCCCATCCCGACCATGAAACCGGCGCCGACGGCAAGCAGGACCTGTCCGGAGAGGCCGGCCAGCGTCATTCCGAACATCGTCAGCACGACGAAACACAGCGAGACGAACGTCCACTGCTCGCGGTAGCGGCCCTCGAAGAGGGGGATGATGTATTTTTCCTTGCGGGCCAGCAGGTCACTGACGTACCCGCCGATAGGGCGGAGCAGGCCGGCCGCGACCGAAAAGGTCGCCGCAAAGGTTGAGGCAAGGACGAGGTTCTGCGTATTGAACCCCTCGCGGTAGTAGGTGGCGAGCCAGCCGTTCATCGAGAGTTCGAGCCCGAACGTCATCACGTAGGCGAGTGCGAGCACGACCGTCCCGTAGCGAGTGGCGGTGTAGAACCAGCCTTTGAAACTCGCGCTGTCTTTGGTGGCCTGGCGTTTCTCCTCGCTTTTGGCGGCTTCGCCGAAGACGAAGTAGACCACGGCGAGCAGGATGGAGACACAGCCGGTGTAAAAGAAGGCCGCGCGCCAGTTGGCCGCAAAGAGGGGGCCGCTCCAGCCGGTCTGGAACACGCGGGGCAGGATGAGCGCCCCGCCGGCGGCCCCGGCGTTGCCGATGCCGGCGTAGATACCTTCGGCGAGTCCGAGTTCCTCTTCCTCGAACCACTCGGAGA
>CAZOQK010000018.1:0-19148 GCA_964581735.1 uncultured Halobacteriales archaeon | reverse complement strand
CGACCTCGGCGGCGCTGGTATCGACTTAGACGAGGCGGGGCTTCAGGATCTTTTTCGATCGGGGCTGGTCCCCGGCAGCGACCAGTTGGCCGCGCTCGCGACGCTTGATGCCTACGCCGACGACGAGCGGTTCGACCGCGTCGTCTTCGACACCGCGCCGACCGGTCATACGCTGCGGTTGCTCGACTTGCCCGATGCCGTGGGCACGGGCGTCGAGACGGCCCTCTCGGTCCGCGAGCAGGTCTCCCGGAAGACCGACGCCGCCAAGACGATGCTGTTCGGCCCCTACGCGACGATGGGCTCCGACGACGATGACGACGCGGCCTTTACCGACCTACTCGCGGAGATGGAGCGGGTCGCGGCGTTGCTCCGTGACCCCGAGCGCACCTCCTTTCGGGTGGTCTGTACCCCGGAACGCCTGGTCTTCGCCGAAACCGAGCGCTTGGTCGCAAGATTGCGCGAAGCCGACGTGCCCGTTGGAACCGTCGTCGTCAACCGCGTGTTGGAGGACATCGACAAAGACTGTGCGCGCTGCAGCGCACAGCGGGCCGACCAGCGGGACGTGCTGGCCGAGATAGCGGCGACGTTCGGCGAGGCTGGCGTGGTCGAACTTCCGGATTTGACCGGGGAGAGAGGCGGGACTACGGTCCTCGATGCAGTCGCGCGGCGGCTTCCTGTCGGCTGATAGCACACAGCACTTATCAGCGTCTCGGACATCGACGCTGCCATGAGCGACCTGCTCCGCCTTGACCTGGCAGACGAGACGGCGACGGTCACACTCAACAACCCCGATGTCCGGAACGCCCTGTCCGTCGAGATGGCCGAACGACTCATCGCGGCCGTTGAGGAGGTAGAGGACAGCGACGCGCGTTGTCTCGTCGTCCAGGGCTCGGGTGGGTTCTTCTGTGCCGGGGGCGACATCAAGGCGATGGTCGAGGGCGTCTCGACGGATATGGACATCGACGAGCGCGTCAAGGAGTTCGGCCTTCCGATCAACCACGCCGTGCAGGCCCTCTATGAGTGCTCTCTGCCGACGATTGCGAAAGTCGACGGGCCCGCCTTCGGTGCGGGCGGCGCACTGGCTATCGCCTGTGACATCGTGTTGGCGAGTGAACGCGCGAAAATCAGCTTCGGCTTCCGACAGGTCGGGCTGTGTGTCGATTCGGGGACATCGTACCTGCTGGTGCGCCAGGTCGGCGAGAACGTTGCGAAGGAACTGGTGTTCACGGGGGAACTCATCGACAGTGACCGCGGTGCTGAACTCAACCTGTTCAACAGGGTCTTTCCCGACAGCGAGTTCGAACAGCGCGCCCAGGAACTCATCGACCACGTCGCAACCGGCCCGACCGTTGCGCTCCGGGAGTCGAAACGCCTGCTCGAAGCGGGGACTGACAACACCTTTGTGGAAGCAGTCGAGGCCGAGGCCGACGGCCTGCGAACGACCCTCTCGACGGCCGACCACGCCGAGGGCGCACGCTCGTTTGTCGAACAGCGCGACCCCGAGTTCGAGGGCCGCTGACACCCCCAACGGCTCACTCCCGCCGGACTATCCCCACACAGACCGGCAGGGATTCCGTGTCGAGCAGGCACGGGAGCGACCGCGCGCCGGTCTTCGGTGGCCGAGCCGTCGAAATGAGTGGTTCGTTTACATTTTACCGTAAACCACATTTTATACCAGGGTGAACGTTTGGTAGACTCATGGACGACGAGCCAGACTGGGAGTTCAGCGAGCGGGACATCTGCATCCTGAAGGAGCTCTCCCGGGACCCACAGCTCTCCTCGCGGAAACTCGCAGACAGACTCGAAGAGAAGTACGACATCGACGTTTCCCACGTGACCGTCAGCGAATCCGTCCGGAAGATGCGCGAGGAAGGTGTCTTCCGGGACGCGATTCTCATCAACGAGGCGTATTTCAATTTCTCCCTGATCGAATTCAAGTTCAACACCAGCAAGTTTGCCGACAAGTGGAAAGAAGCGATGGAGCACATCCGCGACGACGAGCACACGCTGTTTTATTCGCTGTCGACAGGCACCTACCAGTGGAAGGCCATCATGATGTTCCCCGGCCGGGAGGCCGAATCCCGGTGGGTCCACGAGTTTTACAAACACCACGGCGACGCGGTCGACAGCGTGCGCAACCACGCACTCCACAACGTCCTGAAATTCCGGACGGACCCGGGACTGCTGGACACCTTAGAGCTGGCTTGAGAACATAAAAATCATTAAGACAGGCTCGAAACGTGGGTGAGCTTGCGACGAGCGGTCGGCAATTATAGTTTGCGCTCGGCGTCTTCTGCTAGTTCCTTCATCCGCTTGCCGACACGGCCAGCGTCGGAGAACTCGTCTTCGCTCATCGCGTTAGCCAACGCGTTCCCGAGCACGAACACGGCGTGTTTGTGCTCGCTTTTCGACATATGGACATCCGATGGGGTCACGTCCAGTTCTTCATACGGGTCGAAGAGGCTGCTGTCGACCTGTTCGAGGCTCCGGAAATACTCCATAATCGTGACCATCTGCTTGTGCAGTTCGAGAAGCTCATCTTTGTGCATACTACCAGTCTTGAACCGGCACCGATTTAAGGGTTGTTTGGGAGTCGCTACCAGAAGTCGGGGACCGTCGTCTCGCGCCGCGGACGGTCAGAAGACGTACTCGTCGTCGTGACCCATCATGCCGTCGTCTTCGAGCCCACCTGGCTCCTCGTCGTCGTCGCTCGGACCGCTTGTCTTGTACGCCTTCAACCCCGTCGATAGGAGGTCCTCGATAGCTTCCTCGCGGTTGAGGAACTCGCCCTGCTCGACGAGCTGGGCGATCTGCATCTCGAGATGTTCCGGAATCGTGATCTCTACCTTTGGCATCTCAACGGTGAGGCCTTCGACTGAGGGGTATTTAAACTTGACGGGGGTCCTTCCGGCTCACGCAAAAACATCGCCCGTCTCGAAGAAGTGAAGTTGGTCAAAGCGGACATTTTGTTGTCGAATCCCGTATAATTCTCTGCCGCTCGATACGTACACCGGCGGCCGCCTGTGACGGTGATTCCCGCGGTGTGAGCGCCACGGGGCGACCGCTTGGCGTATAGTTAGACTCTAACGTGGGGAATCCCTAGTCGGAGTAGATGGAATCAGTGCGTGCTGACGGACAGGCGGTGCCAGTGTCTGAGGTCACCGGCGTCGTCCGGTCGTGTGCTGTCGAGCGTTCGTCCGTGCGGTCGTTCCTGCAGACGGTCGACCGGCCACGCCTCGCATGGGGTGATGCCACATCCACGTTCGCCGCCGGCGGTGCCGCTGCCGTCATCGTGGCGGACGGCCACGACCGGTTTGCGGCCATCAGGGACGCCGCCGACGGGCTCTTCGACGGGTTGCAGACGCCGGGGACGGTCCACGACGATGCCCGACCCCGACTGTTCGGCGGCTTTGCCTTCCATGAGAACCACGCCGACCCCGACGGGGAAGATATCTGGCACGGCTACCCTGGCGCGCAGTTCGTTCTCCCGGAGATTCAGGTCACGATGACCACCGACGGCGCGTGGCTCACCGCGGCAGCGACGGGCGTCGACGCCGCTGCCCGCGCCACCGACACGCTCGACCGCTGGGCTGCTCGCCTGGCCGCCCTACCCGACGTGGGGTCGTCCGGACCACCCGGTATGGTCCGGCGCCACCCGACCCCATCGAAGGACGGCTGGCGCGAGCAGGTCCGCTCGGCCACCGACCAGGTCGACCGCGGCACACTCCAGAAAGTCGTCCTTGCACAGTCGCTGACCGTCGGCCTGGAACGGGATGTCGACGTACCGGACGCACTCAGCCGGCTCAGCAGGACGTATCCCGGCTGCTATCGGTTCCTCTTTGAGCCCGCCGTCGGCAGTACCTTCTTTGGTGCGACGCCCGAACGACTCGTTTCGCTCGACGGCAAGGAAGTAAGAACGGAGGCGCTGGCCGGGTCGACTGGCCGCGGCGATACCCCGACCGAGGACGAGTGGCTCGCCTCACAACTCAGGGAAAGCGAGAAAGACATCCACGAACACGAAATCGTTGCCGAGACGATCCGAGACCAGCTCACGCCGCTGGCCGCGGATATCACGACCGGCAGCCGGACGGTCCGCCGCCTCGACACGGTCCAGCACCTCCAGACGCCGATACAGGCCGAACTCGCCGCGGACACGCACGTCCTCTCGCTGGTCGAGGCGCTGCATCCGACGCCTGCGGTCGGTGGCCTTCCGCCGGACGTGGCGCTTCGGACGATTCGCGAGACCGAGGCGTTCGACCGCGGCTGGTACGCCGCGCCGATCGGCTGGCTCGACGCCGACGGCAACGGCACCTTCGCAGTCGCAATCAGGTCTGCGCTGGCCGGCGACCGGAGTGCGACGCTGTTCGCGGGTGCCGGTATCGTCGCCGACAGCGACCCCGACGAGGAGTGGGATGAACTGCAACTGAAGTACGGTCCGATGCTCGACGAACTGGCATGACCGCGCCCAACCGCAACACGCTCTGGGGCCGAACACTCGTCGATGAACTCGCCGCTGCGGGGGTGGAGTCGGTCTGTCTCTCACCCGGCAGTCGCTCGACGCCGCTGACGGTCGCCGTTGCTGAACACCCGGATATGGAAGTGTTCTCACATCTCGACGAACGGTCGAGTACCTTCTTTGCGCTGGGGCGGGCCCGCCGAACCGGGAACGTGACGGCAGTGGTCTGTACCTCCGGAACTGCTGCGGCAAACTTCCACCCCGCAGTGTTGGAGGCCAGCGAGAGTCGCGTTCCGCTTCTCTTGCTCACTGCGGACCGCCCGCCGGAACTGCAGGACAGTGGCGCAAACCAGACCACGCGCCAGGAACACCTCTACGGGGACGCCGTCCGGTCGTATCGAACCTTGCCCGAACCCGAACCCGACGAACGGAAACTCCGCTCGTTACGCGTGACCGCCGCCCGCGCCGTCCGGGACGCCACCGAAGTGCCGCGGGGGCCGGTTCACCTGAACGTCCCATTCCGGAAACCGCTCGAACCGACGGCGGTACCCGGCGATGTGCCAGAGGGTTTTGCCGACGACGCCCCGCTTGCCGTCGAGGGACGCAATGGCCCGTTCGTCGAGACCACGACCGGCACCAGGCGTCTGGACGAGGCGGACACCGACCGCATCGCCGCCGCGCTGGACGATGCCGAACGCGGTCTCCTGGTCTGTGGCCCCGCTGACGGTCCCAGCCCGGCACCCGACTCGCTCGTGGCGTTCGCCGAGGCGACCGGGTTCCCGGTGCTTGCGGACCCGCTTTCGGGCTATCGCTTCGGCGAGCACACTGCCGACGTGACCGTCTGTGGGGGGTATGACTCGTACCTCGACGGCGTCGACTGGCCCACACCGGAGGTCGTCGTCCGGACTGGCTTCTCGCCTACGTCGAAGGTACTCCGGACGTACCTCGCCGACAGCGGCGCGCGTCAGTTCGTCGTCGACCCGGCCGGTGATTGGCCGGAGGCGGAGTTCGCCGCGACCGACCACGTGGTCGCGGACCCCTCGGCGGTCCTTTCGGCCCTTGCAGGCGCCACCGATTCCTCGGGTGACGCCGGCTACCGGGAGCGGTTCGAGCGGGCCGAAGCCCGCTACTGGGACATCGTGGGCGACGCTGCCGACGAAAGCCCGTTCGAGGGGGCACTCCTTTTAGACGTGGCCGGCCGCTGTCCCGACCCGGCGACGGTCTTCGTCTCGAACAGCATGCCGGTCCGGGATTTGGACCGCTTCGGTCGGCCCCGTGAGGCCGACCTGTCGGTGTACGGGAACCGCGGCGTCAGCGGCATCGACGGCATCACGTCGACGGCACTGGGCGCCGGCAGCGCCACCGACGACCCGCTCGTGCTTGTGACCGGCGATATCGCGTACTACCACGATATGAACGGCCTGCTCGCGCTGGGGCGCTGTGACGTGGACGCGACGATTGTCCTCGTGAACAACGACGGCGGCGGTATCTTTCACATCCTTCCCATCGAGGACTTTGACCCACCCTTTACCGAACAGTTCCGGACGCCACACGGCCTCGATTTCGAACCCACCAAAGACCTCTACGACCTCTCGTTCGAACGCGCTGACGGTCGTGAGGCGTTCGCCGACGCGTTCGAGGCCTCGGTCGGGTCGGTCGGGACCACGATCATCGAAGTCGGGACCGACAGCGAGACCAGCCACCGGTTCCGTGAACGCCTCCACGAACGCGTCTGCGAGACGATTTAGGGTCTGATGACGGCCCTGGTGAGTGCCGACAGCCCCAGAGGTAGGACGGTCCCTGCCACCGCTGTGAGACCGACGAAACTGAACAGGTCCAGGCCGAGACCGACGAAGACGACGGGCACCAGCACCGACCACGTCCCAAAGACCACGACGCCGACAGTGGGTATGCTCTGGAGATAGGCGACGATGACCAGCACACAGAGTGCCAGCGTCACGTTGACCGACAGCGGAAAAGGTCGGTACAGTGCGGCGGCGAGCATCAGCGGGTAGCACAGAAACGTCGTACAAAGGAGGATGAGCGACTGGCCAGTCACGAGTGACGGGGCATCGTACCCACGGTTGCTGCCGACGGAATAAGCGTCGTCGGTGTTCCAAGTCCGCCACGCGCTGTTACGGTTGTCGCTATCGGCAGCCTCCGCTCGGCGCTGTGCCCGCTTTCGCTCGGTGTCCTGCCAGGAACCCTGTGATGCGTGTTGGTCGGCGCTGGTCCCGGAGTGCCTGCCGGTGTTGGCACCCCGCTCGCCCCATGCGTCCCGGCTCGCCTGTGACCACCCGGACCGACTGGCGCTCTCGGTTGCTGTCCGGTCCCGGGACGAATCGGCGGCACTGTCGGCGGCGGCCCGGTTTCGCTTACGATTCCAGTATGGGTGGGCCGTGGGGTCGGCCGTCTGTGGATTATCGCGTGCGTCCGCCATGGCAACGTACTTGACGTGCCCGAGTCTGTCGTAGTGGGCCCGTTCTGCCTCGTCGGTGAGGACTTCCTTGGCCTCGATGAGTCGCTTCGTCCGGTCGCTTGCGCCCTCGTCGTCGCTTACGTCCGGATGGGTCTGCTTGAGTCGCTCCCGGTAGGCGTGCTTGATGTCGGCCGTCGTCGCGTCCTCAGACACGCCGAGGCGCTCGTAGTACGTCTCTGCCATAGCGGGACCAATCGGTAGCTGAGATTGTCGGCGATGTAACTTAAATCCGTGGCGCTCGCCGCTCAGGACTCCGACTCCTCGGCCTCGTCACCGACGCGGGCATCCACGACGGTCTCCTCGGCAGGGTCGATGAGCAACCAGACTTCGTCGTCAGCCATCTCCGCCCGTGCCCGGGCCCGAAACTCGTCTTCGACGGTCGCCAGCGGAGTCCGTACGTCGCTGTCACCGAGTGGTTTCTCGATGCGAAGGGTGTACTCCTGCTTGTCGGGTTTGGCAACGCTGTCCTCGATGCCGTCCCTTTTAGAGACTAGGTAGCCACAGTCCGGACAGGCCCACCCCGAGACGACTTGCTCGAGTTCCGTGACGTAGATGACCTGTAACAGTTGTTCGCAGTCGGGGCAGGGTCGGTCGCTTTGCTCGATTGTCATTGGCGGCGTTGTCACGATGGAGGTGATCCAGCGTCTCGAAACTATCGCTCTGTCTGCCGGCCGTCTGACACAACACTACGCCAGCAGAGTCACACAACCATCTTAGTACGCCACACGAGTGGCGGGAGGACACGATGGGAGTCCACGATAGAAATCACGCGGGCCAGCTGCTCGCCAGCCAGCGACGGGTCGAATCGACTACCCCCGACAGCACCTGCAGTGTCTGTAACACGCCGCTTGGGGAGTCCGGGGATGACGAACGCATCGAACACACGGTCCCCTCGGGCACCGGTGACACGCGGACAGACCAGTACTGCAGCCCCAGTTGCTTTGTCCGGCAGATGGAGCGGGTCGGCAACATCGAGTGATCAGTCAGGGGTATCCGTGCCACGTTCTGCACAACGATTGAGCGTGACAGGCAATAACATACACATGAACTCACGGTGAGCGGAACTTCCGGTGGGAACCACCGCCGACCGTCACGGTCAATTGGCACCGCAGTCCAGCAAACGCGCCCGGTGCAGCCCGGCCGGATGCACCGCGGCACTTTTGCCGTTGGTTTCTTTGGAGAGAACCGCTTAACACGATTGGGCCGCTGGCTTGGGTATGGACTGGCACGGCACGCTGCCGGGTGTCGGCGAGGACACCGAGCGTGTTGTCTGTCACGTCGACATTGACTGTTTCTACGCGGCCTGTGAGTGCCTGCGCGAGCCGCCGCTGCGCGGTGAGCCGCTGGTCGTCGGCATGGGCTACGAGAGTGGCGAGTCCCACGGCGCCGTCGCTACGGCAAGCTACGAAGCCCGCGAGTTCGGTGTCGAGTCCGCCCAGCCGATTTCAGAGGCACTGCGGCGGCTGCCCCGCAAAGTCGAGGCCGCGAAAGACCCCGAGTTGGATGTCGAGCAAGCTGGCTTTTACCGCCCGGTCGACCTCGATTTTTATGAGTCCGTGGCGGCGGATGTCAAGGAAATCCTCCACGCGGAAGCCGACCGGGTTCGCGAGGTCAGCATCGATGAGGCGTATCTGGACGTGACCGACGGGCTGGATTGGAACGGTGACGTGTGCGGGTTCGCCGCCCGACTCAAGACGCGCATCGATGACAAGGTGGGCGTGACGGCGAGCGTCGGGGTCGCCCCCTCGATGAGCGCGGCGAAAGTTGCCAGCGACCACGACAAACCCGACGGACTGGTCGTCGTCGAACCCGGCGAGGTGCACTCGTTCATGAAACCACTGTCCGTCGAGGCGGTCCACGGCGTCGGCCCGGTGACCGCACGGAAGTTCCGCGAGATGGGCATCGAGACGGCCGGTGACCTCGCCGCTGCAGACCCCACGCACATTGAATCCGAGTTCGGCCAGCGGGGCCTGGAGGTGTATCGGTTCGCCCGCGGCGACGACGACAGGCCGGTCGAACCGAAGGGGAAACCGAAGAGTCTCAACCGCGAATCGGCGTTCACCGAGGCGACGGCGAACACCGACGCCAAGCGCGAGCGCGTCCGGGTACTCGCCGCCGATGTCGCCGAGCGCGCACAGCGGGAGGGAGCCCTCTACCAGACCATCGGCATCAAGATCGTCGAACCTCCGTTTGACGTGAACACGCGCGCCCGCTCGCTGTCCGGCCCGGTCGAGGACGCAGAACTGGTCGAGGAGGTGGCACTGGACCTGCTCGGCGAGTTCGCGGACGCTCGGGTCCGGAAGCTCGGCGTTCGCGTCTCGAACCTCCAGTTCACCGAGGGGGACCAGGCGAGCCTGGACAGCTGGGACGACACGACCCCGGACGACGGCGACCCGGACGGACGTGCCGACTCACCGGCCGGCGGCCAGCGCTCACTTTATGACTTCGAGTAATCAACCGAGTCCGCTCTCCAGGTTTTCGAGGAGTTTCCCGACGAGCAGCCCCAAGCGTGGCGAGATATCGTCCTCGCCGGGGTCGGCCGGCTGGGCCGCAAGCGTCCGGACGAACCGTTCGGAGTGAGTCATCGCCCGGAGCATATCTACCACGTCGACGGTCAAACCCTCGTCAGACGTGTCCATCTCGGGGTGGCGCTCGCGCTCCTCGTGGGAGTAGGTGATGGTCCAGGAGGGACCGCCGACGGTTTCGACGGCGTCCTCGACACTGCCGACCTCAAGCGGGCCGTCTGCCGTACCGATGTAAATCGTGCCGTCCTCGACGGTCGTGTCGTAACGAGCCATGTCTCCGTGTTATCCGGTGTGTGTTCGACGGCAAGTGAGAAAACTGCCGGGGTCAGGCCGGCCCCACGTTCACTAATCGACCGCCCGCCACAGGTACAGCGAGGCAAAGGACCGGTACGGTGCCCACTCGCCGGCGCGATTACGCATCGCCGCCTGCGTCATCCCGTCGTCGCCCGTCACGGCTCGAACGGCCTTCCGAATCCATAGGTCCTCGACCGGGAACACGTCCGGCCGACCGAAACAGAACAGACGAAACATCTTCGCAGTCCAGGGGCCGACGCTGTGGATGTCGGTCAGCTCGGTGACGACGGCCTCGTCGTCCATCCCCTCGAAGTAGGCGTGGTCGTGCTCACGCGCCCGGAACCGCTCGGCGAGCGCTCTCGCGTACCCGACTTTCGCGGTCGAGAGGCCAGCCTCACGCAGCGTCGCTTCGTCGGCCGCGAGTGTCGAGTCCGGGGTAACGGCGACACGGCCGAAGAGGCGCTCGCGAATCGACTCGGCGGCAGCTATCGACACCTGCTGCCGGACGAGCGAGACGACGGCCCGCTCGAAGAGGTCGTCGGCGGGGGAGAGTCCCAGCGGGCCGTGCTCCTCAACGAGCGGGGTCAGCGCGTCGTCTTCTCTGAGTACCTCGGCTGCAGTGCGGGACACGACCGCCGGTAGTGACGGGAGCAGCTTGAGAACGTCGGCTCGGACCTGACGGTGGGAGGGCCGAAGCCAGGGTGACGGTGGGAGTCAGCCGTCGGTCAGCGGGGACGAACCGCTGGCTGCCAGAGCGGCCAGGACTGTCACGAGGCCACCGAGTACGACAAGCGTGGGAGTCAGGTCCGACCCCAGTACCGCCCCGTCGACGAACACGACACTGGCGCCGACGAGGATACTGAGCGTGGTCAGTGCGATGGCAGCCAGCCAGTCAGGTGGGAGTCGTTCCATCGCAGTTTCACCTACGGACCCCTATTTAAAAACACCACCCGGGTGGTTGCTGAGCCGGTGACTCGGGAAAAAGTATTTATAGTTGGCTCGGTCCCGGCACCGGACCAGCACGCACTTATCCACGAGGGGCCGAGGTCGTGGCATGCGAATCGCCGACCGGTACGCCGTTGAGGGAGGCCGGGAGCGCCTGACACTCGTTCCCGAGAGCCTCGACGACCTCTGGCATCTCTCACACGTCATCGAGCCGGACGACCGCGTCGCCGGTGACACCACCCGGCGCATCCAGCGCAACGACGAGCGACTCCGGGACACCGGCGGGGAGCGTGAACACCTCTGGCTCGCACTCGATGTCGAGGACGTGGAGTTCGCCAAATTCGCCAATCGCCTGCGCGTCGGCGGCACCATCAGCGGGTGCTCCCGCGAGGACCAGCTTGGCCTCCACCACACCATCAACGTCGAGGAACGCGAGGAGTTAGAGGTCGAGAAACGCTGGAAACCGGACCAGATAGACCGCATTGAGGATGCCGTCGAAGCCACCGAGAACGCCGACGTGTCAATCGCCACCGTCGAAGAGGGCGAGGCCCACGTCCACACCGTCGCCCAATACGGTGTCGAAGAGCGGGCGACGATTACTGCGCCGACGGGCAAAGGTGAGTACGCTCGCCCGCGCTCGGAACTGTTTGCCGACCTCACCGACGTACTCAAACGGCAGGCTGTCGACGCCATTATCCTCGCCGGGCCGGGGTTTACGAAACAGGACGCGCTCGATCACATCACGGAGACCGAACCCGACCTGCCCGAGAAGATTACGACCGTCGACACCAGCGCCGTCGGCGACCGGGGCGTCCACGAAGTGCTCAAACGCGGCGCCGTCGACGAGGTTCAAAAGGAGACCCGCATCGCCGAGGAGTCGGCCCTCATCGACGACCTCACCGAACGCATCGCGGAGGGCGCGAAAGTCGCCTACGGCCCCGAGCAGGTGGCCACAGCCGCGGAGTACGGCGCGATAGAACAACTTGTCGTGTTGGACGACAGACTCCGGAAAGAACGACAGGGCGAGGGCGACTGGGGCATCGATGTTGACCACGTCATCGAGACCGCCGAGCAGAAGGGCGGCGAAGTGACAGTCTTCTCGGGGGAGTTCGCGCCCGGCCAGCAGTTGCGGAATCTCGGCGGGATTGCGGCCCTGTTGCGATACCGACTGGAGTAACGTTCGGTCGGCCGGCCCGACCGCCATCCCAGCTATCGATATCCGAAGGCAGCGAAACGATTTTTTATACGGATGCCGTCTGTTCGACAGCTACGCTTCCAGTGGCTATATAATGTCATCTGATGAACAGTCTGAGGGGACACAGGACAATCCGAAGACTGCCCGGACAGTCGGGCAGCTCGTCAAGTACAGCCGGGAGGTGAACCAGAGCAACACGGTCGGGGAGGTGGGGACGTACGCGCTGGAGGCGACCTTCCACGTGATGGACGGACATCCATCGCCGACAGTCACGGAAGTACACCAGGGAGAGCTCAAAGTACTGGAGAGCATGTCGCCGGACCTGGCGGCCGGGGGTGTAGCCTCCGCTATCTCACGGCACGCCTACGAGAGCGGCAAGACGGCCATCCTGCCGGGCGAGGACACCGGCGTCGGGTACACGACCGAGGATACGGTCGTCGTGAGTGCTGCCGACCTCGGTATCGAGGAGCCGACTGACGACCTGACCATCGCTGCACCCAGCATCTACAGTGACGAGATGGGTGAGATCGGCGTCATCATGACGGTCCGGTGGAGCTCGCTGGCCAGCGTCGAGGAACACCACGTCAAACCGCTCGAATATCTGGCCGACCACGTCGCGACGGCGATCAACAACATCCGGTCGCGCGAGCGCCTCGAACGTGCCCGAAACGACCTCGAAAAGCGCAAGGAGATGATAGAGGTCTACGACCGCCTGCTCAGACATGACCTCGGGAACGACCTGCAGGTCATCTCCGGCTTCTCGGATGCGCTCGTCGGCATGGTCGACGCGGACGAACAGACCGGCAACTACGCCGAGAAGATTCACCGGACGGCAAACGAGGCCGCCGACCTCATCAGTCGCGTCGGCGACCTGGTGAAGACGCTCGAGCAGGACGGCGAACTCAAAGCCCGTGCGCTCGAACCGATTCTCTCCGATGTCGTCGACAACGTCAACACCAAATTCGAGACGCTGTCGGTCGACTACGACCCTGCGGAATTCGAGTATCAGGTGTTTGCGGGCGACCTGCTGGATTCGATTTTCACTAACGTCCTCTCGAACGCGGCGGTCCACAACGACGGCGATATCCACGTCGAAGTGTACGCTGAGGAGCCCGCTCCGGGGACCGTCGTGGTCGGCTTTGCTGACGACGGGAAAGGTATCGTCGAAGAGGTCCGCGACGAAATCTTCGAGATGGGGAAGAAAGGTCCCGACAGCGAGGGGACCGGCCTGGGCATGGGGCTGGCCCGCGCGCTGACCGAGTCCTACGGCGGCACCGTCGAGGTCCGCGACAGCGACCGCGGCGGCGCGGATTTCCGCGTCACGCTCGAACGTGCCTAACTCTCGGAGATGTCGACTGTCAGACTGTCACGCGCGACCCGCACGTCCCCGTCGTAGTGGCTCCCGATAGACGCCAGCATCTCCTCGTGTTTCCCGTCGGCGTGTGGGTAGAAGTGGGTCAGGTACACCCGGCCCAGGCCCGCTTTGGCCGAATCGAGCGCCCGTCCGAGGGCGTCCGGAGTCGGGTGATTCGACACGTCCACCTCGTCCGGGAACGAACAGTCATGGACGAACACTGCCGACCCATCGGCGAACTCGACGAGGTCCGAAAAGGCCTCACTATCGCCGCTGAACGTAATCGGCCCGGCTTCGTCGGGGGACTCGAAGCGGTAGGCCAGACAGTCCATCGAGTGACGCGTTTCCATCGCGGCCACGTCAAAGCCCGCAACGCCGTGGGGGGCAGACTGTGGTGTCGGCCCGACCTCCCGGACCGTGAGGTCGATTCTATCCTGCAGATACTCGTGGACGGCGAGCAAGTCATCGAGCAACGACCCGGTTCCCTCGGGGCCGACGACGGTCAGGGTTTCCTCGCCGGCGAGCCAGCGCGCCTTGAGCAGTGGAAGCAAATCGGAGACGTGGTCCAGGTGGTGGTGTGTCAGCAGGACGGTATCGACACCCTCGTAGCCAGGCTGGGTGCGGGCGAGGCCGTGCAGTGCGCCGCTGCCGCAGTCGACCACGAGCGTCGAGCCTGCCGATTCCAGCAAGAGCCCGGTCTGGAACCGCTCGCCGGCCGGCATGGCGCTGCCGGTGCCGAGGAAGGTCAGTCGCATGTCCCCAAGAACGAGGCGATAACGGAAATACGTGCCCAAGAGGATACGGGACTCGTCTGACCGTCTTCCCGCACAGTGGATAGCCGGGAGACAGAGTATCGCCAGTAACCCCATCCGTTCACAGCTGTTACACTGTACACACGCAGCAATGACAGAATCCGAGCGCTCGCGCAGAGCATATCTACTGACCCTTGGAGCGACGGTTGCTATGGCCGGGTGCTCGCAACCGGGTCGAGAGCCTCGAGAGGACACTGCCGAGGACACGTCCCCCGAACTCACTGCCCGGGACACGCCTTCTGACCCTCCTGCCGACGGGACTACCACCAATCAAGGCAGTGTTGAGTGGGCGTTCGACGCCGGCGGTCTCGTGCTCTCATCACCAGCAGTGAGTGGTGGCACTGTCTACGCCGGGAGTTACGACACCAATATCTACGCGCTGGATGCTGACGACGGCTCCCGAACGTGGCAGGCCGAGACCGGGGATCAGGTGAGTTCTTCACCAGCAGTGGTTGAGGACACCGTCTACGTCGGCAGTGCCGACGGACACGTCTACGCGCTGAGTGCCAGCGATGGCTCCCAGCAATGGCAATTTCAGACCGGAGACCGTGTCGACTCCTCGCCAGCGGTGGTCGACGGCACCGTCTACGTCGGCAGTGCCGACAATACCGTGTACGCGCTGGCCGCCGCCGATGGCTCCGAGCAGTGGCAATTTCAGACCGGAGACCACGTGGATTCCTCACCAACAGTCGTCGATGACACCGTCTACGTCGGCAGCGACGATAGGAACGTCTACGCGCTGGCCGCCGCCGATGGCTCCGAGCGGTGGCGATTCCAAACCGAGGGACCGGTGTTCTCATCACCAGCAGTGGCTGAGGATACTGTTTATATCGGGAGCTTCGACGGCAACGTCTATGCCCTGGCCGCCACCGACGGCTCGGAACGGTGGCGAATCCCGACTAGGGGGTTCGTACGGTCCTCACCAGCGGTGCAAGGAGAGAGCGTCTACGTTGGGAGTGCTGACAACGGTGTCTACTCGCTGTCCGCCAGCAATCGGTCTATACAGTGGCAATTCCAGACTGGCCGTGCGGTGCAGTCCTCACCCACACTGGCAGGTGACACCGTTTATATCGGAAGCGGTGATGGAAACGTCTACGCGCTGGCCGCCAGCGACGGCTCACAACGATGGCAGGTCCAGACCGGAGACGCCGTGCTCTCCACGCCAGCGGTGGTCAACGGCACCGTCTACGTTGGAAGTTTCGACAACAACATCTATGCACTCTCCGGGTAAATGCCAGTAGTGTCGTTTTATATGTGCAATTCTGCCACAACCGCGGTAACCGATCTAAAGCGACTACTGCAGTTGTGCGAAATGCAACTCGCTTCTGAACCACCTGTTAGTGTATCCATCGAACGAACGTCGGTGAACTACTGCTGTGGCAACCGTTTTATACCATCCCGGTCGGCACAACACAGCGAGCGGGTTCGGCATGGACCAATAGCAGGCCTGTTCCTGCCTGTTGGTACTCTGACCCGCATATTTTTGCCTGCAGTGTGGTAAGAGTAGAGCATACTGGCCATGTCCAAACGTAATTACTATTCTTCCCAACGTGTCACCGAATATTGGCAGTACGTCTGGAACCGCGAGAACGCCTACGAACTGGCCGACGGTGCCGCCGACCCGACCTACGTGCTCGGCATGTTCCCCTACACCTCCGGCAATCTCCACATGGGTCACGTCCGGAACTACGCCATCACAGACGCCTACGCTCGGTATCGGCGAATGTATGGCGACGACGTGCTCCACCCGATGGGTTGGGATTCTTTCGGATTGCCCGCCGAAAACGCCGCCTACGAGCGGTACACCGACCCCAAATCGTGGACCGAGGCCTGCATCGCCCAGATGCGCGAGGAGATGGAGGACATGGGCTTTGGCTATGACTGGTCCCGCGAAATTACGACCTACAAACCCGAGTACTACCGCTGGAACCAGTATTTTTTCCGGGAGTTCTACGACGAGGGTCTCGTCAAGTACGAGGCCGCCACTGTCAACTGGTGCCCCGACTGCGAGACGGTGCTCGCCGACGCCCAGGTCGTCGAGGATGACCACGGTGGCCACACCGAAGATGTCTGCTGGCGGTGTGAAACGCCCGTCACGCAGCGCGAACTCGACCAGTGGTTCTTCTCGATTACGGACTACGCCGAGGAACTGCTCGACGGGCTGGACGACCTTGATGGGTGGCCCGAGAGCGTCAAAGAGATTCAGCGCAACTGGATCGGCAAGCAGGAGGGTGCATCTGTCGCTTTTGAACTCCCCGACTACGGCGACGTGGACGTGTTCACGACGCGGTTGGACACCATCTGTGGGGCCACCTTCGTCGCCGTCTCGCCGGGACACGACCTCGCAGACGAACTCGCCACGGATGACGAGCGCGTGGCGGAGTACGTCGAGCGGGTGCGCGGCGAGCACGACTCGCCCAGCATGTCCGGGGTCGAAACCGACGCCGCCGCGGTCAACCCCGTGACCGGCGAGGAACTACCGGTCTACGTCGCCGCCTACGTATTGGACGACGTGGGCACGGGCGCGGTCATGGGTGTGCCCGCCCACAACGGGCGCGACCACGCGTTCGCGCTCGAACACGACCTGCCCATCAAGCAGGTGGTCGAGCCCGTCGATGGCTCCGCCGACGACCTGCCTGGCGCGCCCTACACGGACGAGGGAATGGTGACCGACAGCGGCGCGTACGACGGCCTCGCCAGTTCCGCTGCACGCAAGCGCATGCTCAACGACATCGACGCCGCGACCCCGGACGAGACCTACCGCCTGCGCGACTGGCTCATCTCCCGCCAGCGTTACTGGGGGACGCCGATTCCGGTCGTCCACTGCGAGGAGTGTGGGCCGGTGCTGGTCCCCGAGGAGGACCTGCCGGTCGAACTGCCGGAGTTCGTCCAGACGACTGGCAACCCCCTCGAACAGATAGGGTCGTTCGTCGAGACAGAGTGTCCCGAGTGTGGCGGGCCCGCCGAGCGTGAGACGGACACGATGGATACCTTCGTCGACTCCTCGTGGTACTTTCTGCGATACCTCTCGCCGGCCCTGGATTCGGCGCCGTTCGACACGGAGAAGGCAAACGACTGGCTCCCGGTCGACGCCTACGTCGGTGGCGAGGAACACGCCGTCCTCCACCTACTGTACATCCGGTTTTTCATCCGGGCGCTGGCCGACGTGGGCCTGCTGGACGTACGCGAGCCAGTCCAAGAGCTCGTCAATCAGGGAACGGTGCTGTACGACGGCGAGAAGATGTCGAAGACGAAGGGCAACGTCGTCAACCCCCACGAGTACGGCGCGGAGACGACCCGACTGTTCGTCCTCTCTGCGGCCCACCCCGAACAGGACTTCGAGTGGACCGCCCGCGAGGTCAGCAGTTCCTATGACCTCCAGCAGACGCTCTTCGAGATGGTCGATGAGTTCACGAACGGGGCCGAGACCCGCAAGGACCGGCGCCCTCACGACGAGTACGTCTCCCGGGAAACCGACCGAACCGTGGCCGCGGCGGCCGACGACTACGACCGCTTTCGCTTCCACCAGGTCGTCACCGAAATCCGCGGGCTCGCACAGCTCCTGGGGCAGTACCGGGAGTTCGAGGCCCCGAACGAGGAGGTGTACCGCCGCGGGCTCCGCGTGCTGACGCGCCTGGTCGCACCGCTGACGCCGTATCTCGGCGAGGAGATGTGGAATATGCTCCGGGGAGACGGCCTCGTCGCCCACGCCGACTGGCCCGACCCCGAGTACCCCGTCGACGCCTACGACATCGAACGCCGCCTCGTCCGGAACCTGCGGGCCGACGTGCGCGACATCTTCGAGGTGGCGAACATCGACGACGCCGAGGAAATCGAGGTCGTCGTCGCCCCCGAATGGAAGTATCGTGCCTACGACATCGCTCGGGACGCCGAGCCGGGTGACGCCCTCGTCGGCGAGATTATGACCGACGACGACATCGGGTCTCACGGGAACACGGCCCAGTCCTACGCCGAGGAGTTAGACGAGCGCCGCCAGCAGCTGGCACCGACACTCTCCCGTGAGGAGGAGTACGACCTGCTCTCGCGGGCGGCGTGGCTGTTGCGCGATGAGTTCGGCGCCGAGGTGGCTGTGCGACGCGCCAAGGGCGAGGAGGGCCGCGCGAGCAAGGCACGGCCTGGCAAACCTGCAGTACACATCAGCTAAGCCGGGGCGGGCCGCTCGCCCGCCACTCAGAGCGGTTCGATATCGACACCGAGTTGCCGAACGCCCGAGCCCTCCTCGGTCACGACCCGTTCCTCGGCGGTGTCGGCAATGGCACGGTCACCGACTGACTCATCGAGGAGTACGGCATCGAAATCGTCGCCGGCCGCGGCGCGCTGGCGGGTGATATCCTCCGTGTCGGCCGTAAGGGCAACGCCACGCGCCCCGAGAACGCACTCTACTTGGTCAGCGCCTTCGGCGAGGCCTTCGTCGAGGCGGGTGCCGATGTCGACCCCGGCGCCGGCATCGCCGCTGCCAGCCGCACACTGATACGGTAATCACCCTCAAACGGTCCCTTTCCCGAGATGATCGCGAGACTACTGGTCAGTTTTCCCCTGCCGTCCGTCGAACGGCGCCGTGGACTGTTTGAAGTATTGTCAATCTGTAAGGATATGCTTCGTGGTACCGTTACTTTCGTTCTACGCTCCAAACCCACAAGAGGATACGATTCTAAAAGGGTCACAATGGGAGGACGTGAGCGACTCGCCGAGCAGGACCTGAGCTTCGACCCGGCGTCGGTCGACATCGACGACGGCGACGTACTCGACCTGCTGGAACCGGCAGTGCGTGAGTGGTGGGTCGAGGAGTTCGGCCACTTTGTCCCCGAGAACGGTGGATTCTTCACGCCGCCACAGAAGAAGGCCGTGCCGCTTATCCACGACCGCGAGAACGCGCTCATCTGTGCGCCCACTGGTAGCGGGAAGACCCTCGCTTCGTTCACCGGCATCATCAACGAACTCTTTCGCCGCGACCGCGGGGAAGGGCTGGAAAACAGCGTCTACTGTCTCTACGTTTCCCCGCTGAAGTCGTTAGCCAACGACATCCACCGGAATCTTGAACTCCCACTGGAGGGCATCGCCGAGAAC
>CAZOQK010000017.1:0-19797 GCA_964581735.1 uncultured Halobacteriales archaeon | reverse complement strand
GACGTGGGGCGCGTCGAGTTCGAACCGCGATGGGTAGTCGGTGTTTGCCATCGCGTGATACCGCACGGAGTCGCTCATGTTCGTCGCGATGCGGATGCCGTCCTGCTCAATGAAGTCGGTCAGGTACTCCGTGGCCGTCTCGCCGGTCGGCGGCACCGTCCACATCCCGTCGGTCACCAGTCTGAAGTCCTCGGCGTCGGTTTTTGCCTGTGCCGGGGCGAAGTGCGCCTGGAGTTCCTTTTCCTGGGCGACGAGACCATAGCGTGTCAGCGGTTCCGGACTGGTCTGCATCTCGGCGTTGTGCAGCCCCAGTTCCTTCTCGAAGCCGATGAGCCCGAGCAGGCTGCGGGGCATCCGCCGGAGCCCGTCGGTCCGGGCGTCGACGCCGTACAGTTCCATCTCCAGGCCCACCAGTGCCTGTGTGTTGTCGAAAGTCCCCGACCTGACTTCCTCTTTGAGCTGTGCTGCCTCCTCCTGTGCGTGGGCACGGAACGCCTCGGCGTCGACGTCGAGCATCTCCCGGACCTGCGTGGCCAGTTCCGAACCGGACATAGAGCCCCCTTCGACGCCCAGCGGTTTCAATGCGGTGGGCTAGGGCAACGCCGTCTCCGGCAGGACCACCACTGGCACCGACGACCCCACAAGCAACTCCCGGACCGTGCTTCCGGTCGCTGTCCAGCTTGTCTCCGGGTCACCGCGCCGCGGCCCCACGACCACCACGTCCACGTCGCGCTCGGCCGCGAGGGCCCGAACCTCCTCGGCTGGTTCGCCCTCCCGTGTCACCGTCTCGACGCTCGGCGCGACCAACCGCGTCCGTGCGACGTTCGCCGCGTCGCCGGGGTCCCGGTCGCCGAGTGCGGGTTCCCGAACCGCGAGGACGAGTACCTCGTCCCCGCCGTCGATCCGGGACTGGAGGTAGTCACAGGCCGCTGCAGTCGTGTGGACCGAGGTCGTCGCGACGAGATAGCGAGTCATCGACCGGGGGTTGGCCCCACTCGCAATTGACTGTTCGTACCGACCGCGAGGTGGTGTTTACTCTACTCACCGATTCAGACAGTAAGAAAGCCCCCGCAGTCAGGAGTCGGGGGACTCGCTGTGCTCCTCGCTACGCTGCGGTGCTTACGTCGTCCGCCTTCCTCCTGACTGCGGCCCCTTTCAGTCCCGAAAGACTCACTTCGCTCGTCTTTTGAGCCTCGCAAACGCTCTGCGTTTGCTCAGTCTCTCCCGTACAGACTGGCCGGTCCAGCTAGAGGATGGGACTGAAATGGGCGTTCACGGCGCGCGAGGCGGCTTCACCGCCTCGACAGCCGCGGCGCGTCGCGCCGCACAGCCGCCGTGAGCTCGGGAGAGCGACGCTCTCCCGGCGACTGTGAACGCGAACCCCGGCAAATAAGCACCGCAAGCCGGAGCCCGAGGAGCGCAACGAGCCACGGGAGCGTTCACGGCCGGGGCTTTCTTGCTGGTTTCAGTGATGCCCGCGCTTGCTCTGTCTCAACAAACACTGCCGACCGTGATACCTAAACCCCGAACAGCTATGTGCGAGCCAGCACACCCTCGTGCTGTGACAGACGACAGTGGTGTCGGCGGCACGTACACGCTCGTGGTCGAACTGTCCAAGAGGGCAACAACCGAGGTCGGCGCGCTCGGGGAGCGCACCTTCGACCCCGGCTGGTACGCCTACACCGGCAGCGCGCTGGGTACGGGCGGTTTCGCCCGTCTGGCCCGCCACCGCGAACTCGCGGCCGGGGCGCGCGACACCCGCCACTGGCATCTCGACTACCTTCTGGGGCTCCCCGCGGCCAGCGTCGACGCCGTCTACACCTCCCACGGCGTCGACATCGAGTGTGCCACCGCCCGGGCAATCGATGGCATCCCCACTCCCGACTTTGGCTGTTCGGACTGTGGCTGTGACTCCCATCTCCACTACGGGCCACAGCGTGCCCCGCTCCTCGATTCGGTCCGGCTCGCCCACGAACGGCTTCGCGCCGACGGAACCGGTTCGAGGTCCCGAAGCTAGTCGTTCACAGATTGTTCGCGACGAGAATAGTCCATCCTGGATTCGAACCAGGGTCGAAGCCCCCAGAAGGCTTCAGGATTGGCCGCTACCCCAATGGACTCTATCTGCACGTAAGTCGTAGAATCGCCCTTACTTATGGGTGTCGTAATGGGCTGGCGAGGGTGGGTCGGAATGCAAGGCACGGTGGCAGTTCGCACAGACCAACCGACAGTTTCGTAGCTCGTTGCGGATTTCCTCCAGCGTGTGCCCGTGGGAGACGAGTCGGCCGATGCCGTCCCTCTTGGCCCCGACGTGGTGGAACTCCAGACAGAGGGGCTCGGTGACGGTGCAGTACCGACAACCGCTACGGTCGAGCTTGTAGCGTGAGAGCCACTCCCGTCGCTTGCGTCGCGCCCTGTGCCCAGAGGCTTCTGCAATCACTGTTTCGAGTACGTCCAGTGACGGAAGCGACGATGGATGGGGTCCGGCGTGGTGTTCTCTCCGGTGGCAGTTCGCACAGAGGACCAGACACTCCGCTATCTCTGCACGGATACTCGCCCTCGAGTAGCCGTCGTTGGCCATCTCCGAAACTGCATGCTCTTTCGGCCCTGGATGGTGGAAATCGAGTGCTGGTGGGCACCCTTCTCCACAGTCCGAGCAGTCCAGTTCGTCGCGCTTCAGCTCGTATAGCCACCGATGTAACCCCCGCCGTCGCTTCTCTTTGACCGCGATTCGGTGCCGCCGATTCTTGTAGTACCATCGCTGTTGGGCAGTCAGCCCTCGCCAGGACACCCCCTCGGGAAGCTCGATGTGGTCGGGCTTTGGCTGAATCTCAGTCCCCCCGTTCTCACCCTGCTCGAACGTCTCTAATCCTGCAGCCTCTTTTGCGTTGTTCCAGCTCCCCAAGACACGCGTTATCGTCGTGGAACTCGGCCGCAGGTCCAACTCGTCATATTCTGCCTTCGTGGGCAATTCTCCAAGCCGCGCTGTCGCCTCCCGCAGCGATTCGAGACACTCCTCCTCGCCGGTCCGCATGTGTACCCCGACGACCGGCGGCGGTATATCCGACCGCCACACAGCGAAACTGAAATTTGAAACGTGATGGCGAATCCGGCACCGACTGGTGGAGTCCGACCGGTTCTCAGTCCGGGCACAGGGTGACTGCCAGCGTCCGGCTCGGACCGCCGTAGTATCTCTCGAACAGTTCGGCTTCGGTCTCGAACGACCCCGCGGCGACGGTCCGCATCTGAACGTGAACGGTCAGGGGCGTGTCCTCGAAGGGGTACGGGCCGACCCGAAACTCCTCCGTCGAGCGCGCCTCGACGGTCAGCGTCTCCTCCGCTCCGGCCGCCGTCGGCACCGGCCCGACCGCCGTCCTTTCCCCGGGGTCGAGTGTGCCACAGACCGCAAGCGAGAGGCGGTCCCAGGCCTGCAGCAGCCGGTAGTTGTCCCACAGTCGGCTGTCGGTTTCCGCCGGTGGCGTGCCGGAGTTGTGGAGCGCGTCGAGCAGCGCCTCGTCGGTGGCGGTCAGCCGCTCGTCGCGGGCCAGCGCGTCGGCCAGGCGCCGTTGGCGTCGCTCCTCGCCGGCGACGAACGAGTCGTACGCCGGCTGATTCGCCGGCATCGGCGGCACGAGGCCATACCGCTGGCGGCGCAGCCCGGAGCCGTGTAGCGATGTGAGCAGGCCGGCGTACGGGTCCATCCCGACGACGCTATTGATACCGCTCTCGTAGAATTCGACCCAGGTGTCGGGGGGCACGCCACGGAAATCGACCGGCTCGCCCCCATCGAGGTGCGGGCGGCGGTCGTAGGCCCACCAGCCGTTGTCGTGGTTGTGCGCCGTCGCGGTGACGGCGGCCCGTGGCGTCGGCGACTCGAACGCTTCGCTGTCCCACCGTTCGGCGAACTGCCCGGCGACGGCTGCGTGTGCGGTCTGGGTGACGAACCGGTAGGTGCCGTCCCGCTGGGCGACGAGCATACCACACCGTTGACCGGGCGGGAAAAAAACACCCGCGGTCGGCGTGGTGACACTACCGGTACCAGACCGCACAACGCTTTTTCGCCGTCCGCCCAATCGTCGGCTATGGCATCCCCTGGGGAAGACCCGCTCGCGCTCGCCGCGGACCTGCTCGTCGCCTACCGGACAGGCAGCGACCCGGACCCGTACCGGCGCGCACTCGGTTCCCTTGGGGACGATGCGCTCGCCCCGCTCCGGGATGACCACGACGCGGCGCTTGCCTTCTGGTGTAACCTCTACAATGCCGGCACTCAGCGCCTGCTCGACAGACGTGCCGCTCTCTACGAGAGCCGGCTTCGCTCACTCCGATTTTTCGGCGTGCCGGCCCTCACAATCGCTGGCCACCGGCTGAGCCTCGACGACATCGAACACGGGATTCTCAGGGCTCGCTCGAAGTACGGGCTTGGGTACCTCCCCAGACTCCTTCTTGACACCTTCGAGATGCGCCACCGCCTCGCGGAACTGGATCCGCGCATCCACTTCGCGCTCAACTGCGGGGCAGCCAGCTGCCCGCCGATTCGGGCCTACACCGCCGACGACATCGACGCCCAGCTCGACCTAGCGACCCGTGGCTATCTCGACGCGACCGCCGAGTACGACCCTGACGCCGGCGTGGTGCGGGCACCCCGCGTGATGGCGTGGTATCGCGGCGATTTCGGCGGGAAAGCGGGTATCCGGGAGTATCTCCGGCGCTACGACGCCATCCCGGCCGATTCGGACCCGACTGTCGAGTTTCTGCCCTGGGACTGGACGAAGACAGTCGGGAAGTTCACCGACGCGTAAGTATCGATACCTCCATGTGCGGGGGCCCGTCACGGAGGAGTATGTATGTTGGACGATTCGTCGTTATCGGCCCCGAACTCGGCGCGTACCGCGTCTCCTCGCGGTCGTTCCCTAACCGCCGCGCACTCGACCGCGACGGCACGATTACCGTAGGCCCCACCGCGGACGCACCCGAGACTGACAACCCCTACATCTCTTACAACTGCGTCAAGCGGACCGACAACGGCGTCGTGCTGGGCAACGGCTCACACGTCGACCCCATCGCCGAGAAACTCGCGCTTGGCTACCCCGGCCGGGATGCACTCGCGGACCCGTTGCTCGCGCTGGATTTCGAGAAAGACGACTACGACACGCCCCGCATCGCGGGTATCGTCGGGTGTGCGGACGCGACCACGAACGACGGCCGGAGCGCGTTCATCGGGACGGTCCGCCGGGACGCCTTGCTCGTCGAGGCGGTCGACGGGCCGACGCTCGTGGCCACCTACGAACGCGACAGCCCCGAGCCGTTCGCGCTTGCCGCGACTGACGCCGCGGGCGCCGCGCGCGAGGTGTACGACCACGACTTCGAACACGCCGTCTGTGCCGCCGGCGTCAGCATCACCGACGACGGCGTCGACACCGCCATCGTCAACGACTGACGGGCGCCACTCGTCGTCGGCGAACAGTTTGTCCAGCGGGTCCTCCTCGATGTCGCCGCTCGGTTCGATGCGCGTCTCGCGTTCCTGGAGGCGCTTGCTCAGGTCGACCTCCTCGGGGTCCTCGTCCTCGCGTGGGGAGGCGCTCGCGAAGCACCCGGACCGGATTCGCGTCACTGTTTCGCGCCGCGATGCCCTCCTGCAGACGCTCGACCACTGCCTCGGCGCTGCTCGCGTCGGTGGTTCGCTTCGGCAGGTCGCGCAGTCGCGTCCTGCCGTCGTCGGTGTCGCTGCTGCCGTACTCGTCGCCGAACGACCGTTCTGATGGGTCCCGCTCGCTCCCGCCGGCGTCCCCGGCCGCCTCGGCCCCATCGGCCGCCGCGGCTGCGTCTCCCGCTGAGGACACCGCTGCGTCGATGCGGGTCGCGGTCGTCGCCACGTTGTCGTCTGCCGTGGCAGTCTCATCCTCGTCTGCCCGCCTAATGTCAGCGTCTTCGGTGTCGGCCTCGGCCACCGGCCCACCCGCCCGAACCGTCCCGGACCCGGGATGACGACCAGTGTGTCGGCGGCGAGACCCTCGATAGCCTTGGTCGCACCGCCCTCGTCGGTCATGGTGACCGCCGCACCGACCACCTCGCCGCCCCCGCGACGGTGCCGGCGGTTTTTTCAGCGGCGGCGATTGCCTGCTCGTCGGCTGTCGTCACGAGACCCGTCCCGCCGGCACGGGTGGAGGCATCCTGGTGGAGCGGTCCGATGCCCGGCCCGGTACTGACTAGCACCACGTCGTGGGCCGCCGTCAGCGATTTAACGACGCAGTCACGTTCGGCCCGCTCGGTGCCGTCAAGGGCAGTCGTGCTCGTCTCGCCCGGGACGACAGTCAGACCCGCTGGCCCGCCGGCGACGGCATAATTGATCCTGTCGATGCCGGCGAGAATCCTGTGGACGCCGCTCCCGGTGTCGGAGCCCAGCATGGTCGTCAGCCCCGCTATCGCCGCGTCGCCGACGACGGTGTTGTAGCCCACCCGTCCGAGTGCGATACCAGTGCTGAGTGCAGTCGTGGTCTGGCCAACACCACCCTTGCGGCTGGCCAGGACGTACATCGTACCCCCCGTGTCGTCTCGACAACCCGGCAAACAACAGCAAAAATCTAACCTGAGGGACGGTCCCGCATCCCGTGTGAACGCCTCAGTTTCGGGCGCGAGAGCAGGCCTTTTGCTCGCGCGGCGAGAACGGGCCGTATGGTTGAGTCCAAGATGGCCGGGGCACGCGCGGATCTGGCCGACCGCGATGGCGTCCTCGTCGCCTTCTCCGGCGGTGTCGATTCGAGCGTCGTCGCCGCCCTCGCACACGACGCACTCGGCGATGACGCCGTCGCCTGCACCGCAAAGTCCGAGACGCTCCCCGCCGAGGAACTCGACGACGCCCGCCGCGTCGCCGAGGAAATCGGCATCCGCCACGAGGTCGTCAAGTTCTCCGAACTCGATAGCGATGCCTTCGTGCGAAACGATGACCAGCGGTGCTATCACTGCCGGTCGATGCGCCTCTCCGCGATGTTCGACCACGCCGCGGCGTTGGGAATCGACGTGGTCTGTGACGGCACCAACGCCTCGGACGTGGGCGAGGGCCACCGGCCCGGTCTCCAGGCCGTCGAGGAACTCGATGCGTACTCGCCGCTGCTGGCAAACGACATCAGCAAATCAGAGGTCCGGGACATCGCCCGCGAGTACGACATCTCCGTCGCGGAGAAGCCATCGATGGCCTGTCTCTCCTCGCGGATTCCGACGGGGCTCGAAGTCACCGAAGAGAGACTCTCCCGCATTGAGCAGGCCGAACGCTTGCTGCGGACCTGGGGGTTTGACCAGTTCCGCGTGCGCGACCACGACGGCCTCGCGCGCATCGAGGTGGCAAAAGCGGAGTTCGACGTGGCCCTGGACCCCGACTTCGTCCGGGCGGCGCGTGACCACATTTCCGACCTGGGCTTTGAGCACGTCACTCTCGATTTGCACGGCTACCGGACCGGCAGTGTCAGCCCCGAGGACGCCAACGACATGGCCGACATCGCGCCCGACCCGCTCGATGCGGAGTACCCGAGCGACTAAACCGTCTCGTTGTGTCGGCGGACCTCGATGTCGCCACCGCCGTCGACCAGCAGTTCGTTGATGGCGCAGTTGTGCTGTGAGTGACCCATGACGGCAGTGACGATATCCTGCCCGCGGACGTGGCCAAGCACCAGATAGATCGGGCCGCCGTGGGCGACGACCAAGACCGTCTCGCCGGCTGCGTCCTCGAGGACTCGCGCCCAACCCTTGAGGACGCGCTCGCGGGCGGCGAGCAGACTCTCGCCGTTCTCGGGGACTTCCCGAACCGCCTCGATGCCGTTCGTGACAGCGAACTCGGGGTACTGTTCGAACACCTCCGTCTCGGTGAGTCCCTGATAGACGCCGAAGTCCCGCTCGCGCCACGCCCGGTCGAAGGTCGGGTCAGGCGTGACGCCGTGTTCACGGATGAGGGTCGTCGTCTCCCGGGTACGCCGGAGGTCCGAGGCGACCAACCGGTCAAAGTCGTAGCGGTCGGCGAGGTGGTCGCCAAGCGCCCGGGCCTGCTCGCGGCCGCGGTCGGTGAGCCGCGATGGGGCCCATCCCTGAACCCGTCCCTGTCTGTTCCAGTCGGTCTCGCCGTGGCGGACCAGTACCACCGTCGTCTCGCCGTTCGCTGACACATCTACAATTTGGTGTCGACTGTTAATTGTGTTCCGTCGCAACGTAACCGAGCGCAAAGCACTTCCAGAATTATTATACTTTCACCCCACATATCTCGTGGCGTGTTGTCACCCATTGTCCTCGTCTACGTGGGCGACCCCGGCCACTCGATGGAGGTCTCCCGGGTCCTCCAGCGGCGCGCCGACACCGACGTGCACTTCGTGACCGTCCCGACAGCGGACAGCGGCAGCGTCGTGGGCGACGACCGGGTCGATGGGGTCATCTGCGGCGGAACGCTCGATAGCGACCAGCTCCAGGCGGTTCTCGACGCGGCCGAGATCACCGCGGCCGATGTCCCGGTGTTCGACCTGACCAACGAGGTCGCTGCCGTCCCATCGGCCGTCGATGTCCATCATCTCTACCCGACGACGGACGCGACGCGGGTGGCCGACGAGATGCTCGAACTCGCCGGCCCCGACAGTCCCTCGACGGACGACCTCACCGACCGGGAGTGGGGCGAGGAGGACACTGCGGACGACGCGGCCGCAGACCCGGCACCGAACCGAACCGAGCGCGGGCTGGAGCCGACCATCACGACCGACACCGAGTGGCGGGTCGTCGACTGGGACCCGCGTCTCGACGACCGGCTCGGGGTTGACGCCGAGGCGGCCGCCAGCGCGTCACTGGACGACGCCTTCCCCGCCCTTGCCGACGGGACGGTCCGTAACCTCGGCGAGCGCGTTCTCGAATCGGGCGACCCCGATACCGCCGAGGTCACCGCTGCCGAGGACGAGTGGCTCGAACTCCGGGCGGTCCCCGCCAGCGAGGGCCTCGTCTGGTTCGTCCGTGACGTGACCGAGCGCAAACGCTACGAACGGGAGATGGAGGAAGCCCGCCACCGCCTCGAAAATACCCTCGAACGAATCGACGATGCGTTCTTTGTTTTGGATACCGACGAGACGTTCGTCCTGTTGAACAGCCGTGCGGAGTTCGTCCTCGACGTTGATGCGGATGAGGTGGTCGGCGAGCGGTTCTGGGATGCCTTCCCGGCGGCTGTCCCGACGACGTTCTACCACGAGTTCAACGAGGCGATTGACACCCAGGAACCGACCAGCTTCGAGGAGTACTATCGCCCGCTGGACAGCTGGTTCGAAGTCAACGCCTACCCCAGCGAGGACGGCCTCTCGGTCTTTCTGCGGGACGTGACCGAGCAGGTCCGACTCCAGCAGAAGTTGGAGTCGCTCCATGACACGACCCAGGAGTTCATCGTCGCCCAGTCCGACCGGGAGATTGCCCGCGAGGCTGTCGATACCGCCGTTGACGTACTCGATTTCCCGCTGACTGTTTGCTGGCGGTTCGACGAGACGCGCCGCCAGTTGCAGCCACTCGCCTGGTCCGAGACGGTCGCCGACCGCGTCGACGAGGTCCAGACCATCGACCCCGACAGCGGGATGGCCTGGGACGCCTACGATGAGTCGGCGCTCCGGCGCATCGATTCGGTGACCATCGTCACGCCCAACTCACACCACCCCAGTGATGTCGGCTCGGCGCTGCTAGTCCCGCTCGGCGAGTACGGCCTGCTCGGCACCTACGCCGACGAGAAAGGGGCCTTCGACGAGACCGACACCGAACTGTTCCGCATCCTGGCGACGGCCGCCGAGTCGGCGATGGCACGCGCGATGCGCGAACGCCAACTCGCCCGCCGGAACGAACGCCTCAACGACTTCGCGTCGACGGTCTCCCATGATCTCCGCAACCCGTTGCACATCGCCTCGGCCCGGACGGAACTGGCCCGCGATACCGGCGATACCGAGCACCTGGAAAAAGTCAGCGAGGCGCTCGACCGGATGGAGACGCTCATCGAAGACCTGCTCGACCGCGCCCGCGGCGAACAGGAACTCGAACGGCGAACCGTCTCGCTGGCCGCGGCTGCACGGGAGGCCTGGGACGGGGTCGACACCGCCGAGATTACGCTCGACGTGCGGGGCGACACCACGTTCAGTGCCGACCCAACCAGACTGAAACAACTGTTCGAGAACCTCTACCGGAATGCCGTGGAGCACGCGGGCGACGACGTAACGCTGACTGTCGGGGTCCACGACGACGGCTTTTACATCGGTGACGACGGGCCGGGCATCCCCGCCGACGAGCGCGACGCGGTGTTCGAGCAGGGGGTCACCGACAACGAGGAGGGCACCGGCTTCGGACTCGCTATCGTCTCGGAAATCGTCGAGGGCCACGGCTGGACCATCGAGGCCACCGAGAGCGACGCGGGCGGTGCGTGTTTCGAGATTCACCACATCCACTCGCTGTCGGAAGCCGAAAGCGAAGCGGCTTGAGTGTCGGGCGTGCCACAGCGGGCGCGAGCTTTTATCGCGACAGCCCCTACTTCGGTTGTGCCCGGACTCCGATTTTTCGCGTGTCGCAACTGTGAGACGGTCTACGCCGAGGTCGACCCGCCCGAGGACTGTCGGCGCTGCGGGAACGGAACACTCGAGGAACTGCGGGTCGACTCGGGGACGGCGTACTTCTCGCCGACCGGGGCTGAGTGAGCCATGCCGTCCCGGCCCGGTAGGAGTCACAGCGATTTTGTGTCGTTGCCGTGATGTCTCGACCACGATGGACAGACGGGCAGTTCTCACGCTTTGCGGTGGTGTCCTGACAGCGGCGGTCGGCGGCTGTCTGCAGTTACAGAACGACCCGGAAACGAGCGACGGCGACACACAGAACCGCGAACGCGAGGCGGAGCCGACACCGACGCCGTCGGCCGCCGAGCGGACGCTCGACGACGAGGCACTGGAGTGGCTCTCAGGGGTGGAGTACAACGGCATCACCGACCGGACGGGACAGGACACCGCGATGGTGACCGTCGGCCCCGAGTCCGAACCCTTGACCTTTGACCCGGTCGTCCTGCGGGTCTCGACGGGAACCACCGTCCGCTGGGAGTGGACCGGCGAGGGTGGCGCTCACAGCGTCGTCGCCGAAGACGGCTCGTTCGGAACCGAACAGGTCATCGGCGACCCCGGCGCGAACTACGGCCACACCTTCTCCGACCCCGGCACGTACCGGTACTACTGCGAACCACACAAAGGGGTTGGACAGGTCGGCATCGTCATCGTCGAGTGACTGGCGGGCGACGTTCAGCCGTCGATGCGGACGAGCCATCCGTTCGGTTGGGGTGACCCGTCGTCGGCTGTTTCAGTCCCCGTCGCCGCCTGTTGCGCGCTCCGGTACGATTGGGTACTCCCGACGGCGAGTGCGCCGCCGTCAGCTACCCCGACGACTCCAGTCAGTGTCTCCCGGTAACTGCCGCCGATTGACGCGCGCCAGCGTTCTTGCCCATCGTCGGTCGTCGCGATGACGACTGCGTTTTCAGTGTCTTGGTCGGTCCCAACAAAGACCCTCCCGTCGGTTGTCGACGCCATCTGATACGGACGGCCGCCGAACACCGTCTCGACCTGCACTGTCCCGCTCGCGTCGATACGGTGCCAGCCAGCATCTGTCAGGACGAGATAGCCGTCGTCGGCGCGCCGAACCGACTGGGCTGCGGTATCGAAGCTAGCCAGTTTCGCGATGCCGTTGGCGTCGACCGTTGCCACCCACCCTGTTTCTGACCGAAGCTTCTCGGTGCTGCCGACGGCCAGTACGCTCTCGCCCGCTTCAGCTACCCCAGTGACCCGTTCTGTCCCCTCACTCCCTGCGCCGAACCGATGCTCCCAGCGCGTCGTCCCGTCTGTCGACACCGCGCGGATTGCTCCGGCGGTGTCGTCGCCTCCACCTGTCCGACCGCCGAGTACCGGCGTTCCATCTCCCGACTGTGTTATCGTATAGTCGTTGGAGACGAGGTCCGTCGGGAGGGTCCGTGTGACGACTGTTCCATCGGGGTCGGTCACGAGCAAGCCACGGAAGGTGTGACCGATTGCGTCAGTGTATCCCGCCAACGAAAACGCCAGTTGCCCGCCGTCCAGTACTGTGCCGTCGGTCGGGACGAGGAGCTGCTCGGTTTCGAGTGTCTGCTCCCACCGCGCCGCGCCGTCATCGTCCCGGCCGAGCAGCCACGGCCCTTTCCAACCGTCACCCGCTCTGCCGCCGAAGGCGACCGGTCCCGAGCCCGTCGAGACGACACCGGCAAGCCCGTCGTTGTACTGCCCGCCCAGCGGAACGTGCCACGCGACGCGGTCGCTCTCGGGGTAGGACAGCCGTGCGGAGGGGGTTTCGGTTTCGCCGTCGGCGCTCGATTGATCGGCCCGGAGACAGCCAGCCGCGGCGATGCCCGCACCGAGTGTGCCTGCCAGCCGAAGGTATCGCCGCCGAGTCGTTCGCTCTCGCATACGAATCCTTGGCTAGCGCTGTTCTGTTGGCCTCATAATTCCGCGGGATTCGCTGTCAGCGTCCGGTCCACCGGAGCAACAGGAGTGTCCCTTCGAACAGCACGATCATCGTCAGCGCGACGATGAAGGGAGCCATCCCGGTCGGGTCCGGACTGAAGAGGAAGGCGACCCCGGCGAAGCCAAACCAGAAGTACAGGCGGCGGTCCTGCAGCCAGCGTCGGGTCGTCACGCCCATCATGATGGCGAGCAGCAAAAAGAGCGGAATCTGGAAGATGGCGGCGAACATCCCCAGCATCAGGAGGATGAGGCCGAATGTCTCGGAGAGGCCAAAGGCGACCTGTGCGACCGGCTGGGAGTAGCCCAGGAAGTACGTGAAGATGAGCGGGAGCACGAGCAGGTAGGCGAACAACACGCCGATACCGGCGAGGATGAGACTCGTCGGGACCGATGCGAGGTAGTACCGGCGCTCGTTGGGGTACAGCCCGGGGCGCATGAACAGGTACGTCTCGTAGACGAAGACGGGCAGGGCGATGATAAAGCCCGACAGCGAGGCGACTTTCAGCCGCGCGAGCACGAGCGAGAGCGGGTGATACAGCCGGGGACAGGCGGCGGTCGAGCTGCCGGCGGTGGCGTTGGTCGCGTTCGTGGCGTTGGCCGCGGCGGCCTGCTGGACACATGCGGTGGGCTGGCCCGGCAGGAAGGAGTACCACAGGAAGTTGATAAGGCGGTCGCCAAACGGGAAGACCACAGCACTGACAAGCGCCATAACGACGATGACGGCCAGCAGGCGGCGAATCATCTCCTCGATGTGCTGGGTCAGCGGCATCTCCTGGTCGTCCGGCGCGCCGGTCGTCCCCACCGGCTCGGGTTCCTCCGGCGCCGGCGCCGCCGCGCCCCCGGTGATGGTCACGTCTTCGGAGTCTTCGGGGGGTACCGACTCGTCGCCGCCGCCGACCGCCTCGCGTTTTCGTTCTTTACCCGTCGGCGGTTTCTCGATGTCAGGCTCGTCGCTGTCGTCGCCCTCAGTTCCGGCGGCGAAATCCTTGCCGTGGTCGCGCTCGTCGACGGGAGTCCCGTCTCCGGCCCCGTCGCTGGCGGGGTCGGACTCGTCACCGGGGGTACCGGGGTCGTGACGCTCGTCGTCGCCACGCCGGTCGTTGGGGTCCCCCTCGCTCATTGGCGGGCGGTTAGCTGGCGGCTCTTGTAAGCCTTCTCTCTTTGTCGGCGCTCGTGGGCGACGCGAACGAATAGATTGATAATCGCCAGTCAGCAAGGTTAATCACAGTATGGCGAGCGCGCTCGACGAGGACGCAGCACGGACTGTCGCCAGCGGTCGGGAGACGGTCGGTGCGATGCTCTCCTCGGCCCAGAGTGACCTCAAGAAGGTTTTCCTGGTCTTCGTCGTCGGGCTGATGGCGGCGTTTTTTGCTCTGCGGTGGTACGTCTGGGACGCCCTCAAACAGGATATCCTCTACTCGCAGATGACCCCGGCGGTCCGCGAGGCGACAACCGTCGTCGCTGTCACACCCTTCGATGTCATCCTCTTGCAGGTGAAAGTCGGGATGATTACCGGTGTCATCTTCGCGATTCCGGCACTCGTCTGGGTCAGCCGGAGCGCGCTGCAAGCCCGTGGTATCTGGCCCGATGAGGCGATACCCCGCTGGAAACTCTCCCTCGTCGCTGCCGCCACCGTCTTCCTCTTTGTCGCCGGCGTTGGCTACGCCTACGAGCTCTTTTTCCCCATCATGTTCGATTTCCTGGCGACCAACGCCGTCAACGCCGGGTTCGAACCCACCTACTCCATCGTCAAGTGGACCGAGTTCGTCTTTTTCCTCACGCTCTCCTTTGGCCTCGCTGCACAGCTCCCCCTGGCGATGTCCGGCCTCTCGCTGACCGGCGTCGTCCCCTACGAGACGTTCCGCGACAAGTGGCGCTATGCCGTCATGGGAATCTTCGTCTTCGGCGCGGTGTTCTCCCCGCCGGACCCGTTCACCCAGATTATGTGGGCGCTGCCGCTGATCGCGCTGTACGGCCTCAGTCTCGGCATCACCAAACTGGCGGTGCTCTCGAAACGGGCCGGGGCCGAGGTGCCGATTCGCTTTGTCGTCCGGAAACGCTGGAACGTGTTGGCCGGGACGGCACTGGTCTCGGGCGCGGCGGTCTGGGCGTTCCTGACCCGAGGTGGTCTCGACGCATTTAATTCGGGGCTGGACGCCATCGGCTCCAGTTCCCGGGTCCCGACAGCCGGCCAGCTCGGGCAGTTCGGTCTCCCCGCGGAGACGATGGCACTGGTCTATGTCGGTGTCGCCGCGGCGGCCGTCACCGGCATCGCGCTGTTTTATCTGCGGATTCAGGAACTCGAAGCGGTCGCGGCGGGCCAGCAGGTCGTGCCCGGCGAGATGCCGACGCCGACCGACCAGAGCCGGGTCACCGCACCCGAACGCTCTGCGAGCGCGGGCCAGCCCGCCGAAATAGACATCGGCACGCTCACGGCCAACGGCGTCAACGCCGCGCCACGCGAGGCCTTCGAAGCGCTCTCGGAGGCGGAGGCGCTGGCCCTCGCACGGGACGCAGTCGCCGAGGAAGACGGTGACAAGGCCGAAGCCATCCTTGACCGCTTCGAGGAGGTTCATGAGGAAGACGAAGACAACGAGGAGGAGGAAGCCGACGCCAATCCCGTCACCTCGACCGCAGCGGGGATGGCAAACGCTTTCACCGACGAGGAGACCACCGAGGAGGACATCGGCGGCTACTACTACGACATCGCCTTCATCTTCGATTCGCTCACGTCGAAAGTCATCTGGATTGTCGGCGTGTTCATGGCCGTCCTTGCCGGAACCTTCCTCTTTCTCTACCAGGGCGGTATCGGCACGATCAAGGATTCGTTCCTGCGGAGCATGCCCGAGGCCCTGGCCGACCAGGTGAACATCGTCACGCTGCACCCCGTCGAGGCGCTCATCTTCGAAATCAAGTTCTCGACGCTGCTGGCCGCGCTGTCAGTCCTCCCAATAGTGCTTTATTTCGCGTGGCCGGCCATCGAGGAACGTGGCTTTAGGACCGGCGGAAACCGAAACATCCTGCTGGTGTGGGGCGGGTCGCTCGTCACCGCACTCATCGGCGGCACCTTGCTTGGATTCTTCTATATCGCGCCGGGCATCATCGGCTGGCTGGCCGGTGACGCCCTGACCTCGAACATGATTATCGCCTACCGGATCAACAACTTCGGCTGGCTGGTCATCTTCACCACCGTCGGGGTCGGTATCCTCGCGATGGTTCCGGTGACGATGTGGCTGTTCGTCCGCGGAAACATCGTCCGCTACGAGACGCTGCGAACGCGGTGGCGCGTGTTCGTCCTCGGGGTGTTCGCCATCGCCGGCTTCGCCACGCCCCAGGGCGTGTTCACCATGTTCATCGTTGCTATCCCCGCATCCATCGCCTACGCTACCGGCCTCGGCCCGCTGGCTGCCCTCCGCCGACTACGTAATTGATTGCCGTCCCCCTTTTTGCGCCTCGCGCCCCAACTAGATGTAATGATATCCATTGGGTTCGTCGGCGCCGGTGCAGCGACCGCCGCAGCCACCTACGTCCTTGACGGGGCACTCCCCGATGCGGAACTCACAGTCCTCGAGAAATCACGTGGGGTCTGTGGCCGCGCGGCCACACGGCGCCGCGACGGCATCCGATACGACTACGGCGCGAACTACGTGAAATCCGACGACGAACGGGTCGTCGACCTGCTGACCGAGCAACTCGATTCGGAGGGGCTGGTCGACGTGACCGACCCCATCTACACGTTCGACGCCGACGGCGCGGTCTCGGAAGGCCGGGATGCCGACGACCACAAGTGGAGCTACGAACGGGGGCTGACCCAGATTGCAAAGCGGCTATTCGCCGAGACCGACGTGACCGTCGAGCGCGAGACCCGCGCCGAGACCCTCCACCGGGACGGCGAAACCTGGACGATCACCGACACCGATGGCGGGGAGTGTGGCCCCTTCGACCTGCTGGTGTTGAACCCGCCGGCGCCCCAGACCGCCCAGTTGCTGGCCGATGCCGACTGGGACCACTCCCTGCGGGCGGACCTCCAGTCGGCCGCCGGCGATGTCGAGTACCGGACCATCTACACCGCTGTCCTGCATTACCCGTTCGAACTGGACGTGCCCTACTACGCGCTGGTCAACACCGACAAGGAACACGAGGTGGGTTGGATCTCCCGCGAGGAGTGCAAGGGCGGGCACGTCCCTGACGGGGAGTCGCTCCTGATAGTGCAGGCCAACCACGACTGGTCGGTCGCCCGCTACGACGACCCGCCCGAGGACAACGCCGCTGCCCTCGCCGAACTGACTGCCGACGTGATGGGCGATGACCGTCTCGCGGAGCCCGACTGGACGGACGCACAGGGCTGGCGCTACGCACTCCCGGAAGGGGGTGCACCCACTGGACTGCTCCAGTCGGCCGGCGACCACGGCCTCTATTTCCTTGGCGATTGGGTGGCCGGGGAGGCACGCCTCCATGCCGCCCTCCGGAACGGTCTCGACACCGGCGAGCGCATCGCTCACGCCGAGTGAGGTCGTCCTGACGCGTAATAATTAACCGCGCGCTTCCAGTACGGGCCGGGTATGCCCAAAATAAGCGTTGAGGTCCCGGCGGAACTGCTGGAGGACCTGGACGACCACGTCGGCAAAGAGGGGAAGTTCGTCAACCGGAGCGAAGCCATCCGGGCCTCGATCCGGAAGACACTCGACATGCTGGACGATATCGATGCCCGGCAGGGTCGTCTCGACGACGAGCGGTAACACCCTTGATGCGGTCCAAGTGTCGCTGGTCGCCCTGTTCATCACCGCCTTGGTCACCGCACAGGTGACGGCATCGAAGGCGTTTGCCTTCGCTCTTCCCGTCTCACTGCCGTTGACCGGCGATGCCATCGTTCTGCCGGGCGCGGCCATCGCCTACGCCATCACGTTCTTTGCGACGGACTGCTACAGCGAACTCTACGGCCGCCGCCCGGCACAGGTCCTCGTCGGTGTTAGCTTCGCCGCCAACTTCGTTTTTCTCGGCCTGGCGTGGCTCACCATCGGTCTCCCAATCGCACCGAACTCCCCGGTCGCACAGGGACCCTTCAGCAACGTCATCGGCGCGAGTACCGGCATCATCGCGGGGAGTCTGCTGGCCTATCTCATCAGCCAGAGCTGGGACGTGCTCGTCTTCCACCGCCTGCGTGCGTACACCGACGGCGGCGCTTTCTGGCTCAGAAACCTCGGGTCGACGGCCTCCAGCCAGCGTATCGACACTGTGGTGTTCACTACGGTCGCCTTTGTGTTCTTCCAGGGACTGCCGCTGAACGTCGCAGTGGGGCTGATGGTCGGCCAGTACAGCTTCAAACTGCTCGTCGCGCTGCTCGACGCGCCGCTTGTCTACGCCGTCGTCGACTTCGTCCGACGGCAAGAACCGACCGGGCCGGTCACGGCAGACTAGTCGTCGAGCGGTTTCGCGAAGCCATAGCGCGGTTTCACGTCGGTCACTTCGACGGTGAACTCGTCGCCAGTCTCGCCGCTGCGGACAAAGAGCGTAAACCCCTCTACTTTGGCGATGCCGTCGCCCTCGTCGCCCACATCCTCGATAGTGATATCGATGGTGTCGCCCGCTCGGACCGGGGCCGTGAGGAAGTTCTTCCCGGCCAGATAGAGCTCCGAGGAGGAATCCCGCGAGGCGTCGGGGCGGACCTGTCGGACGTACTCGAACTCCGCTTCGATGTCTGCCTCCAGGTCGTCCAAGTCACGCCCATCGAACACCTTGACTGCGAGGTCCCCGCCCGAGTCCAGCAGGTCCGTGGCGACTTCGAATGCCTGGCGGGCGAGATGCACCGAGCGGGCGTGGTCAAGATCGTAGTCGCCGCTCATATTCGGTGCCATGTCGGAGAGGACGGCGTTGACTGGGCGGTCGGCGACCTCCTGGCCGGTCACATCCGCGACCGTCTCGCGAATCTCGTCTTTCGTACTCCCCTCGGTAATGTCCCCGCGGACGAACGCAACCGTGGCGTCGGGGTCGTCCAGTTCCTGGATGCGCTGGCGGTCGACGCCGACGACGGTGCCGTCCTCGCCAGTGCGCTCGGCGGCCACCTGGAGCCACCCACCCGGTGCGGCGCCGAGGTCGACGACGGTGCGACCCTCGCCCAGGAGTCCGGCCGTCTCGTCTAACTGCTTCAGTTTGTAGGCCGAGCGGGCGCGATACCCCTCCTGTTTGGCCTTGTTGTAGTAGTGGTCCTTGCCGCTCATCGTCCGCTCACCGCCGCCCGTGGCGGCCGACAGCGGCAGTCGTCTGCGTTCGTGGCCATACTGGGACTGACGCCACCGACGCTGAAATGACCGTCGGATACCGGCTACAGCCGCCACGGCTATGCCCTCGCCGCTCCAACCAGTGGGCATGTCACTCTCACCTGCCCGAGCGCGTGCCTACCTGTCCGGCGCGCTGACCGGTGCCTTCGGCGCCCTCGCGGTCACCGCCGACCGCCGCGGAACCGCGGCACTTGCGGCCCTCGTCTCCTGTTGCTGTGGCGCTCTCGCCGTCGGTTTCGAGGAGCGCGCACAGGACGGCGACGCCGAGGCGTGAGCACTCTCACCGGAGCGCATTTTACTGTCAGTCACGTTATTGTCCCACATGGCCTACTGCGAACACTGTGGCTTTCGCATCGAGCGGGGGGAAGAGGCCTGCCAGCAGTGTGGCCACCTCGACTTTTCATACGTGAGCGACGACGCCAAACCCATCGACCCCGCGGACATCAAGTGGTCCGATGTCGAGGGGTACGTCATCGAGACGACCTGCTCGTGGTCCAGCGCGGAGTACATCGTCGTACAAGACCCCGAGGACGTGGACAACGTCTTCGAACACGAACCCGACCGGGAGGACCCGGCGGGGTTTTTCGGTATCGTGCAACTGTTTCGGCGCACGTGAGGGAGACTCAGCAGCCACACGCACGCGCAGGCGCACATGGCGTGGCTTTTTACGGGATGGGGGCGTACCGCTTTGCAAGATGTTCAACGCCATCGTGAGCGCGGATACGCTCCAGGCGACACTCGACTCTGTGGGCGTGCTGGTGGACGAATGCAAAATCCACCTCGAAGAGGGTGAGCTGGAGATCCGGGCGGTCGACCCCGCCAACGTCGGCATGGTCGACCTCGCGCTCGAATCCGAGGCCTTCGAATCCTATGAGGCCGACGGCGGCCTCATCGGCGTGAATCTCGTCCGCCTGATGGATATCGCCGGCATGGCCGCCTCCGACCAGCTGGTCCACCTCGAACTCGACGAGGAAACCCGGAAGCTGCACATCTCCATCGAC
>CAZOQK010000016.1:455-21043 GCA_964581735.1 uncultured Halobacteriales archaeon | reverse complement strand
GTCCTCGTTCTGTGCGTAGACGACGTCGAGGTCCCACTCCTCGGCCCAGTGGTCGACGAAGTCGTGGAGTTCGTCGAAGTGCTGGAAGTGGTCGATGAAGACCGCCGGCGGGACATCGAGGTCGAACTTCTCGGCGACCTCCTTGATGAAATACAGCGTCAGCGTCGAGTCCTTGCCGCCGGTCCACATCACGACCGGGTTCTCGTACTGTTCGAGGCCCGTTCGGGTGACCTCGATTGCCTTCTCCAGTTTGTCCTCGATGTTCGGGTAGTCCTCCGGGTCCTCGCCCTCGCCCGCAGTGTAATCTACGTCGAGGTACTCCGGAAACGCATCTGTGTCTGCCATGGTGTAATGAAATATAATTACCACCGCTAAAATGATTTTCGACATCTGTCAGCCACCGATGTATCGGGTGACTCGCCGATGGCTGTGGGTTTTACGTCCCCGCCGTGTATGGGTGGAGTATGAGCGACGTGACAGCGGACCTCCGCGAAGCGTTCGAGGATGCGAGCTACGATGTCGGCGAAGTGAGCACCAACCGCGACCGCGTGCGGGTCGCACTCACCGAGGAAGGGGCCGAGGCCGATGCGGTCCGGGCTATTGTCCACGACACCGTCGGCGAGGGCGACGTGCTCGGCCTGAACGTCACAACTGAAAATGTCGAAGGCCAGGACGCAGTTCAGACGGTCGTCTCATTCCGGGACCGGTCCTGAGCGATGGCCCGGCGGCTCGATGTCTCGGTCGACGGTGAGTCGGTCGCGGCCGTCCACCACGAGGCGTCGGGCGAGCGCTGGCTCGTCTTCTGCCATGGCTTCCTGAGCGATAAATCCGGCAGCTACGAGAGCCGCTGTGAGCGCGCCGTGTGTGAGGGGTACGACGCCGTCCGCTTCGATTTCCGTGGCTGTGGCGAGTCCGGTGGTGCCTTTCGCGACCAGGCGCTGTCGGAGAAGATTGCCGACCTGGGAGCCGTCGTCGAGGCCGTCGACCCGGACTCCTACGCGCTCTTTGGGTCGTCGTTCGGCGGCAAGGTCACACTCCACACCGCGGCGGCAGACGACCGCGTGAGCGCCGTCGCCGCGGGTGCGCCCGTCACGGATAACCAGGCGTTCGACGACTACCGCGGGGTCGTCGAGCGCGACGGGGAGTGCATCTTCAAGGACGGGCGCGCCATCGACGCCGCCTTCTTTGAGGATCTTAGGACTCACGAGTTCGACGCAGTCGCGCGCGAACTCGAAACGCCGGCCGCTCTCTTCCACGGCCGCAAGGACGAGTCAGTTCCTATCAGGAACAGCATCGCGGCCGTGGGCAGGCTGGGCACAGATGTCCTCTTCGAGGCGTTCGCGGGTGAGGGCCACCGATTCAGCGAGGCCGCCGAGCGGCGGCTGAGAGAGCGGCTGTTCGGCTGGCTCGCCGCAGTGGAAACATAAGTACGACCGATGGTGGCGAGCCATGCACAATGTGGCCCGGCATCTCCGGGAGGAGGCCGTATGTAGGGCTATAGTAGCTATATTCAGCGATAGACGGCTATTATCAGGCCTTTTGCCCGCGTGCTGACCTACCGCCACCATGGAAGTCAAAACAGTCGAAGACACCCGCATCTCGGTGACCGATGTGGTGACGTACGCATCCATCACCGCCGTCCTCCTCGCCGTGGTGTGTCTCCCGACGGTGGTCTACGACTGGTACCCGAGACTGCTGAATACGCTCTTGCTCGTGGGTGTGGTGGGGCTCGCCGGTCGCTCGGTCCTAGCGGCCGTCCTCTCCTTTCGCCAGCCGTCGACTCCCGACCTGCACTGCGACGACGCGGACCTCCCGCCAGTGAGTGTGGTCGTCCCGGCCTACAACGAGGAACCGGTCTTGCCCGACACTATCGCCGCGTGCAAGGCCGTCAACTACCCCGCCGAGAAACTGGAGGTCGTCCTTTGCTACGAGGCCGACTCGACGGACCGAACCGGGGAAATCTGTGAGGGTGCTGCGGCCGAGGACGACCGGTTCAAAGCCATCCGCCGGGACGAACCGGGCGGTGGCAAGGCCAAGGCGGTCAACTACGCCCTGCGCTACGCGAGCCACGACATCATCGCCAGCATCGACGCCGACCACAAATTCAAGCCTGACGCCATCCGCAAAGCCGTCGCCTGGTTCCAGTCTGATGAGGATGTCTGGTGTGTCAAAGGCCGCTGTTACGGCGACAACCCCGACGACTCGCTGCTCGCTCTGCATGCGACTGTCGAGCGCCATATCGCCGAGAAGGCGGACCTCTTCGCCCGTGATGTCATCGGTGGCTTCACGATCTTCGGCGGCGGCCAGGCCTTCTTCCGGCGGGCTGTCTTCGACGAACTCGGCGACTTCGATGAGGAAGTGCTCGTCGAGGATATCGACATGAGCGCGAGGGTTCACGCTGCGGGCAAGCAACTCCGGATGGACCCTTCGATTATCACGTACGAGGAGAACCCGCCGACGCTGGACGCGTGGTGGAGCCAGCGCAAACGCTGGGCCCGTGGCTGGATGCAGGTCGCAGTCCGGTATCTCCCTGCACTGCCCCGGAACGAGAAGATCTCGACGACCGCGAAACTCGATGCGGTCTACACCTTCGGTTACGCCATTATCCCTGCTGCGCTCGTGTTGACGATTCCGCTGACACTCTTCTCGCTGGCCCCCGGCGTCTCGACGCTGACGTATATCCCCCATTCCCAACTCATCTGGACGTTCCTCGCCGTGGCGCCACTGCTTGTTACCGGGGCCGTCTTCACACAGGATTACCGTGACGGACGCTCCCACCAGCCCCGGGAGTATCTCGCGGCGGTCACGCTGTGGTTTTACCTCGTCGCACAGACCGTCGTCTTCGTGACGGCCTTTATCGAGGAATTCATCCTGGACAAGGAGAGCGTCTACGTAACCACGTCACGGAGCGAGGTGCCTGCGGACGACTAGCTGGTTAGGGCAGCGTCGGAGAAGTTACGGCCGGGCAGCTACGAGATGAACTCGTTGTCGCGCCAATTGACGCTGTCTGCGCCTTCGTCCTCGCTGGGGTCTTCCGTGACCGTAACCGAGGCCGGCTTGGGTTCGCTGTCGACGATGCGAATCGCTTCCAGTTCCTCGTCAACGACGGCAATCGTGGTCAGCGTGCCTTTCTCGGCCTGCCTGGCGACGTTACAGAGAACTTTAAACATCGGGTACTGGAGGGCAGTGTTCTGCAGGACGGTTTCGCGGTCGCCCTTGAAACAGGCATATTCGACGAGTTCCGATTCGATTTCCTCTTCTTCGTCTTCGAACGCACCCCACTGAGGTGACCCCCCACCGCTACGACGGCCCGACGGGGGTCCACCGGGTTCCTCGTCGGGGTCTTCCTCGTAGACGCGGTTTTCGGTGACGCTCGCTTTGAGCTGTGCCGTGGGTGTGTACTTGCTGATCGAGTCGTCGGCCGGAACGGCGCTGATTATCAGCGTGTTGTTCCGGCGTGTGATGTCGATGTCCTTGATTTCCGGCGGCAGCTCCGGGTCCTCGAAGTAATCGTAGACATCCTCGAGGGGCAGTTCCAGTGTCGAGTGGAGTCTGTATACGCGGCTAGTCATGTTTGGTTTGATTGACGGCCGTCCGCTGACGCCAGTGTCAGGTCAAGGTAGGGGACCCATGCATATATGGGCTATCCTTCGCCCCCGATAGTACCACTGGGGTCGGAAACCGACCCGAAACGGGCCCGAAAGCCCCCGTGACACGTCGTTCGGTCGGCCGGATACCAGCAGGTCACACGCCCGTTACCTGCCATTGAAATACGCCCAGACCATACAGACAACTGAGATGAGCGAGGTTCACGAGTACGAGGTCGCGGTCGTCGGTGGCGGCCCGGCCGGACTCACGGCGGCACTGTACACGACACGACTGGGACACGAGACGGCACTCATCGACCGCGGGGGCGGCCGCGCGGCGATGATGGCTGACACCCACAACGTCATCGGTGTGACCGAGGACGTGTCGGGCAACGAGTACCTCCAGACCGGCCTCGAACAGGTCAAAGCCTACGGCGGCGACCACTACCGCGATATGATTACCGAGGCCGAACACACCGACGACGGCGGCATCAGGCTGGAAGGCGGCGACGTGACTGTCGACGCCGACCGCGTCGTGCTGGCGACCGGGTTCTCGGATGGGCGGCCGGACCCACCGGCCCCGCGGACCGCCCGCGGGCTGCACTACTGTCTGCGCTGTGACGCCTACATGTTCGTCGACGAGCCGGTGTACGTGATGGGTCACAGCAACGCTGCCGCCCACGTCGCGATGATCATGCTGAATTTCACCGACGAAGTCGACCTTCTGCTTAGCGGCGACGAGCCCACCTGGGACGAGGAGACCGACCGGCAGGTCCGTGCCCACCCAATCGACATCATCGAAGAGGAAATCACGGGGGTCGAAAACGACGAGGACGGCTGGCTGGAAGCCATGGAGTTTGCGGATGGCACCCGCCGGGACTACCGCGGCGGCTTCGCGATGTACGGCTCCGAGTACAACACGGACCTTGCAGAGCAGTTGGGCTGTGACCTGAACGACGACGGTACTGTCGCCGCCGACGACCACGGCGCGACCAGCGTCGACAACGTCTGGGCGGTCGGTGATATCGTGCCCGGACATAATCAGGTCCCGGTCGCCATGGGCCAGGGCGCAAAAGCCGGTATCGACATCCACTACGGCCTGCGGGAGTTCCCGAAGTCGCTGGAGGAACTCGACGCAGAGGGCGACATCTCCCACGAGGACGTGCCTGCGATGTCAAAGCGCCAGCGTGAACGCGCCCGCGCTCACGAGTCCAATGTCGGGACAGAAGTCGAAGCCGCCGACGACTGACCCGGCGGGTGCTGATTGACCCCACAGCGTGTCGACGGCTCTTGACCGGAGACGGAGTTTCCGTGGTGCACACTCGCCTCGACTGTGGAACCACTGATGGACATACCACGCTGTTTTTGTTCGCTCGCTCGAACGTTTGGGCGCATGCCCTCCAGCAGACAGTTGCAAAGAGTCGCGTTAGCGGCTGGATTGCTCGTATCGTTCGCCCTGGCAGGCTGTGCAGGGTCGTCGACACCGTCAACGGCCGACACCGCCACCCCGACAGCGTCGGCGACAGAGACGCCGGCTCTGACGCCATCGGCCCCGAACCAGACGGCCTCCGACCGACTCCCGGCGGGATTCAATGAGACGGGAGTCGGAAACGTGAGCGAGGCCACCCGCACCCACCAGACACAGGCTCTCGAAACACCGGGGGTCGTGACACAGACCACGAACTCGACGGCCCGTGGCCGCTCGGTCACTGCAGCGGTGCGGGTGTCGGCGACGGCCGACGCGACGCGGGTCCGGTACGTGTCTGAGGCCCAGGCCAGGACTGCCAACGGAACGCGCGACACTACGTCCGTCGTCGCGGCCAACGGGACCTCCGTCAGGCAGTACACGGTGACCGACGGCAATGTAACGCTCGACAACAGGCGGAACCGAACCGAGCTGTTCGACCGGGCGTTCCGCGGCCTCACGACCGGAACGAATCCGCTTCGGGGAACGCTCCGGCGGGGGAATTTCACCCTCGCGACAAACGACCACACGACCGACACTGGAGCGGTGACGTTCCGCGCCGACCGCTACGTCGGTGACCGGTTGTACGACGGCGAGAGCGTTGTGGCGTACAACGCCACCGTCCGGGTCACCGCTGACGGCCTCATCCGCTCGGCGACCGAAACTATCGTCGCGCGACAGAACGGCAGCGAGAGCCGGTACCGGTTCACCTACGACTTCGCTCCGCAGTCGGTCGACCTCCCGGCGGTGCCACAGGTCCCCGCGGACATCCGGGCCCAGTCGGGTGCTGCCTCCGACGAGTGACCTGTCCGCAGCGGCCGCGTCGCGGGCGTTACTCTCCCTCCCTGCAGGACCGGAGGACAGTGATATCCGTCTCGCGCCGTCCTCAAGCCGTCCCGTCCTACCCGAAACCCCCGGTCGGGCACGCGTAGAAACCGGGCTGGCCAGGGCGAGAAGAGTGACATCCGTGTGGTTCTGTGAGTCACACAGCGGCGTTGCCTTGACCGTCCGGTGGTCGGTATCAGTCACCGATCAGTCGTCAGCCGTCGCTTCGCCCGGTTCCCCGTCGGCCACCGCGTCCGATTCGATACTCGGCGGGTACTTCCCGCGGTCGAGTTTCAGATCCGATTTGGGACGGGCCATGCAGGTCAGCGCGTAGGATTCGCGTTCCTCGTCGGTGAGCCCGCGGGCGGCGGGCTGGGTGACTTCACCCTCGACGATTTCGGCCGAGCAGGCCAGACACATCCCGACGCGACAGGAGAACTCCTGTGCGATGCCCTCCTCGATACAGCGGCTGAGGACGGTCTCCTTTTCGGAGACGATAATCGTCTCCTCGCGCTCTACGAACTCGACGGCGTACTCTGTCATGACCTTCGGTAGGTGGACCCCCGACAAAGTTCTTTATACCAGCGTATCTCTGTGCTGTCTGAGTCTTGTATGCAGTTCAGTACGGTAGGAAAGCCCCCGCAGTCAGGATTCGGGGCCTTGTTGCGCGCTTTGCTCGTTTCAGTGCTTTCTTTCCCCGCCGTCGTCCTGACTCCGGCCCCTTCCAGTCTCACCCGCACAGACTGACCAGTCTTGCAACAGGGTGGGACTTTTCTGCTGTTCAGAATAGCAACTTCGTCGCGATGCATACTGTAGACCGTTCTCGATGCTGACCACGCAGCGGGACCAGAATAAAGAGTTTTGCCGCTTCGGTGTGGACGGGCGACCATGACAACCCACGTGGTCGATGTCGCCATCGTCGGTGCCGGAACGTCCGGCTGTTACGCGGCGGCGACCATCGCCGATGCCGGATACGATGTCGTCGTGGTCGAGCGAAAGGACGAGCAAGAAGCCGGGCACATCGCGTGCGGTGACGCGCTCAAGGGTGCCAGTGACTTCCCCGACGCTATCCCCAAATCCGACATCCAACCCGCCTTCACCAACACCGATGTCGATCACGGGCGCTTTGAAATCCCGCAACTCGACACCGCCGTCGACATTCCGGTCCCCGGCGAACTCGCGGTCATCGACCGCTGGGACTACGGCTACCGACTCATCGACGGTGCCGAAGATGCCGGCGCGGACATCCACTACGACACTGTTGTCAAGGACGTGAAACAGAACGGCAAAGTCGAGGGGTTGGAGACGGTTCGGAGGGGTGACCCCGTCGACTACGACGCGGACGTGGTCATCGACGCCGCCGGCGCACTCTCATTGCTCCAAGACAAGGCCGATCTTGAAAACGCCACGTTTGACACGAACGTCACATACTCGCAGTTCTGTTCGGCCTATCGGGAAATCGTCCACGTCGAAGAGCCGGTCGAGTGGGACGACGCGCTGGTGTTCAAGCCCACCGAGCGCGCCGCCGGCTATCTCTGGTATTTCCCGCGTACGGAGACCGAAATCAACGTCGGGCTCGGCTTTCAGATGACTGAGGAGCCGATGGAACTGGTCGACGATTTGCGCGAGGACCTAGAAGAGCGCCCCGAGTTCGACGGCGCGACTGTCGAGGACAAGCTCGGTGCCGCGCTGCCGACGCGCCGTCCCTACGACTCGGCGGTTGCGCCGGGCTATGTGGCTATCGGCGACGCAGCAGGACACGTCAACCCCACCACTGGTGGCGGCATCGCGGGCGCGGCCTACGCGGGCCAGTATGCTGGCGAGGCCATCGTTGACGCACTCGACCACGATGATGTGAGCGAGGACCGCCTGTGGGAGTACAACGAACGCGTAATGGACCACTTCGGCGGGCGCTATGCCGCGCTGGACGTGTACAACATCTTCGCGACGGCGACCGACGTGGACGACCTGATGGGCCTGCTCGCGGCGTTGCCGGTCCAGAAGCTCTCTGAAGCGCTCTACGAGGGGTCGGCCGACGTGGGCCTGTGGCTGAAACTCAAGACCGCCGCGAAAAGCTACGGCCACTGGGAGACGATCTACGACCTCTACAGGACAAAATCCGTTGCGGACGACATGATGGACCACTACGAGCGGTACCCGTCGGGCCCCGACGGCTTCGACCGCTGGCAGAACGAGCGCGACGACCTGATGGAGCGGGTCTACGACGTGACCGGCGCCGAACCGAAGTACTGAGAACTGGCTGCTCTTTCCGGTTGCTCAGTCCCCGGTGACTCCCTGTCTTTGTCCCGACACTCCAGTTATCGCTATCGATGCTAAACTCGAAACTCGGCGCAAGGACTTTCTACCCGGCGTCTACACGGTATGTTTGAACTATAGGATGAGCAACAGTTGGGCACGAACGGCCGAGTACAGGGCACAGTGTCGCCTGGGGACCGACACAGGAGTCCGCTCGGCCGGGGGACAACACTATGTTCGGACCAACCACGCTTGAGGACAGAGCAGTGTCACCGGTAGTCGGAATCGTTCTCACGACCGTGATTACCGTCCCGCTTGCTGGGACAGCCGGCGCCTGCCTTTTTTCTTTCTCCGACCGGCGGGCAGAGGCGGAACAACCGACCGCAGTCTTCGAGTTTGAGGACGATATCGGGAGCGGCCCGGACACGGTTCGAACCAAACACACCAGCGGTGATGCGGTCCGGGCGGACAGCCTCTATATCGTCATCGAAGACGCCCAGTGTACGGCGAGTGGGTCACCGGACGGTCGTTACGACGTTGCCGACGACTTCGAGTTCCTGGCCACGGAGATGCGCGCGGGAATGAGCACGCAGGTCGGGGCGGAACTCGGCCCTGGCGGTATGGCCCTCTGTGTGGGTACAACAAACGACCGCGACCTCTCGCGGGCGGCCGCGACGCTCGTCCGGGAGAACAGCGACGGCGATAGCGGGACGCTCACGAGTGGACCCGGTGAGTTCAGGGGCCAAGCGCCGACAGCACGCTCTCGGTGAGTACGTCGACACCGATGGCCAGTGACTGCTCGTCCACGTCGAACGTCGCGGTGTGGTGGCCACCGGGGTGGTCCGTGCCGATACAGACGTAGCCCGCTTGGCCGCCCCGCTCCTGAACGCGGCGCATCAGGAAGGTGGCGTCCTCGCTCCCGCCGAGGTCGTCGCGACGGACGACCCGCTCAACACCCGGTACGTCGGCGGCGGCGGTCACAACCCTTTCGACGACGGAATCGTCACTTTCGGCGCTCGGGGCCTCGCCGCCGCGGTCGACACTGTACTCACACTCGTGAATCTCCGCGGCGTTCTCCACGACGCGGGTAGCTTTTGCCCACATATACTCCATGAGTTCGGTCGTCTCCCCGCGGACCTCCCCCTCGATGAACGCATCTTCGGGGACGATGTTCGAGGCGGTGCCGCCGCCGACCTCACCGGCGTTGACCCTGGTCGCACCGGCCTCGTGGCGCGGAATCGCGTAGAGGTTCTGGACTGCCGTCGCCATTGCCTGGACGGCGTTACGACCCTGGCTCGGGTGGCCCCCGGCGTGTGCGCCCTTGCCGGTAAAACGGGCCGAGAGGTGGCGCACCGCAAGGAAGCCGTCGATGCCCGCGACAACCTCGCCGGTGGGGTGGTCCAGCCCCACGTGGACAGCGATGAGGGTATCTACGTCGTTGAGATGCCCGCTCTCGACGACGGCTTTCCCGCCGCCGATTTGTTCCTCGGCCGGTTGGAAGACGACTTTGAACGTCCCGGAAAAATCGCTCTCTGTGACTGCTCGGAGGACGCCGAGTCCGAACGCGATGTGTGCGTCATGGCCGCAGGCGTGCATCGCGCCCTCGTTCTCGGAGCGAAAGCCCTCCGCTGTTGGGTGGTGGTCGGGGCTGTCGCTCTCGGCCCGCGGCAGGCCGTCTATGTCGACGCGGAGCGCAACGGTCGGTCCCTCCCCGCGGTTGAGGACGGCGATGGCGCCGGTGTGGCCCCCAGCCATCCGTCCGAGGAGCTCGGGGTCGGCGCCTGCCTCGCGTGCGCGGTCAGCCCACCCGGACAGTTCCACGTCGTCGGGCACCCCAAGCCGTGCGTCGCTGTCGAGCGCGTCGGGGCCGATGTGGAGTTCGTCGACGCCGATGCCTTGGACCTGTTCGACGATGCGGGCGGTGGTGTAGAACTCCCGCCAGGCGGGTTCGGGCCGGCGGTGGAGTTCGCGGCGGAGGTCGACCAGCCAGTCGTGATAGTGTGTGCCAGCGGTCATACCGAATGGAGGGGCGGCGACGGTAAAAAGCTCAGTTGTCGCCGGCCTGTCGGAGCTGTTCGACCTCGGCGGTGACGTGGACGCTGTCGGGGTAGGAGCGTTCGGTCACGTCGCGGGCGAAGCCGTCGTGGCCGACGATTTCGATGGTGCGGGTGTAGACGGTGTACTCCCACGGTGCGAAGGTGCCGCCGCCACCGGCGCGTTTGTGCTGTGGGACCCGGAGTCTCGTCGGCGGTTTGGGGTGGGGTCCCTTGAGTTCGGCCCCCTTGCGCGCTGCGGTCTCCTTGATCTCGGTGACGACGCCGTCTAACGCGTCCACGTCACCGCTCTGGAGTCGCAGTTTCGTCACGAAGGGCATACACACCCGTGACGGGCCAGTGCTCAAAACCTATTCGCTTCCGGTCGACACGAGTCACGCTTGCCGACTACAGGAGGATTCGCCATCCCTCGTCGGTCCGGACGGCTAAATACCGAAAGCTAAACCATCTCGACTCGACGCCGGCATCCGGTCCGGTTCCATGACCCTCTATTTCGACGATGACCGCTTGCTGTGCGTTGGTAGCCAGCGCCAGACCATCGCGCGTGTCTGCCCGTCGTACTCACCCATTAGTTGATTCTGGCTCTCTATGGCGATAAACATCGTTTTGACAGTTCCGGTCGGATTCCGCCGTCCCTTGATCGGGCGTGCCGTCGCCCTCGTCCCCGTTGTCCACACTTGATGCGTCGTCGGAGCCACCGAAGATACCCTGACAGCCCGCTGCTGCCGTCGAAACCGTCAGACAGGTGCCGAGCACCCATCTCCGCGTCCGTTCCATACAAACGTGTAATACGAACTGAATATTAACGCTGAACATCCCTCTCCGCCGCCGACCCGTCACCGCTCCGATATGTACTTAACGCCGGACCGAATACACTGAGGTAATGATAGAGGCCACGAGCGCGGGAGCCATCCTCTTTCGGGATACTCGTGGTCGGCGGGAGTACCTGCTCCTCAAGAGCCGCCCCGGCGACTGGGAGTTCCCCAAAGGCGGGGTCGAAGGCGAGGAGGAACTCCAGCAGACCGCAATCCGTGAAGTGAAAGAGGAGGCCGGAATCAGCGATTTCCGGTTACTCGATGGGTTCCGCGAAGACTACGACTACGTGTTCGAAGCAAACGGCAACACGATTCACAAGACTGTCCACCTGTTCGTCGCCAAGTCCTACGAGGCGTCCGCAGAGCTCTCCTCAGAGCACCGGGACATGCAGTGGCGTGACTACGACCAGGCAATAAACACCGTTACGCAGGACGGTCCGCGTGAGATACTCGAAAAGGCCCACGAGTTCTTAGACGAGAAATTAGAGGACAAGGAATCGGAGGCGTAGCAACCGGCGGCGGCCACACCAGACGAATCACTGGAGTCTGTTTTTGTGGCACTGCCAACCACCAGAGGACACCTCGCTTCGAACTGTGTCAACACCGCTATGATACCCCGCGGACAGACTGGCCCCCAGAGCTGCTCTCGCCCCGAATGACAAAGTACAGCACCCAGACGACGACGGCCCCGACTCCACCGAGGAAGCCCTCAAAGAAGCTCCCGTGCCCTCTGCAGAGGCGTCGTCGTCGTTCCGGCGTTTCGCGTCCCGGTATATCAACACGGCGACACCCCGATTAACCAGGAACAATACCACGCTGAATCCGAGAATCAGGAGCACTTCGAGACCGGCTGGACTGCCTGCCTGCAATGGTAGCGAGATGAATCCAGGCTGTGAGGGGGAGATAATAAAACGGGAACGGATCTCGCGGTCACGAACCGCGGACAGGCAGGCAGACAACCGGTATTACCGCGATTTTTTATCATTGATTCGAAGCCCGTCTTCGGCACCCTAAAGCGGGTTCGTTCCCAACGGTCGGTAATGGCTTTCCTGACGGACACGACGATAGCAACCGTCGTCTTCGTCGCCGTCACGCTGAGTTTCCCCTGTTTCCTCTATGGGGCCTACTACATCATCGAACAGGACCCCGTGACGTGGGACGTGTTGATGCACCACCTGAAGTTCATCGTCACCGGACTGGCCCTGACGACCATACCGCTTCTGACCTGGATGCTGCCGCGCCTGTTCGACCAGTTTACCGGTGCGGCGCTTGTCCACGCCTTCCTGGGATTACAGGCCTACGCCATGCTCGCCTTCGCGGCGACCGGTATCGCCCGCATATTCAAAGCCAAGCGGCGCCACGACCTCTATTCGGAGTACGACGAAGACGTGATTCTGGACGAAATCGGCTCGGAGAACTTCGACCACTGGCGCTCGCGCCTTCGTATCGGCGTCTTCGGGTACGTCTTCTTCTGGCTGCTGGCCTATCTCGTCGGGGCTGCACGGTACGTCTCTATCTACGTCCTCTAACTCCACGCTTCGCCGCTGGCCAGGTCACCCTCGCCGTTGCCCTTCTCCGAGGGACAGATATCGGCCAGCACACACGCCTCGCAGTCGGGGCTGCGGGCCGAACAGACTGCCCGGCCGTGACTGATGAGCAAGTGGGTAAACTCCTGCCACTCCTCTTCGGGGACCAGCGGCATCAGGTCGTCCTCGATGCTCTCGGGGCGTTTCTCCTCGGTGATGCCGAGCCGTCGGGTCAACCGCTGGACGTGCGTGTCGACAACGATTCCCTCGACTACGTCGTGGCCGTGTTGCAGGACGACGTTTGCCGTCTTGCGGCCGACCCCCGAGAGGTCGGTGAGCGCGCTCATCGTGTCGGGCACTTCGCCGCCGTGTTCGTCGCGGATTTGCTGGGCGGCGTCGCGGATGTAGCCCGCCTTGTTGTTGTAGTAGGTGACCGAGTTGAGGTCCTCGGCGAGTTCTTCCTGGCCGGCGTCGGCGAAGGCGTCGACGTTCTGGTACTTTTCGAAGAGGTCCGCAGTCACTTTGTTGACCCGCTCGTCGGTACACTGGGCCGAGAGGATGACGGCGACGAGCAGTTCCATCCGGGTCGAAAAGTCAAGCGAGATGGTGGTGTCGGGGTACTCGTCGTGGAGGCGGTCGATGACTTCGACGGTCTGGTCCTTGCGCGAGGAAAGCGGCGTGCCCATATTCCCTTCTCGACCGGGGCAGGCTTCAGCGGTTCGCTTCTACACGTCCATCGCCGCGACGACCTCGCGGATGGGGTTGAACTCCGGCGCTTCGAACGGGTAAACAGAGAGCAATGCAGGCCCGTCCTGCGTGAACCCGCACAGACGGTAGCTGTCTATCTCCTCGCGTTCCGTGCCAGGCAGTTCGAAGTTGAGGGCGGTGTCTCCCGCAGGGAGCATGGCCCGGGAGAGCCACGCCAGCTGAAATACCTACGTCTCCGTGGGGTCCGACGAGCCGGTGAACCACTCCCGGAGGAACCCACCCAGCACGACCGCGAAGGTGGTCTTTGAACTCCAGAACGCCACCTCCTCGGGCGCATCCGTGACGCCGGCATCCGAGAACACGCCGAGCAACATCGTGTCCTCGTCGACGAGGACGACCCGTGCGCTGCCCATGTCCGGGTCGCGCTCGTTCGGGATAGCGACGGTCGGGAAGCGACCGCCGACGGCCTCCCTGACTGCCGGATTCGCACTCGCGACGACGACGGTTACGCCGCGGGCATCCGCCGTTTCCAGCGCGTCTATCACCGTCTCGTCGAGCATCGACACTTCCGAGGCCGCGTAGAACACCTGACTCTCAGCGTCAGCGAACAGTTCCGCCGCCCGTGAGGAGATTTCTGCGGTCCCCTGCACCAGCCAGAGCGCCTCCGAGCGCTCCTTATCGGTGGCTTCGGTCCCTTGGACGGCGTCGAGGTAATCGAAGGTACGGGAGCCGGTCTCTTCGAGCCGGTCGAGCAACCGTGTCCGTGCTTGCTCCAGCGAGACCGGGCGGTAGACCGTCGGCGTGGACTGTTGTGTTTCGACCAGGCCGCGCTCCTCAAGGCTGTCTGCGACCCCATAGACCTGCGACCGGGGGACGCCCGAGACATCGCTGACCTCGCTCGCCGTGGCGCTGCCGAGTTTCTGGAGGCCGAGAAACACCTGCGCCTCGTAGGCGGTCAGGCCAAGGCATTTTAATCCGTCGACGGCCTCGTTCTCGTCCATCAGTCGTCCTCCGGGGTGGGAACCTCTACCTGCGTGTTCTCGCCGAGCCACGTCCGGTAGATGCGCTCGAACCCCTCTTCGGCGAGGTCGCCGCTCGCGAGACGCTCCTCGGCGGTCGCTAAGTCGTCGGCGCTGACACTGCCCCGGGCGGCGACCCGTTCGGAAAGGTCCGCCACGACGGTCGCGTGTGCATCACCGGCTATCCCGCGGTCCTCGTCGCTGGCCATGACGACGCCGCCGAAGCCGTAGGTCGTCCCGTCGGGGGCATCGTCCGGAATCGTCGCGGTGTAGGTCAGCTCTGCCTGTTCGCCGGCCAGTTCCCAGGCCGCGTAGACCGACTTGCCCGCTGCGGTGACGCTCGTCGGCTCGGGGTCGACGTTCTCGATAGCGACGGTCTCGCCGTTGAACGTATCCCGAACTCCGACGCGGCCGTGCGCGTCGCTGACCGTGACGCTGACCTCGATATCCTGCCCCGGGCGGACGTGTTCGTGTTCGGCCGTCCGGTAGCCGTAGGCCGTGTGGCCCTGGCCGTTGGTCAGTGCGGCAGCGATGGTTTCGTCACCGGCTCCGTCCGCCCCGGGAGCGGTCGCGTCGCCGCCGTCGCTGTCGTCACTGTCGGCGGTGATCTGGTCTGTGGCCCAGTCCGGGCCGATGTAGCGGGTCCAGACCACCAGCAGGCTCGGGAGGACGAACACGCTCCCGAGGAACGCATAGACGATGGTCAGGCCGGTGATGATGCCGAACTGCTGGAGCGGCGGGAGAATGGCGAAGACGAGCACGCCAAAGCCACCGACGGTGGTCGCGGCACTACCAAGCAGCGCGCCACCGGTGCCCGTCACCGCGGTGTCCATCGCCGTCCACACCGACTCGGTCCGTTCGAGTTCCTGCGTGTACCGCTCGCTCAGGTGGATGGAGTACGCCACTCCCAGCCCGATTGTGAGGCTCGTGATCATCCCCGTGACGACGTTGAAAGGGATGCCAAGCAGGAACATCGTCCCGAGGATCCACGTCACGGAGAAGGCAACGGGCAGCAGCGTGACGGCCCCCAGCGACGCGCTGCCGTCGCTGACGCGGTAGGTAATCATCAGGAACAGGAAGACGGCCACCAGCGAGACAATGAGACTCTCGATGACCGTCTGCAGCAGCTGGTCCTGGACGATTTTGTTCAGCACCGCGGTCCCGGTGGCAGTCGTCCGGAGGCCCTCGCCCGACAGCGTTGCGGCGATGTCGCGCATCTGGGTCGTGACGGCGTCACCGCCGGCCCCGCCAGTGATGGAGACGGTCATCCGGAGCGCCTGATAGCCGTCATCGGTCCGGTAGATGTACCGGCCGGCCCGGTCGGGTGTGGCGGCGAACAGCCCGTCGTAGACGGCCGTGATGTTCCGGTCGGGCACGCCGTCGTCGTCGGTGTCTGCGGCCTGGAAGGTAGCGTTGAACGTCGCGTTGTCACGGGCGGTCTGGTGCATCAGCGACAGCGGGCCGTCGATGGCGGCGTCACCGTCCGGGAGCGTCTGTGTCACCCGCCTTTCCGCGGCATCGTCGCGTGCCGCCGAGACGCGCTCCAGCGTGTCCGCTCCCGTTACGTTCCCTTCTATCAGTAACTCCGCATTGGAGTCCTGCCGGATGAACCGGTCGTTGACGAACGACAGGGTCGATTTGGCGGTGTACTCGTCCGGTTTGAACGGTTCGGGCAGTTCCTTCATCCAGTCGGGCGGGTCGTCGGCGAGGAAGTCCTCCTGTTCGAAGGCGGTGCTGACCTGCGTCCCGCCGTAGGCCGACACCGCGCTGACCAGCACGACCAGCAGGATGACGATGTAGGGGGCGCGGCGCGCAGCCAAGGAGCCGATTTCGAGCACCTGGCTGAAGCGGCCGCCGCCGGTCCCGAAGGCGCGTTTCTTGCGGTCGAACCCGTAGGATTCCAGCAGTTCGTCGATTTCGACTTTCAGCGCGGGCGTCAACGCCCCAAAAATGAGGAGAGCAGCGAGAATCCCGGCCGAGGAGGCGATGCCGAAGTCCCGAATCGGCGGCACGGGACTCGTGAGATTCGAGAGGAAGCCGATGACCGTCGTCGCCGTCACCCACAGCAATGCGATGCCGACACCGGCGAGCGCGACGCGCATCGACTCGCGCGGGCCACCCTCGCCGGTCGTCTCACTCCCCGCCCGGTCATCCGATGGCGCTTCCCCCGTCAGCGCCATCCGCTCCTCCCGGTGGCGCATGAAGATGTGTATCGCGTAGTCGATAGAGAGCCCGATGAGCAACACGGGCACGGCAATCATAATCTGGTTGAAATTAATACCGGTCCAGCCCATGAAGCCGAACGTCCAGGCCAGCACCGCTCCGATGCCCAGCAGGCCCAGCACGATGTCTACGGGGTCGCGGTAGGCGACGACGAGCGCGATGAGGACGAACACCAGCGCGAGCGGGCCGACGATGGTGAGGCTGTCGGACTGCGAAGACTCGATTTCGTGGGAGATGACGCCCGCACCGAAGACGGTGTAGTTGAGTCCGTTGGCAGCGTCGTCACCGAGTGCGCGAATCGCCAACTGCGAGTCGACCGTCGACTCGCCGGCCGCACCCTGTGCCGCGGAGGCGACGCTGCTTTGCTGGGTGACGATAATCATCGTCGACGTGGCCGTGGTCGCCCCCGGCTCGTAGGTACTCGGCATCAGGCTCAGCGCGCCGTCCGGGCCGTTCCCGCCCAGCACCGACGATACAGTTGCCTTGACATCGCTCTCGTTCATCGACGACAACTTCTCGCGTTGCTCGGCCGGCGTGGGTCCGGGACCGGTCCGGAGGGACTCACTGTCCGCACGGAGGGCCTCAAACTGGTTCTCGAGGACCCCGCGGGTCCCGAGGCGGTAGGCCGCAGTCCGGTTCTCTTCGGTCCGGGCCGCTCGCACCTGCCGGGCGGCCCGCTCGAAGGTGCTCCCGTCCTCGTCGGTGAACTCGACGGAGGAGTTTGCCGCCACACGGTCGAACGCAACCTGCGCGCTCGCGTTCCGATCGCGTGCGAGGCGTGTCAGCTCACCCCTGAGCGACTGACTCGTCTCGTTGAGTTCCCGCTGACGCTCTTCGAGGGCAACCGCGTCCGCCTGTATCAACGCGGTCCGTGCGACGACGTTCGCGACGCTCGCCGTCGAGTCGTTCTCGACGAGCGTCCCGTTGACCGTCGCGTTCGCACCGAGTCGCTGCTGAAAGTCGAGTATCGAGAGCAACGACCCCTTTGTGAGGACGTTCTCACCGCGGACGACGACCTGTGCCGTCGTCGTGTTGTCGTCGGCGGTGAAGTTCGTCTGTATATACTCGAGCTTCTTGGACTCCTCGGATTCGGTCTGGAACTGGTCGAGCGAGGAAGCGCTTTCGACCATCGGCGCGCCGGCGCCGACGACCACGGTCAACAACACCATCACCGCAATCACGATGCGGCTGTACTCCGTCACCGCACTCGCTAGTCCGTCTGCCAGACTCACCAGGACCACCATGTTTGTAGGGACATACTAACAGTTACTGGTAGCGTGAGTGGGGAGCCAATTAAAAACTCCGGAACCGTGCGACACGGCGTGGGACCCGTTCACAGGCCGAGTTCGCGCCCGAGGATGGGGCGCTGGATTTCGCTGGTCCCCTCGCCGATTTCCATCAGTTTGGCGTCCCGGTAGGACCGTTGGGGCGCGAAGTCGGTGGTGTAGCCGTACCCGCCAAGCACCCGGACGGCGTCTTCGGCAACCTTCCGGGAGATTTCCGAGACATCGAGTTTCGCCAGCGACGAGAGGCGGCTCACATCCTCGCCGCGGTCGCTCTTGCAGGCGGCTTCGTGGGTCAGCAGGCGCGCTCGCTCTATCTTGCGATCCATCGCAACTATCATATCCCGGACGGTGTCGAACTTGTTGATTGGGCGGTCGAACTGCTCGCGTTCGGTCGCGTACTCGTGGGCGGCCTCGAAGGCGCCCTGTGCGATGCCAACAGACAGCGCTGCAATCGAGATGCGCCCGCCGTCGAGGGGTTTTTTGATCTGCTTCCAGCCGTCGGCCTCCTCACCGAGCAAGCGGTCGGCGGGAACCCGGACATCGTCGAACTGCAACTCACAGGTCGGAGAGGCGTTCAGTCCCATCTTGTCTCAAACGGTCGCCACTTCGACGCCGTCGGCCTCGGGGTCGACGATGAACGTCGAGACACCGTTGTAGCCCGTGCCGGAGTCAGTGACGGCTTTGAGGACTACCGAGCCCGCGACGTTTGCGTTCGTGATGAACTGCTTGGTCCCGTTGCTGACCCACTCGTCACCGTCCGGCTCTGCCGCGGTGTCCATGTCGCTGGCGTCGCTCCCGCTGTCGGGCTCGGTTAGCGCCCACGACCCCACCGCCGACCCTTCGGCCAGCGGGCGGAGCCACCGCTCTTTTCTGTCTCTCGGTCCCGAACGGCTCGATTGGCTTGGCCCCCAGCGAGACGTGGGCGGCATACGACAGCCCGACTGCGCCGGACGCCCGCCCGAGTTCTTCGGTGACGAGTGCGTACATGAGCTGGTCGCCGCCCAGCCCGCCGTACGCCTCGCGTATCGGCACCCACATCACGTCTAGGTCCGCGAGCTGGTCGAATATCTCCTCGGGGAACCGGCGTTCGTCCTCTATGTCCTGTGCGATGGGGGCGATTTCGGCCTCGCAGACCTCCCGGATAGAATCGCGCATCATCCGGTGCTCGTCGGGAAGCCTAAAGTCCATACCCAAGTTATGGGGTTCGGGCACAAATACCACGGAGCGCCCGGCCACGGATCGGGCGAGCGGGCGGCACGCCGCGACACCCGAGACGGGAGTGACCGACAGGTGGCCGAAACGATTTACGGGCCTGCCATCATTCCCTGTTACATGCCGATACGCCGACTCCTCCGTGGCCGCGTCAAGGAGTCAACACTGGAGGACATCGCCACGGAGGTGGCCGCCCACGACGGGGAGTCGGTCGAATCCATCGACGTACTGGAGGCCGACAACTGGCTCTCGATTCCCTGCGTCGTCAACGACCGGCGGTTTGTGAAGGTCATCAGCGCACAGAACTCCCTTGTCCACGCCCTGCTGACGACGGGCCGGAACCTCGGTGTCTTCTCCAGTGGGTCCGAGGGGTTTTTCGAGCACTTCGGGACGCCCGTCGAGATGGCCGAACACGAACTCGACGCGACCGAGAAGATGCGCGAACTGGGTGTCAACGCACCGGAACCGCTTGAGGCGTTCGAACACGAGGGGTATGGCGTTCTGGTACTCGACTACATCTCCGACTTCGACACGCTCGATACTGTCCCCGAGGCGACGGCCGAGGCCATCGCGCCGGATGTCTTCGATGTGCTGGCGCGGATGCACGATGCGGGACTGGTCCACGGCGATCTCCGTGCTGAGAACGTCCTCATCGTCGACAGCGAACTCTATTTTATCGACGCGACAAAAGTGCGCGGCGACGGCCTCGACGATGCCCGGGCCTATGACATCGCGTGTGCGCTCGCAGCGCTCGAACCGCTCGTCGGGGCCAAAACCGCCGTCGATGCCGCCGCCGGAAGCTACGACGGCCCGACGCTGGTCGATGCCGACAGCTATCTCGATTTCGTGAGCATCCGCCCTGACCACGACTTCGACACCGTGGCGCTGAAAGGCGAGGTCTCGAAAATCGTCGACTGACTACTCCAGCAGTTCCTTCGTCTCCCGGTGGCGATACCGGAACATCGGGTCCAGTCCGACGACGCCCAGCGGCCCGATAGCGCGGCCGAGCGCGCCGAGCGGGAGTTCGTACTCGACGGAATCCCGCACGATAGTCGCGCCGTCGTCGGCGTAGAACATGTGCGTGTGGGTCCACTCAGGGAACGGGCCGTCGGCCATCACGTCACGGAAGTAGGCTGACCCGCCCGAGGACTCCCGGGCGACGATGTCCGAGACCCACTGCTGGCGCGGGCCGACGCCGAAGGGGCGAATCGAGGACTCGACGACCGACCCGGCGTCCAGCACTTCGGGGTCGGGGTCGCCGTCGGAGCCACGCACGTCCTCGATGCGGATGTTCATAAAGTCGGGTGTGAGCGCTATGAGACCCTGTTCTGTCGAGTGAAACGCCCAGACCTCCTCAAAGGGTGCGAAGACCCGAACCGACCGCTCGTACGTTGGCATACCCCGATTTGGGGCGAGAGCATCAAAACGGCACCGACCTCAGGGCCAGACGCCGCCCTCACGGGCTGACTGCAACACACGGCGGATGGCGACGACGTACATCGCCGTCCGGAAGTTCGGCGCGTCGGTGCTCTCGTAGACGCCGGTCAGGTCGTCGAACGCCTCAACGATGCGGCGTTCGAGTTCGTCGTTGACCCGCTCTTCGGTCCAGTAG
>CAZOQK010000016.1:0-445 GCA_964581735.1 uncultured Halobacteriales archaeon | reverse complement strand
ATATCGGGGAAGACGCGGACCTCGCTGTCGGTCAACACGTCGTCGGCGTTGGGTGTCAACGGCCCGTTTGCCGCCTCAACTATGACATTGGCCTCCACGTCGTGTGCCAGTTCCCCGTCGATTGCGTTCTCAAGTGCGGCGGGAATCAGTAGGTCGACATCCATCGTCAGCAGTTCCTCGTTGCTCAACTGCTCGACTGAACCGTCGTAGCCGCGCACATCGGCCGTCTCCATCTTGTGGTCTTTGACCGCCTGTGCGTCTAGCCCGTCGGGGTTGTGGATTGCACCCGACGAATCGGAGACGGCGACGATGTTGGCCCCGAGTCCGTCAAGCAACCGCGCGGCGACCGACCCGGCGTTGCCGTACCCCTGGACCGCGACGCTCGCATCCGCGATACCCCAGCCGAGGTAGTCGAACGCTTCCCGTGCGACGAGCATCACTGACC
>CAZOQK010000015.1:0-22790 GCA_964581735.1 uncultured Halobacteriales archaeon | reverse complement strand
GCTATGAGTTCGTCGACGAAGGACTTCTCCGCGAGGTCACCCTCCGCAAAGGAGAGGTTCCGAATGTCCAGCGTCTCCTCGGCAGCGTCGAGGCGCTCGTCGATGGACGCGACGGGTGTCGCGCTGACTGAGCCGACCTCCTCGACCCACTCACGGCGGGCGAAGTTATCGACTGCGAGCACTCGGTCGTCGGTTCGGTCCGCGATGCGCAGGGCGGTCGGCCAGCCGATGTAGCCGTCACCGCCAGTGACCAGTACCGTCATTGGTTACTCACATTCTGAGTAACTGCGGCGGAATAAGTACCTTGTCGTCTGGCTGGCGGTCCAAGTCGGCTTGTGTACGTGCACATGAGCTTTAAAATCGATGAACACCATGCACGGAGTATGGGAACGACCGAAGAGACGGCGGTCACGGAGCGGTAGGGTGTGACGATTCCGGCGGCGATACGTGAGGAGTTGGACATCGAGCCGGGTGACAAGATTCGGTGGTCGATTACCGAAAACGGGGACGTAGACGTAACTGTCGTACGGGAACGCCGTGGTGCCCTCGCCGATGCCGAGCCACTCGACGCTGGAGAAGAGACAGATGCCGTCGAGTTATCCGAACAGTTCGGTCATGAGGCTGACTGATCGCCACAACCGTCCTCGATTCGAATGTCGCCCTCGCGCACCGGCTAAAACGGGACCAGCATCACGAACAGGGAAAAGCCATCGTCGATGCAATCGATGCCGGAGACTTTGCCACGGGACGACTGACCGAGGTTCAGGGTTCTGAGGTCCTCACTCCGATTCAGAAACTGCTCGGTCATGACAGGGCTGTCGACACACTCACACTACTGGAGACTGCACCGGGTGTGGATATCGACACGCTGGCGACCGCAGACGAAACGCGTGCACGGCAACTGTTCAGACGCCACACCTCTCCCGAATACAGCGACGCACCCATCAGAGCCTACATGGAACGAACGGAAACCGAGTACATCTACAGCTTCGACGACGACTTCGACGAGTTCGAGCACGTCACTCGACGCAACACGGCGACGAACCCCTTCGAATGAGTCAAAAGTCCATCAGCGATGCCTGTTCTGCGGCGGCGAGTGCGTCCTGACTCGTCTGCCAGGACTGGCGCGCACACCCCGGGAGACACTCGTTGTCGGCGACGTACTCCCGGAGAAAGTCACGCGTCACGGGGTCGCTCGGATAGCCACTCCCCACGTCGCCGTACTCGGCGGCCAGACGGGCGACGTGGGCGTCTCGCGTAACCTTCGCAACGATGGAGGCAGCGCCGACGATGGGATAGGACTCGTCGGCGCCGTGTTCGGCACGCAGGTCCACCGCGACGGGAACGCCGTTTTCGACCTTCCCCTCGAAGCGGACGGCGTTGCGGCCACCGGCGTCGACGACGCCCTCGTCGCCTTCTTTTGCGACCCCGGCGAGTGCGTCGGCGTGAGCGACGATGGTCAGGGCGTTCATGTCGTTGTCGGGGTCGTCGATGCGCCCGACGGGAATCTCGGCGACAGCAACGGCGTCGGCCACCTCGTGGATGGCCTGGGCCAGCTGTTCCCGGCGCTCGGGTGGGATGCCCTTTGAGTCACCGACACCCCCGGGCAGGGCCTCGGGGTCGGCACGAACCGCTGCGGCGAACATCGAGCCGAGGACTGGGCCCTTGCCAGCCTCATCAACGCCGAATTGCATGCCTATCCAGTTCGTGCGCCAACAAAAAACCGTTGTGCCTGGGTGTCTGACGGCCGTCAGTCGTCCGCAATCTCCGGCGTCTCGACATCCGCTGCCTCGATTTCGGGTTCCTCAATCTCCGGCAAGTCCATCTCCTCGGCCGGCTCGGACTCCTCGGAGTCTCTCTCTTGCAGTTCCTCCCAGCGGTCGGCCTCGAATTCACGGAAGTGGCACATGTTGGGTCACCAACCCATGGTACAAGCTGTCACATAAAAAGCGTTTCGGCGTTCTGGGCGGCTGCCGTTACATCCACTACAGCAGATCACAAAATCCCGGTATGCCAATCGACATCGACCGGTTCAAGGAGAGTCCGGAAGACACTCTCCGCGGGGGTGGCGAGACGAACGCGGAGCGGATTCTGGGGTTCCTGTCGCGTAACGACTCACAGGCGTTCACGCCCAAAGAGATACACGAGGGAACTGGCGTGGCACGCGGAAGCGTCGGTGTTGTTCTCTCACGACTCAAAGAGCGCGGACTAGTCACCGGGGCGACTACTGGGCACTCGAAGTGGACGCCGACGTTGAGACGACGCTGGAGTGACACACCAACGACTCATCGCGGAAGCGACGGACAAACTGCGTTCGTACACCGGCAGCTAACCGACACTATCAGTCTTCTCTGAAGAATTCCTCGTCCGCGAACGGTTCGTCCTCGCCCTCAACCTCCAGCACGTCCAGTGCCGTGACTTCGGCATCGACGCCGACGAGACCAACAAAACTGGGTTGAGTGCGGCCCTCGTCGCTGCTGACCAGCTCCTTGACGTACAACCCGCCCTCGCCGTGGACTTCGATTTCGGCGGTGTCACCGTCGAGCGTGCCGTCGATGGCGTACACCTCCCGCGTGCGGGTCTTGCTGGCGCGGCGGTGGTCGACCCGCTGTGGCGTGTCCTGGTGGATGGTCGCGCCGTCGAGTTCGGCGAGCGCGTCCTCGAACGCCTCCTCGTCGACAGTGCCTTCGAGGGTAACGTCCATCCGGTAGGTCTTGCTGGCGTCGTGTTCCTTGACACGTTCGACCATCCCGTGGGTCGCGAGGCGCAGTCCCTCGACCCCGACTTTCCCGTCGGCGAAGGCGTTGATCTCGGCCTCCAAGTCGGCAGGGTCCACGTTACGGACCCTGGGTTTGTCTATCTCGATGACGAATGGGCGGCCACCGCCGAGCATCAGGGCGTCGACATCCTCGCGGCCCGCCCCGTGGAACGTCGCAGCGTCGCCGTCCATGGCCTCCTTGACGACGGGCGCGGTGAGTTGCTCGACGCTCTCGTCGTACCGGTAGCCAGTGCCGTCACAGCCGTCACAGAGTTCGTCCCGCTGGCGACCGGTGCCGTTGCAGTCCCGACAAGGCCATTTCGTCTGTGGGATGTCGCGTTCGAGTTTGCGGTAGCGGCCGTAGACAAAGGCGGAGTTGATCTGCACCTCCACCTCGTCGGTCGAGAGGTCACAGTGCAGCATGATGTCCGGGCGGCCAAAGTCGACTTCCGTGTCGGTCAGCGCACCGAATCGCTTGCCGACCTCGCGGTTGAACTCGGATTTCAGGAGTTCGCCGGCGTCCTCGTCGAGTCCGGCCTCCTCGCGCAGAAGGAGATCGTTTTCCTCGATGAGCGGCGGCACGCGTGTCCCGACCTGGTAGGTCGAAAAGTCATAGCCCTGGACTGCAGCGGCGGCGTTTTCCGCCCACCAGTCGTAGCGGTCGCATTCGTCCTCACAGACCCAGCACGCCTCGTCGGCAGGGTCGAAGGGGTTGTTCTCGTCCAGTGCGACGGCGACGCGGAGGCTGTGGCCCCGGTCGTCGTTGGTCAGCCCGAAGCTCCGGTCGGCGAAGAGTCGGCCGAGGCAGGCATCGCAGAGCGGCCCCGTGGCGAGGGCGTCGCGGGCGGCCGAGAGCAGGGTCATGACGGAGAGGACGGCCGGACAGCGTAATTCCCTTTCGAACTGTCCGAATCGAGGGGTATGTCGGGTGTCTCGCCGGCACCGGGCACCTCGACCGTGACATCGCGCTGTGGGTACGGAATCTCGATGTCCTCGGCACGGAACGAATCGTAGATGTCCCGCATCAGTTCGTCCTGCACCCGCTCGCGCAGTCTCGGGTTGTCTATCCAGCACAGCAAATCGAGGCTGACCGAGGAGTCGCCAAACTCCGTGACGAAAACTCTGGGTTGTGGGTTCGCGCGGACGGTGTCGGCCTCGTCCGCGACGGACAGCAGGATATCCTCGACCCGGTCGATTTCAGTACCGTAGGCGACGCCAACGGAAACGGTGATGCGGCGGTAGCGCTGTGGGTCCGATTCGTTGACGATGGCGGCGTTGTTCAGTTTCGCGTTCGGGATGGTGACGAGGATGTCGTCACGGGTCCGGATGACCGTCGACCGGATCGAGATGTCCTCGACGCGGCCCCGTTTGCCGGATTCGAGGACGATGAAATCGCCGATGGTGTAGGTGCCGTCGGCATAGAGTGCGAGCGAGCCGAAGAAGTTCGCGATGGCATCCCGTGCGGCCAGCCCGACGACGATACCGAGGACCCCCGCCGACGCGAGCAACGGGGTGACGTTGACCTGCCAGATAGAGAGCACGAGAAACAGCGAGAGTGCAACGACGACAGCGGTGAAGATATTCTGGAAGATAGGCACGACCTGCTGGTCGATGTAGCTCGCTTCGGTGACCTCGTCGAGTACCTCCGGGGTCGTCCGGACCGCGGTCCACGCCCAGATGAGGACGATCGCCGAGAGTGTGACGCCGTTCGTGGTGGTGAGCCAGGACTCGGGCACCGAGGAGACCTGTTCGGTCGCGAGATACAGCCCCGCCAGCCCCACCGACGCCCAGATTGCCGTGTGGGCGTTCAGGAGGATGATGTCGTCGACCTCGCCGGGGATGCGGGTCGTCAAGCGTTTCAGGACGATGTCGCCGAGGACGTGGATGGCTGCCGCGGCGAGGACTGCAAGTCCGAGCACCGCAAGGAAGGCCTGCCAGTCCGGCAGCGCCGCTACCTCCGCCGAGAGCGCCGACAGCCGGTCGGCCAGCGCCTGCATTGGCGGCCTTTCGGAAGGCCCCCTGATAAGTGGTGGCGACGATTCGACGCCCGAATCCGACCGCTTTTGTCCCCGGCCGTCGCCCACCGCATATGGTCGAGTGGCTCGTCGCCGCCGTCGTCGGACTCGTGCAGGGCCTGCTGGAGTGGCTCCCCGTCTCCAGCGAGGGCAGCGTCGCGCTCGCGCTCACCGCGCTGGACCGTGACCCCGACGTTGCCACCCAGTTCGCGCTCTTTTTACACGCCGGGACCGGTCTCGCCGCCACCGTCTACTACCGGGACGTACTCGTCGAGGTGCTCCGTGACCTGCCCGAGTGGCGGCCGAACGGTGCCTTCGAGGGAGGGATGGCCGAACTGACATTCTTCGCTGTCGCCACCGCAGTCTCGGTCGTCGTCGGGCTGGCAGGGTATCTCGCACTCGAAACGGTGGTGTCGGTCGTCGCTGGCGGGGCGTTCGTCGCGCTCATCGGCGCGCTCTTGCTCGGGACGGGACTCCTGATGCGGACCGCAAAGATGCGCGGGGAGACACGGCGAAGCCAGCCGAACGCGCTGGACGCGGTCCTCGTGGGCGCGTTGCAGGGACTCGCCATCCTGCCGGGCGTCTCGCGGTCGGGAACCACCGTCAGCGCGCTCCTGTTGCGTGGCCACGAGGGGGAAAACTCCCTGCGGCTCTCATTTGTCCTCTCGATTCCGGCCGCCTTTGGCGCGGGTGTCCTCGTCCTGCTCGATGACGGCCTGCCCGCTATCGACCCGGGGACCGCAGCCGTGGCACTCACGATTAGTGCCCTCGTGGGCTATTTGACGGTCGACGCGCTCACACGCGTCGTCGAGCGGGTCGCGTTCTGGAAAGTCTGTGTCGGCTTCGGCGCGCTCGCGGTGGTCGGTGGCGGGCTATTGGTTCTGTGAAAAACAACGAGCAACGGATCATTACAATTTGATGTCGATATCCTCGACGAGATAGGCGGTGCTGGCTCGGATGACTCGTTCAGTAAAGGCTTCTCGTACTCGTCCTTGGACGCTGACCACCGACCCATCCTTGACCGTCGCAAGGACCCAGGGCGAGCAGTAGGACGTCTTTCCGGGGTGTTCGCCAGTGAGCCAATCGGAACCGACTTCGAGATTGTCAGGCAAGTTACTGAGCGTGAGTCCAGCACAGATGTACTCCTCTCCTGAGAACGGAAGAGAATCAGCAGCGAGAACGAGCCATGGCCGTGGGTTACCACCATCGTTGTAAGGGTCAGGTGCCCAAAACACGGTGCCAGCCTCGTGTGTCGGCTCACTCATCCGTGTCCCGGGGGTCAACTGCGTATTCCTGCCACTCCTCGTAGGATGGGACTTCGTCTGCGCGCTCGTGATCAGCAAGCGTCGCCGCTGCGTGTCCAGTCGCAGCCGAAACGCTGTGCTCGTGGTCGCTGATTCGCCAGTATGTGCCGCGATGGTCCACACGTCCGCGCTCGCGGAGGCGAACGAGTGTCGGCCCTATTGAGCCGGATTTGATTCCAGTTGCATCCGCAATCTCACTCTGTGTGAACGCCTGTTCCTCGTTCTCCCGGAGGAAATCTATAACCGCTGCTGCGTTGGTCCCTGGCGATGGACTCGAACCGTCTTCGGTAATCTCTTCGAACCGGTCGCTGCTGATTGGCATACCTAAGGTATGAACAGTAACGTATTGAATGTATTGCTGTATCAAAAAGTACTGGGTAAGGCAGACGTAGACTACCCACAGGCAGGCACGAGCAGACCGGCAGTTCCGTGATTCGTCAGCACTTATATACGTCGACCGACTACCAACGGATACTTACCGGCAATGAGCGAGGGAGAACAGAAACTCGTCGACACCGCCGGCGACTACCGGTACGTCGTCAAGGACGGCCAGCGCCTCACCGACAGCGACTGGCGCTCCTGTCGGTTCGTGTTGACGAGCGAGCGGATGGTCCTTGCCACTAGCGGCGGCAAACAGGCCATCCCCCACTCCCGGATTCTCGTCCCAGACGGCGAGAGCGATGTCGTCCCTGACGACGTGGACACGACGACGGCGACGCCGCTGCAAATCGGTGACAACGTCATTCTGGTCGACGCACAGGGAGTCAGCGACTTCGAGTCGGAGTACTGCCGAGCAGCGCTGCACGACGAGGTTATCCTCGTGAAACACCCCGCAGTCGTCGGCGGCGTGATTCAGGACGAGGCCTCGTGGTCGAAGTGTCAGTTCCGACTGGACGACGACACCGTTAGCGTCGGCCTGCCCGGCGGCGACACCCTTACGTTCGACATCGAGAACGTCGGCACAATCGACACCGAGGACCAGCAGGTGATGGGCGAAGGGCGGACCGTCGTCAAAGTCGAACACACCGACGACGAGGACCGCTCGGTCGAGACGCACTTCTCGGGAATGCAGTGGCACTCCCGCGCACTCGAATCACTCTTGCAGACGGTCATCGAGGAGCGCGGGGACGACGACCACGAACTCTCTGATATGGAGAGTCAGGTACTGATGGCACTCTACTCGGGCGTTTCACCCTTCGAGATGTCCGATTTCGTCGGTATCGACGTCGACCAGGTCGAAGACATCTACCAGACACTGCTGGAGGTGGGTGCCGTCGACGAGGTTCGCGTGCGGACCGAGGTGTCGCTGAACGCCCAGGGCCGGAACATGGCCAGCGAAGCCATGAGCGAGGAGTAGTGTGGGTATCAGGGCTGAAATCTCCCACAACGCCTAATTACGCGACTGGCCTATCATCACGGACAGGCGGCTATGAGCAACTCAGAGAAGAAAATCGAGGACACGCAGGGCAAGTACATGCGGGCCGTCAAGAACGGCCACGACCTCAACGACGCCTCCTGGCAGCAGTGTCGGGTGGTGTTGACCAACCAGCGCCTCGCACTCGTCGCTGACGGGAAGATTACGGTTCCCCTGGAAGACATCGACGAGATGGGCGAGCGCTACGACGTGAATCAGGCGGCGTCCAGCGAGACGAACTACTCGACGCTGTACGTCGGCGACGATGTCCTGCTCGTGGCGACGGCCGACCACGAAACCTTCCGGACGAACTTCTACCGGGCCATCCTCGACAACGCCGTCATCTACGTCCAACACCCCGCAATCAAGGGCGGCGTCGTCCAGAACGCCGAGTGGCAGCGGGGCCGTCTCAAAGTCACCGAGGAAGCCGTGCAGATGGTACTCGAAGACGGCCAGAAGTTCGCCGTCGACCGCGACGATATCGGCGAACTTGCCACCGACGAGAAACAGGTCGCCGGCGAGCAACGCGCCGTCATCGAAGTCGAGCACTCGATGGACGGCGCGAGCGTCGAAACCCATCTCTCGGGACAGGAACACCACATCTCCGTGCTCAAGCAGTTGCTCGAAGAGGGCGCCGAGCGCAATCGTGCGGACTTAGACCTCGAACCGACCGAGCGCCGCGTCATCATGGCGCTGTATTCAGGTGTGTCGCCCTTCGGTATCTCGGAGTTCGTCGGTATCGATGTCGAAAAAGTCGAGGAAATCTACGACCGCCTCATCGAACTCGACGTCATCGAGGTGGTCCGCGAGCGCAAGGAAGTCTCGCTGACCGCACAGGGCCGGAAAGTCGCTGGCGAGGCGATGGGTGAGCGGTAGCGGATATTATTCTACCCGAACAGATTATATTCCTCGAACCTGTAGGTGCTGGCATGACAGAAGCGGGGCCACCGGCTTTCGACACCCCATTCGACGGCGATGATGTCGAACAGCGACTCTATGGAGCGGTGCTGCAGATACGGTCCCCGACGACCGCAGGCGACATCGCAGATCAGGTTGGCTGTGACCCGAAGACAGCACGCAAGTATCTGCAGTGGTTCAGCAACCTCGGTATCGTCACGCGACACGACGGACACCCAGTGACATACGAACGCAACGATGCCTATTTCGAGTGGCGGCGAATCAACCGGTTGGCCTCGGAGAACACGCGTGATGAACTGACACAACGGGTAAGCGAACTGACGCTCACAATCGAGCGGTACCAGGAGCGCTACGACGCGGCGACGCCGAGTGCGGTGGACGCACTCAGTGCCGCGGAGAAATCAGACGAGCGGAGTATTGACGACGTTTACAGCGACCTCGGTGATTGGGAGACGGCGCGCCGGGAGCGTCGACTCCACGAGCGGGCGCGACAGCAACACGCCGGGTCAAGCGAGCGGGTCTCGGGCTGATGGTCCCTGCCGACGACGGTGGGAGCCCTTCCCCAATCGACCGCCCGGTACTGGAGTTGCTCCGGGACCGACTACTGGGGACAGCACAAGTCTCGGACGCGACCATCACCGACGAGGAAGGTCATCTCGAATTGCGGGTCGTCTTGTCGGATGCGTACTATCCGGTGGCCGTTGAGCGAGCGGTGCTGTCCCTCCGGTGGTACACGAACGACGATTTCAAGATTCACTATCGGGAGGTCCGCGATACCGACTGGCAGTGTCGATGGGACAGGCACCCGAATCCGCACAATAGGCGTGACCACTTCCACCCGCCACCGACCGCCGAAACACCGGGGGAAGGTGCGTCGTGGCCCGACGATTATCGGGACGTGTTGATGCTGGTGCTCGACGACATCGAGACGCGGATCAACGACCTCTGGGACTGATGCCAAATACCGGCGTCACTCTTCCAGAACCGCCAGTATCTGCGCGACGTACGGACTGTTGTCCCAGCCTCGATGGGAACTGATTGTGCTGAGAAGCGTCCTCGCCGCCTCGTACGTCAGATGGCCGTTCCGGGCGTAGTCACAGATGAGTCGCGGCGTCGGCACGAGACGCGGTCCGTGGAGTACCGCATGGATAAGCGGGAAGTTCGTTCCGCGGAACTCGTCGGTCAGAAACCCGTCGACAGCAAGCGCGTTCGCGAGGACGACATCCGGCGCATGCACACAGCTTGTACAATACGAACGTGCGGTCAGTCTGCCGGACCGAGGTATTCGGAGACTGCTTCGACAAATGTGACGTACCGTTCGAGACTGTGCTGGAGCGCGTCGTAGACGATATCGTCGTTCACGATAGGGCCGTACGAATGAGCGAGTACGTCACGAAAACCGATAGCATCACGAAGTTTCTGCGCGAGCGGCGAGTCGAGAATATCCAGCGTTTCGAGTTTATCGATAGCCGTCTTTCAGTAGTCTGGAGCGGCAATTCCTTCGGCCTTCAGAATCGTCTGCGCAATATCGACGACAGCAGCAGTTAGCTTCTCGAACTTGCGTTCGACTGCCTCTCTCGTTTCCCTATACTCTGCGGAGAGATATTCCTCTCTCGAAAGGGATTGGTACGAACGGAGCCGAGAAACGTTTGTTTCGATATCTTCGGCGGCATCGGCCACGCGCGTGGCCTGTTCCGGGGAGAGTGTATCCTCAGTGGTCATCTATCCTGACGACCCCTCACGGAGTCGGTCGGCTGCCGCGGCGACGCGGTCACGGGCCTCGCTCACCGTCAGTTCGTCCCCTGCAATCGTCTGTTCGAGTTCCGTACGACGCTGGTTAGTCCCGAACAGCAGGAGTCCTTGGTCGAACACGACACGGCCAAACCCCGGCGGCATCGTATGGACATCAATGACATCTACATCGAGGGCTACTGTCTCTTCGAGTTCGGAGAGCAATCTAAGATAGACATCGCTGTACCCGTCGTCGTCGGGCCGGTGGTCCTCGAATTCGATAGCGAAATCCAGGTCACCGACCGCAGCTGGCGGCGCTTGTGCTCCCGAGCCGAAGAGGATGGCGAGCGAAACGCCATGCTCGTCGAGTACTCGACGCACGTCGGCAAGTGTCTCGTCGCCGAGTGGGGTATTGCCGGAGCACTCCATACCTGTACATACTGCCGCGGCCACTAATAGTGTTAAGGGGCCTCGCGCGAACATTGTCCGTCCCCGAACGTTGAAATTGCCTGCCCACGACCTGACAGTATGAGCGTTCAGACTGCGGTCGTGCTGGCGGCCGGTGAGGGGACCCGGTTGCGCCCGCTGACGCGGAACCGTCCCAAGCCGATGTTGCCAGCGGCCAACCGCCCTATCCTCGAACACGTCCTCGACGCGCTGGTCGATGCCGGGATGGAGCGTCTCGTCCTCGTCGTCGGCTACCGCCGCGAGCGCGTCCAGGAACACTTCGGGCCCTCCTACCGCTCGGTGCCCATCGAGTACGTCGTTCAGCGCAAACAGCTGGGCAGTGGGCATGCCCTCTCGCAGGCTCGCGAGACCGTCGATGGCCCCTTCCTCGTCGTCAACGGCGACCGTATTATCGAGTCGAACGCGGTCGAGTCGGTCGCTGATGCCTTTGAGACCGACACCGCACCGGCCGCGCTTGCGGTGCTCGAACGCCCCGACGCCAGCCGGTACGGCGCCGTCACGCTGCACGACAGGGACATCGCCGAAATCGTCGAGAAACCCGAAAGCGACGAGTACCGACTCATCAACGCCGGGGTGTACGCCTTCTCCCCGTCGATTTTCAACGCCATCGACGAGACGCCCCGAACGGACGGTGAACTCGCGCTGACCGACACCATCGCGGACCTCATCAAGCGCGAGCGCGTACGAGGTGTTCGCATCGGCGGGCTCTGGGCCGACGCCACCTACCCGTGGGACCTGCTGCAAGTCGCCTCTGAAGTACTCGCTCGCGGCCGCGTTGGCGAGCCACAGCGCCGTGGGGAGGTCTGGATCGACAACGACGCCAGCGTCCACGACGAGGCCGTGCTTCGGGGTCCCGTCGTTGTCGGGCCCGACTGTGAGGTCGCGCCGGGCGCGGTCATCGGTCCGAACGTCGCGCTCGGGCGGAACGTCACTATCGGGCCGAACGTCACCGCCGAACGCACGGTGTTGGACTCCGATGCGCGCGTCAACGCTGGCTCTACGCTCAAGGACGCCGTCGTCGGGCAGGACGCCCACCTCGGTGCGGCGACGGTCGTTCCCGGCGGTCCCAGTGACGTTCGCGTCGGCCAGCGCGTCTTCGAAGACCAGCGCCTCGGTGCGGTGGTGGCTGACCGCGCACGCGCTCGCGGTGACGTGAGTTTCGATCCTGGTACTCTTGTCGGCCCGAATGTCACCATTGACGCGGGCGCACACGTCCGTGGGACCGTCCCCGAAGGTGCGGAGGTGTACCGCTGATGTGTGGCATCATCGGCTGTGTCGGCCGCGGCGACGACACCCTCGAGACGCTGGTCCACGGCCTCTCGAAACTCGAATACCGGGGCTACGACTCGGCCGGCGTCGCGCTCACAGGCACAAATCAGGGCGTCGATATCACGAAGTGTGCGGGCGAAATCGACGACCTGCGGGACGCGCTGGAGCGACACGCCCCCGCCGGCAGCGTCGGCGTCGGCCACACCCGCTGGAGCACCCACGGCCCGCCCACCGACGAGAACGCCCACCCACACCAGGACTGCACCGGCGACGTGGCCGTCGTCCACAACGGCATCATCGAGAACTACCAGACGCTGCGTGACGACCTCTCGACGAGCGGCCACACGTTCCGCTCAGACACCGACACCGAGGTCGTTCCCCACCTCGTCGAGGAGGCACTCGCCAACGGCTTGGACCCCGAGGACGCCGTCCGGCACGCACTCGACCGCATCGAGGGGAGCTACGCCGTCGCCGTCGTCGTCGCGGGCGTCGATGCAATCTTCGCCGCGCGTCACGACTCGCCGCTCGTGTTGGGGTTGGACGACGACGCCTATTATCTGGCCAGCGACGTGCCCGCGTTCCGCGAGTTCACCGACCGCGTCGTCTACCTCGCCGACGGCGAGTTCGCCCGCCTCGACAGTGAGGGGTGGGCGGTCACCGACAGCGAGGGCAACAGCGTCGAGAAGACCGTCGACACCGTCGACTGGGACCCCGAGGAAGCGGGCAAAAGCGGGTACGACCACTTCATGCTCAAGGAGATTCACGAGCAACCCCGCGCGCTCCGGCAGTGCCTGCGCGGCCGCGTCGACGAACTCGGCGGTGAAGTCGACATCGAGGACCTGGGCGAACTCTCCCCACCTGCCGTCCAATTCGTCGCCTGTGGCACCTCCTATCACGCCGCACTCTATGGCGCACAACTGTTCCAACAGGCCGGGATTCCAGCCCAGGCCTTTTTAGCCAGTGAGTACGCCAGTTCCCCGCCGCCGATCGGTGACTCGCTCGTCGTCGGCGTGACCCAGAGCGGCGAAACCGCAGACACGCTCTCGGCGCTGCGGGAGGCCGACCGGCGCGGTGCGCGCACGCTCGCGGTGACCAATACAGTGGGGTCGACCGCGGCCCGCGAGTGCGACCACGTCTTCTACATCCGTGCCGGGCCCGAGATTGGCGTCGCCGCGACCAAGACCTTCGCCTCACAGCTGGCCGCGCTCAATCTGCTCGTGCTCGGGATGGCCGGGGGCAACGCCCGGGATATCGTGCCCGCGCTCCGGGACCTGCCCGGCGACGTGCAGGCGCTACTGGACGACTCCGATGCGCCGGCTATCGCAGAGGTTTACGAGGATGCGCCGTCGTACTTCTTCATCGGCCGCGGGTATCATTACCCGGTCGCACTGGAGGGCGCGCTGAAGATGAAGGAGATATCGTACAAGCACGCCGAAGGATTTGCCGCCGGTGAACTGAAACACGGCCCGCTGGCGCTGGTGACCGAGGAGACGCCGGTGTTCGCCGTGGTGACCGGCGACGGTGAGTCCGCCCGGAAGACCATCGGGAACGTCAAAGAAGTCGAAGCACGCAACGCGCCCGTCGTGGCGGTGACTGACGGGGCGAGTGACGTAGAGCGGTACGCCGACCACGTGCTTCAGGTTCCCGAGACACACCCGCGTGCGGCGAGCGTGCTCGCGAACGTGCAACTCCAGCTGGTGTCCTATCACGTCGCGAACCGGCTGGGGCGGTCTATCGACAAGCCCCGCAATCTGGCGAAGAGTGTGACAGTGGAGTAGCATCGGTAGTGTCGTCGTCACGGACAGCGTTGCTTTTCGTGCTACCACACCTCAAATAGTCTGAAACATCCCCATCCAGTATCGCACACTGTATGGCACTCGAACTGACCGGCGAACACACGAGCGCACGCGTGTTGGTCGACGACGAGGGGCTCGTCGAGGACGACTGTCTCGACCAGATTCAGGCCCTCATCGACCATCCGGCATTCACCGAGCCGGTACGGATGATGCCGGACACGCATCCCGGTGCGGGCGCGCCCATCGGCTTCACGATGCCACTGCCCGACCGCGTCGTCCCGAACATCGTCGGCGTCGACGTGGGCTGTGGGATGGCCGCGACGAAACTGGGCGAGGAGTTGCCGCTCGATGGTCCCGAGCGCGAACAGCGCGTCCGCGATGCTGTCCCGATGGGGCGGTCAGTCCACGACTACGACGACGCACCACACCTGGTTGACGAATTCCCCTTCGAGCGCGCAAACCGGGTCTACAAGCGCTTCGCGGCGGCCTACGAGAAACAGTTCGGCCGCGCCATTGATCCGCTCGGGTTCGATTTCGATGGGTACGACGGCGACTACTTCAAGTCGCTCTGTGAGCGGGTACTCGCCGGGCAGCGTCAGGGGATGGGCCACGTCATCAAGAGCGCGGGCACGCTCGGCGGCGGAAACCACTTCGTTGAGTTCGCACAGGCCCGCGACTCGGGTGCGTACTGGCTTGTCATCCACAGCGGTTCCCGCTATCTCGGCAAGTCCGTCGCGGAGTACTGGCAACACAAAGCCACGCAGTACCGCGAGGCCGACGCCATCCGCGACGTGCTTCCCGAAGAATATCACGAGTACCTGAAATTCGACCCCGAGAACGTGAGCGACGGCGACCTCCACGAGTGGGTCACCGGCGGGAAAGGCGAGTCACACCTCCGCAAGGAGCAGATTCGTGCGGACTTCGACGACGAGACCGTCGACGAAGTGTTTCAGCAACTCTCACGACCCCAGGAAGCGATCGGTAACCGCACTGAGGACCTCGACTGGCTCGACGGGCGGGAAGCCCACGGCTACTACGTGGACATGCTCTTCGCCCAGCAGTACGCCCGCTGGAACCGAAAACTGATGAGCGACGCCATCTGCGAGGCACTGGACATCGAACCGGCCGAGCGCTTCCAGTCGGTCCACAACTACATCGACTTCCGCGATTTGACCATCCGGAAGGGCGCGACGCCGGCCCGCGACGGCCAGCGGCTGGTCGTTCCGTTCAATATGGCTAAGGGGTCGATACTCGCCCGCGGGAAGGGTAACGAAGAATTCCATCGGACCGCACCCCACGGCGCTGGGCGCGTGATGAGTCGCCGCGAGGCCCACGAGGAGGGGTCCCTCGAGGCGTTCGAGGCAGCGATGGAGGGTGTCTACTCCGAATCCGTCGTCGAGTCAGTGCTCGACGAGGCACCGATGGCGTACAAATCGGCCGAGGCGATTGCCGAGTCCATCGAACCGACTGCCGACATCATCGACTGGCTCGATGTCATCCACAATCTGAAGGCAAAGGAGTAGGCGACAGGATTGTGTCTCTGGGGGGGTCCGCTACGACCGTCAGGACAGGTGTCGCCAGATGTCGGTCGGGTCCGCGTCGTTCAGTTCGGCGTTCGTCTTCATCTGTCGGAGTTCGGTGATACACCGTTTAGCGACGAGCGGGTACACCTCGCTAGGCGTGAACGGCCTGTCGAGGCCCATCAGCTCATGCCAGTTCTCGGCCCAAATGTCCTCGACGACGCGCTCGTGGAGGTCGTCGTTCAGATGGAGACCGAACTCGCGGCCCTCCTCGACGACCATCTGGCGTACCTGCTTGCGGATGCGTCCGGGCGTGCAGTACGTGGCGACGACGTACTCGGCACCGGAGTCAGTCTCCTCGGGGCGAGTCCCGAACTGTTCACGGTTCAGTTCCTCGAAGGACTCTCGGACTACTTTTACGCGCCGCTCGCGGCTGTCGCTGCGCACGACGACGCCCTCAACACGAACCTCGTCGGCCAGCGACGAGGTGGGGAACCCGTAGTTCTCCGGGTCGAACGCACTCCCGGGTCGTCCAAGTATCGTCGCCGGAGCGAGGGAATGCTCTCGTGGTGTGTCGGCGACTCGAATCCGGTCGAGTAAGTCCTGGACGGCGTCGATATCGAGAAATCCTTCATGAGTCTCTTCGTAGGGATTGCCGTAGCGTTCGATTTGCTCGATGGCGTCGAAGGGCAGCACATCGAACCCGACCAGTGCTGGAATCGAACGCTCGGTGCAGCCGTAGTCGAGCGTCGAGTAAACCATGTTCTCGGCGTAAACGACGAGCGGACAGCCGTAGTCGTCGTGGAGCCCACGAAGTGCCTCAATGGCGACCCCCTCCCGGAGACAGCGCACAGCACGGTGGAGTGCACCGTCGATATCCGAGAGGTCGTCCCGATGCGAGCCACGGATACTTTTGCGTGTCCCGAAGACGAGACTCCCGTCCCCGTCCGCGTGCTCGGTGACCAAGTCCGGATAGACGTCCGCGTAGCGCTCGTCGTAGAGCGTGAACCGGAACGAACTCCCGTCGAACTTCTCGACGAGAATGAGGTCGTCAGTCTCGAAGTAATCCTCCGGCACTACCGGATGGTCGTAGCGGGGAATCTTCGGGTAGACCTTCACGAACGTGGCTGGTCACCGGATGATAAGAACTGTTTTTGAGGTGTGCTAGCACGTTTAGATGAGATCAGAGGTGGAGGCTCGCACCCGCCACGGCGATGGTGAGGAATACTTAATCAGGTATAGGACCCACATACGAATCGTGACCGGGGACAAACCACAGGATGCTCCCGAGGCGCCCAATCCCCTCGTCACAGATGCCTACTATGCCGGACGATTAGATTTCGCTACCGTTGCAGCCGTCGTAGGCACTGAACAAGCGATGCGAATGAGATTTCTCGAAAATATCATCAACCGCGACCTGCCGCTGCCGTCGGGCAAGAATGTCGCTCTGTCTTCCGACGAAGCCTTTTACGACGGTAAGGTACCGACATGGAAAGCAGAGGGAACCACCGAACCAGGCGCTCGTGGTGATGACAATGAATGACAGGAGTCATCGAAAACCGTCGTAGACAGAAGCGCACTCCGATATCTGGGTACAGTCACTCCGCGTCGGGAGGAATGTCGAACCCATCCTCAATATCGCTCAGGTCGCGTTCGAGACGCTCGACGTGGGTTTCGAGTTCGTCGATGCTCATCAACGCGAGGCGCAGGAACTCCTCGTCGCGGTCAGGCATCAGCGGCAATTGACTCTCCGCGTCCGGGTCGTCGGACGGCCGGGAGCGTTTACGGACCAATTCTTCATGAGCGGCGCGGAGTTCGCGCCGGAGCAGTTCAGTTTCGTCCATGGTATCACCACGCCACCGATACTGCCGCCCGCTACGGCCCAGAGTGGGCGGTCGCGCGGACAGCACAGCAGTGGCGTGGTTTACCGACCAGTGGCTGGCGACGCATCACTCTGCGATTTTGTGGGCCGTGATAAGTGCTTTCTGCCGGCTACATACTGGAATTGAGGTCATCGAGTGCCCGTTCGTACTGCCGCGCCAGTCGGTCTGTCGCCTTGTCTACTCGCCGTTCGAGATACTCGACGTGCTCTTGGACTGTTGCATCGTCCAGTTCGGCCGCAGTGAGACACTCGATGTACCCGTCAAGCGCGGATTGGAACGTCTGCGCGTAGTGATCGTACGCACCGTCGACGAGATTCATGTTTTCGGCGATCCCCTCCGAAAGCCCGCGATAGACTCCAGCAGCCTGTTCGTAGTTGTCGTTCTCCCGATAGCGTTCTGCGAGGTCGGTGAGCTGTGAGAAATCGATGGCGCCGGTGACGACCGGGTACTCCTGGGTGTGCTCATCGAACAGCCGGTCGACTTCCTGCCGATACTCCTCGGGTGAGACAGTCGGTTCGTAGCTGAATTCGGCGAGGAAACGTTCGCGCATCTCTGGGTCCCGAGTGAGTTCCTCGCGGACGAACGTACGGAGATTCTCGGTTGAGATGCCTGCCAGCAGGTCGTCAATACGCCCGCTCTCATCATCGGGCATGTCATCGGCAACAGCCAGCAGGGCCGCAACGACGTGTTTGCATTCACCGAGGCCGCTATAGGGGCAGGTACAGTGCGGGTCGAACTCGTCGCTGTCGAGGTGGACGCGCGTCTCGTATAGCTCGGTGCCTTGCACGCGGGCCGTGACAGTCTCGCCGAAGCGGTCGAGTTGGCGGATACGCCCCTCCTCGCGATACGTTTGGCCGCGCTCGAAGACGGCATCGGTACAGAGGTCGCGGATTGTCTCTCTATCGAGAGTCATCAGTTAGTTTTGGGTAGTACCCCGTCGAACGAATACTCTTCTCGTCGCGAGTGATATTGGCAAATCTGGATTATAATACTTTAGAGTATCATACTCTGAAGTATGATTATACAAAGTATTATTAGCTGCGAAGCGCTATAGTCGCTATGACGAAGTTCGTGAACCGGACGGAGGAACTCTCACGCCTCCACACCCTATATAAGTCTGACGAGGCCGAACTCGCGGTGATATTCGGCCGACGGCGACTCGGGAAAACAGCGCTCGTCAAGCACTCGCTCGAAGGATATGATGACGCCATCGTCTACCAAGCCAAGCAGAAAACGAGTGCGCTTCAGTTACAGCAGTTCATCGACGTCGTCGCAGACGCCTATCCTGGCGTAACACGGATTCGAGAAGAGTGGGATAAGATACTTAGGTACCTTGCCGAGCAAGACGCACTCGTCGTCCTCGACGAATTTCCCTACCTCGTCGAACAGGACGAGAGCCTGCCGTCCGTGTTGCAGGCGATGTTCGACCACGAACTCGACGAGTCAAATGCGACGTTTGTCCTCGTCGGGTCGTCGATCAGTATGATGGAAGAAGCCGCGCTTCTGGGTAACAGTCCGCTGTATGGACGGTCGTCACTCAAGCTCGACATCAGACAGCTCCCATTCGACGCCGCAATGGAATTTTTCGACGACGCCTACACCGCGGACGAACAGGTCTGTACATGGGGTGTGTTCGGTGGCGTCCCCTACTACCTCGAAGAAGTCGCACCAGAGGCTACATTGGCAGAAAATATCCAACAGACGATCCTCACTCGCCACGGCACACTCCATGATGAACCGGATTACGTCCTCCGCATGGAACTTACAGAACCAACGCGGTATTTCTCGATACTGGAGGCTATCGCCGGTGGAAAGACCAGTCGAAACGAGATTGCAGGCACGACGGGAATTGACTACAACCAACTCTCGAAGTATCTCAACCGACTCTCACGGCTCCGACTTATCGACCAGCACGTTCCGATTACCGAGCAAAAAGAGCGGAGCAAACGCAGCCGATATCGGATTCGAGACACATTCTTCCGGTTCTGGTTTCACTTCGTCTACGGCACTGGCGAGCAATACGACGAACTCGGTGACGAGGCATACGACGCACTCATCGAACCGGAGTTAGCGGATTTCGTGAGCCGGTCGTTCGAAGATCTGTGCTGTGCAGCCCTCCGGACGCTTTACCCGGAGCACACGATTACCGAAACCGGTCAGTGGTGGTATGAAGACCACGAAATCGATGTTGTCGGCCTCACAACTGGAGAGACGCTCCTCGCTGGCGAGTGCAAATTCCAGCAGTCACCGCTTGGATACGACGCATTCTCGAAGCTTCAAGATCACGTTGAAGAACTCCGATGGACACCCACAAACGGGCCTAACCGAGTCGAACAGTACGCGCTCTTTTCGCGGAGCGGGTTCAAACCCTCTGTCGAAGAAGCGGCCACAGAGCGGGACGACCTCCAACTGTTCACAGTCAAGGACGTGGTTTCTGCACTGCAGTCGTGAATCCGTCGGCCCATATGCAAGAGTGAAGTCCTACACACTCGACAATGTTAATTTCGGATGCCAGAATGCAAACAACAACGTAGAATGAGCATCTTGTTTCAGTTCTAGTCGGAGCCAGCAGCATTGAGAGCACTGTTGAGCGCGAACAATTCCTCAACGACCTCCTCCAGCGGTGCGACGGTGACCATCCTGAATACCAACACCGAATTCAATGATGCTGCTCGTTACCGCTCCGAATCCTCTCCGAACTCGTTTGATTCCGGCGGCTCGGGCGGTTCGAGCGCGGCGACCAGATACCGATACGTCGCCGATTCCGTACACTGGTCCCAAGAGACGCGGATACGTGTCCCGAATGCCGCGAGTCCGATGCCGATGAGGCGAGCGCCCAGTCCCGTCGAACTGGGAGTCCCGAGCGCGACCGAGACAACAAGGCTTGTCAGGAGAGCAACGAGCGCAACCAGCGACACGCTTCGAATAGGGTGGTCATGGAGTGCGCCGTGTGTCGTTCGGGTCAGGGAGCCAGTGCTTGCAGTGTCCCAGCCTCGGGAGAGTACAGCGATAACTCGGTCAAGGACAGCCAGAATCGGGCCGACGGTATAGGTCTCGCGCAAGTCGATGACGATGACCTCGGGGTCTGGCTCGGCCGTGAGCCAGCGATACAGGAATGATTCGCGCGTCCAGCGGGCGATATGTGTTCCGATGGCTGTGAGTCCCGATGATCGTACTGCGCGTGTGAGTAGCGCAGTGGCCCGCCGGAGATGTGTCATCACCCACGAACTGCCGGTCTCCGATGCTGCCGAGCGGAGCATGTCCCAGATGGCAACGACAACAGATGTTTCGGTCGGCGATGACCGCTCGTTCATTTGTGTGAGATATAGTTTGGCACCCTAATGAGTGTCCCGAAATATCGGATGGAACGACTCCGTCAGAGCAGAGAGCGCATCGTGGACCGGAGCTACCGAGCGAGAAGATTGTATCTTTTCACAGCCCAAGGCTGTTTTTGATCGCAGCATCAACCTTCGCCATTCGCGTCGCCGGCACCGACCCGATATTCTTGTTTACTCGTTTGCTGATATCGACAACACGAATCTGACTGAGATCGGCCACTGAATCGTGATTGAGAGGAGTGTTCGAGGCACGGACTTCTACCTCAAACGGGTAGATGTCAGTGGGATCGTACTGCTTCGTGAGGGGGGCGACGATCGTCGTTGGAGAGTACTGGTTGCCAACGTCGTTTTGAATAACGACACAGGGCCTATTCGAACCCTGTTGCTCACTCCCCTTTGTTGGATTCAATTCGACAGTGACGATGTCTCCGCGGCGCACTTTCACAGGTCACTCGCCCCACTCCGGGGCATCCCCGAGTCGCTCGGTTGCTTCTGCTGATGTCCCGTCCATCTCTTCGACCAACTGCCGAGACCTGTCTGCTCTTTTCTTGTATCCTTCCGCTAAGCGCTCTTCGTCTGTTGGTGGCTTGATGATAATCTCGTCGTTAACCTCGATGAACCTGATTTCGTCGCCACCTTCGATCCCTCGGCGGTCGCGAAGCTCTTTCGGGATGGTGACTTGCCCTCGCTCACCGACTTTCCGGGTGTGTTCTGCCATACAAATTCATACTTTTTTCATACTCTTAGCATTGTCGGTGGGTGCCGACTTGGGACGCGCTTCTCCCCGCCCCGCTGCGCTGCTTGAGAGACCTGACTCTCTGCACTGCTCCTTGCGGAAGGGGGATTCCCACTATTCTCTGTTGATCTGCTCAACTGATTCAAGGCCGGGAACCTCGGCAAGCCGGCACCTCACTTCTGCATCGGTCATCGCCGTGGTCCACCGTAGCGTGATACCGACGGTGACGACCGTGGCCGAAAGATTCGGGTTGAGGCTGCGCAGCTCGTCAATCGTGACGGCATCGATACCTTCGGCACGCGAAAGGCGCTCTTCGGCGTCGGTGAGGATATCGCTGTCTGCGCCACCTAAGTCAGCGAGGGAGTCCCGCCGTTCACGGCGGGCGGGAATCGCGTGAGCTCCGAAAAGCAGTCAATATTCAACAGCCCGGCCAACTCCCAGTTTTTTATAATCACACATCCACAAGTGGCATATAGATGGAGATTAATCGTACCGCAGTTGTCAAACTCTCCGTCCCTAGCGACCGCCGTAACGAACTGAAACGTACAATGAATACGTTTCGGGACGCCGCACAGCGGTTCGCAGACCGAGGATGGGATGGTGACAACGACGGGTACGTGATTACATCCGGTAATCATCTCCAACGACTCATCTACGATGACATACGCGAGGAAACTGACCTCCACGCCGACCTGTGCGTGGGCGCGGCTAACCACGCCGCAGATACCCTCACGTCGGTTGTCGAAAAAATGAAAGACGGCGAACGAGTCTCACAACCCGTGTTCACGTCGAACACGACTGTCTACAATACGAACGCGATTACGTACTTCGACGGGTACTGCTCACTGGCCGCATACGGCGGCAGTCGCATTCATGCAGAATACATCTACCCCGAGGACTCGATTCAAACCGAGTATATGGAAAGTGACGAGTGGGAGAAACAGGGTGCGAAACTCCGATACGACCACCAAACTGATACCTACTATCTCCACGTTTCCGTGAAGCAGGAACGCGAAGATTCGTCGGAAGAAGCCGAGAACCAAACAGTTCTCGGCGTCGATCGGAACGTGGACGGGTATCTCGCCGTTACCAGTACAGGCGCGTTCATCGGGAACGCTGACCTGCTGAATGATAAACGCCGCGAGTACGAACGTCGCCGCGCTCGTCTTCAACAGCAAGGCACACGAAGCGCACACCTCACTATCCAGTCCATCGGAGACACCTTCGCCAACTGGTCAGAAGACTTCTTACACCGGGCATCGAAGGAACTGGTCAAGGAAGCTATCTCTCACGACTGTACGACTATTGTGTTCGAGGACTTGGAGAATATCCGTGACCGCATTTCGAACGCTTCCAAATTCCAGCAGTGGGCGTTCAACGAGTTGAAACGCCAAGTCACGTACAAGGCCAACGCTGAAGGACTCACGGTTGAGACAGTCCATCCAGCGTACACCAGTCAGCGGTGTTCCGAAACAGGGTGTGGCTTCACGCATGAGGACAACCGTGACGGCGACGAGTTCATCTGCCAGAAATCTGACTGCGGGAAAGAGCTACATAGCGACTACAACGCGGCGCGAAACATCGCACACAAATACATCCAGAGCCGGCGCAAGTCTAGTTCTGGAGGGGCAACCTATCAC
>CAZOQK010000014.1:18497-22928 GCA_964581735.1 uncultured Halobacteriales archaeon | reverse complement strand
GGCCCCACCGGCGCGGGGAAATCGACGGCGGTCAAACTCCTTCTTCGGCTCTACGATGTCGACGAGGGCGCGGTCCGGGTCGACGGCACCGACGTGCGTGACGCCACCGTCCACAGCCTCCGCCAGCAGATGGGATATGTAAGCCAAGATACCTTTCTCTTCTACGGCAGCGTCAGGGACAACATCGCCTACGGCAGCCCCGACGCGAGCGACGAGGAGATTCGCGCGGCCGCCGAGGCCGCTGAGGCCCACGAGTTCGTCCGGAGCCTCCCCGACGGCTACGACACGATGGTCGGGGAACGGGGCGTCAAACTCTCCGGGGGCCAGCGCCAGCGCGTCGCCATCGCCCGCGCCATCCTCAAAGACCCCGAGATTCTCGTGTTAGACGAGGCAACCTCGGACGTGGACACCGAAACGGAAATGCTCATCCAGCGCTCTCTCGACCGCCTGACCGAAGACCGCACGACGCTGGTCATCGCCCACCGCCTCTCGACCGTGAAAGACGCGGACAGCATCGTCGTCCTGGACGACGGGCAGGTCGCCGAACAGGGCACCCACGCGGACCTGCTCGACAAAGACGGCCTGTACGCGAACCTCTGGGCGGTCCAGGCGGGCGAAATCGACTCACTGCCCGAGGACTTTATCAAGCGGGCGGCCCGCCGTCGGGCACGCACCGACGCCGACGACTAGCCGCTCCACTCGCTGTCGATATCATCGGCAATGTTTTCACGCCACGCCTCAAAGCGCTCCGCACAGGGCGCCGCCTCGCCGATGTGGTCGAAAACCCCTCACCAGGGTCGCTGAGCCGGTCGCCACGGAACGGACAGAGATCCGGATTGTCCCAGCCATCCGCACTGGGCTCGGGGTGGTCGTGTGTCATATCCGAACGGAGGCACCCGAGCGACTCGGGTGTCCATGCGGCAGTCTCCGGCCGTCAGGGCGCTTCCGGGAACACAAGCGTCACCGTCGTTCCGGTCTCGCCCGCGTCGTCGAGGCGGAGTCGGCCGCCGTGTCTGTCGGTCGTCCACTTCACCAGCCACAGCCCCAGGCCGTCACCGTGCTGGAGCTGTGTGATTTCCTGCTCGCCGGTCAGGAGGTCCCACTGGTGTTCCGGGATGCCCGCCCCGTCGTCGGCGACGGACACCTCGACGCCGTCGTCGGTCGTCCGAGCAGTCACCTCGACCCGGGAGGCCGGGTCGTGTTCGACTGCGTTCTCGACGAGTTCACGCAGTGCGAGCACCAGATACTCGCTGAACGGGACCGTGTCGTCTGTCAGGGCAGTCACCTCGATGGTCGTCTCGGCGGCTGTGATGCTCGCCCCGATATCCGTCCGCAGTTCGGCCAGCGCCTCGTCAGCCGGCATCGGGTCGATCACATCGGTGTCGAACCCGAGGACACGCTGGACGCTCCGGGAAGTCTCGGACGCGTCGACGAGGTCGTCGCTGGCAGAGAGGATTTTCTCGGCGCTCTTCTGTCTCTCCGGGGCCAGGTCCGCCTGCGCGAGTTGCTCGGCGTGGCCCTTGATGAGCGCCGTCCGGTTCCGGAGGTTGTGCCGCAGGAGGCGGTGAAGCACCTTCAGGTGGGTCCCGCGGCGCTTGACCTCCGTGACATCGGTCAGCAGCAGGAACGCCCGGTCGGTGCCGTTGCTCTCGTACGGTGCCGTCCGGATGAGATGGTGCTGTTCGCCACTGGCCGTCCGGGTATCGACGGCCGTCTCGATCTCCGGGTTCGGCGAGCGGGCCGGGTCGAGTGCCGACGACAGCGCGTCCGGCATCCGGTCCCGTGCGTCGTCGAAGACGCTTCCCTGGAGCGTCTCGGTGTCACAGTCACACAGCGCCGCGAAGGCGGGGTTGACACTCTCGATGGTCGTTACCTCCTCGCCGTAGCGCACGTCGGCGACCGGTTCCGACAGGGTCTCGAACAGTTCAACGAAGCGGCGGCGTTGCCGGCTGGCCTCCTCGCGGGCGGACTGTAACTGCGAGATGTCTCGAGCCGTGCCGACGACACCGTCGGCGAACGGCGAGAGGGTCAGGCGGGCGGGAACCCGCTCATCGCCGCGGTGCAGTTCCGTCTCAACGACGACCGGGCCGTTGCCGGACAGCGGGTCGTCGATGGTGTCGGGGCCGAGGAACGTCTCCAGGGAGCGCCCCACCAGTTCCTCGCGTCCGTAGCCGAGCAGGCGGGCGAAGGGCCGGCTCACGAGCGTGAAGCGCCCGTCCTCGTCGACGGTGAACAGCGCCTCCTCGGCCGCCTCAACGATGGCCTCGTACTGCCGGAGGTGTTCCTCCCGGGTGACGCGGTCGATGGCCGCCGCCACCGTCTCGCCGAACACTTCGAGCAGGCCGCGGGTCACGTCGTCAAGCCCCTCATCGCTGCTGTGGCCGAGACTCAGCACGTACTGGTCACCGACCGGCAGGTACGCCCCGCTGTCGACGGCCGTCACGTCGCTCTCCGGCCGGTCGCTGAGGCTGCCCGTGACGACCAGTTCACCCTCGCTAAAGGCTCTCCCGGCCGGCCCTTCCGTCGGGCCGTACGCAGGTCGGTCCCCGAGGACGGCGTCGGCCGTTGTGGATGTGACCACCGGGACGAGCGCGTCCGCATCGGTGTCGTACTTGCGCAACACCGCGAGGTCCAAATCGAACACCTCGACGGCCGTCGAGACGACCAGTTCCGTGACCGCCCGCTTGTCCGTGGCGGCCATCATCTCCCGGGAGCGCTCGATAAGGCCGTTGAGCAGTTCCTGGCGGCGGTGCTGGCGGCTCACGTCCCGGAGGGTTCCGACGGTGCCGGTAAACTCCCCGTCATCGAGTGGGCGCAGCGTCATCCGGTCGGTACAAGGGATGCGAGTGCCGTCCTTGCAGACGAGGTCGGCATCCAGTTTTGCGATGTCAATGCCCGTCGTTTCGGCGGGTCCGGCGCGCGCCTTCAGCAGTTCACGGAGGGCGTCCTCGGCCTCGTCGACCGTCTCGTCGTCCTTGATGATGTGGACCGAGGAGCCAAGCAGCGCCGTGCGGTCGTAGCCGGACATCTCACACAGCGCGTCGTTGACGAAGACGAACTGCCCCTCGTCGTCGAGGATGTACACCGCGTCACCGACCGTCTCGATGAGGTACTCGTACAGCGACGGGTCCTCGCCCGCTTCCTGTTGGGTCGTGTGTATTGTCACGCCGCCGCGGCCCGGTGAGATGGTCGCATCGAACAGCGTCACACCCGCCTCAAGTTCGACCGGGTTGGTCACGACGCGGTCCTCCGAAAGGGCCCGTTCGACCGCCGGGCGCAGGTCCGCCGCCACGTCCGCCGGGACGTGGTCCCAGACGACCCCTCCATTGACGGCCGCCGCCGACACGTCGAGCAGGTCCGCTGCCGCGTCGTTGAGGTACGTCACGCGGTGGTCCGTATCCAGCCCGACCACGGCACTGTCAACCCGGTCGAGCACGTCCGCGGCCGCCCGTCCCGACTCACTGTCGACGCCGAGTTCCGCGCCGAGGCGGGCCGCGAGCATCTCCCAGTCGTCGAACCCCCAGTTGATCACAGCCGCCGCGTCGGCGACGGCGGCCGCGACGCCGGCATCACCCGTCACCCAAACCGTTCCGTCAGGGAGTGACCCCGGGGGTTCGGTGTTGCTGATAACGAGCGGTTGTTTGGTCGGCGCCGTCTCCCCCAGTTCGGACTGTGGTCGCACGGCATCGACGGTGAGTGGCAACTCCGCGAGCCCCGTCTGCAGGTCCCCCTGACGGTCCTGCACGCTGGGGCCGAGAAACACCGCCACCGCGGTGCGCGTTTGGGAGGCGGACTCCGATTCCGTCATTACCCGTATATGCCGTTGCTCGTACTTGAACCCGCCGCCGCAGTTATCAGGAGTCGAACTGTGGCCGCCGATTCGACTCCCGCGTCCGGCCGGTCGCCGGCAGCCTGCCGCGTGTCCCACTCCGTCTCCCCGGCTCCGCGCAGGTACTACACCGGGCGTCTCACAGGAGTGGGCCGACCGCCAGCGATTAGGCCGCCCCCGCGGTACGGACGGGCATGTACCTCTCTGAGTACGCCTGGCCTGACGCCGACGGCGCCGACACCGACCTCGCGGTTCTGCCGGTGGGAAGCACCGAACAGCACGGCCCCCACGCCCCCCTCGGAACGGACGTGCTCACGGCCGAAGCCGTCGCCGACGCTGGCGTCGGCAGGTTCGACGGCGAGGTCGTCGTCGCACCCCCGATTCACATCGGCGTCGCCGCGGAACACCGTCACTTCGCGGGCACGCTCTGGGTCAGTGAGGATACCTTCCGCGACTACGTCGGCGAGACCATCGAGAGCCTCACCTCTCACGGCTGGAACCGGGTCGTCGTGGTCAACGGCCACGGCGGCAACGTCGCCCCGCTGCGGGAATGCTGTGGCCGACTCACCCGTGAGGGCACCGCATACGCCGTCCCCTTCACC
>CAZOQK010000014.1:10514-18487 GCA_964581735.1 uncultured Halobacteriales archaeon | reverse complement strand
ACCTGGTTCGATGCTGTCGACTACGACGACCTCGCTCCCGACATCGGAATGGGCCACGGCGGCCCCGTCGAGACGAGTCTTCTCCGGCATATCAGACCCGACCTCGTCGACGAGATACAGTTCGAGGCAGCCGCCGAAGACGGCGCGGACTTGTGGGGCGACTGGCAGTCGGGGACGAACCTGGCCTACGACACCGCCGAGTTCTCCGCGAACGGGGTCGTCGGGGACCCGGGCGAGAGCAGCGAGAGGGTGGGCGAGGAACTGCTCGGCGCGGCGAGTGAGAAACTGAGCGTGTTGCTGACTGCCGTCGAAAATCGCGAGTGGCCGCGGGAGCGTTAGGCTTCGGCTTCGCCGGTGCCGTCGGCGTCGGCCTCGGGGTCGGCGTCGCCCTCGGCGGCGTCTTCGAGCGCGCCACGGAGCTGTGGTATCGTACTCGTTAGGTCACCCACCTGCTCGCCCGCATCCTCGATATCCGTAATGAGCGCTTCCACGTCCTCGATTGCCTCGGCGAGGTCGTCGGCGTCCTCGAAGGCGTCGGCCCGCTTGCCCATCGTGTACCACTTCTTGGCGTCCCGGAGGTAGTCTTCGGCGTCGCCGACGTTCAGCGCGGAGTTCAACGCGTTCAACACACCGAGCGTGTTCTCGGCGTCCGCGTCCCAAATGTCGTCGGCGCTTGGCAGTGATTCACGGGCCGCGTCAAGCGAGTCCTCCACGTCGGCGCGCATCTCCGAGGCCGCCTCGCCGAACAGTTCGTCGTCGTTGAGTGTCGATTGGCTCATACCTATTGGTTGGCCGGCCGAGAAATTAAATACCCGCCTGAAAGTGAAAGTGAAATCCGGCGTTTCGAGGGGTATCGGGGCGGTTCAGAACGGGTCTTCGTCGAGGGTCACCCGGCGCTCGCCGGGTCGCGGTCGGGTCGGGCACAGCCAGCACGAGCAGTTCGTAACATCGGGCAAACGTCTCCACGGGAACCTGCGGACGCGACCGCCACGAACAACAGGCGGTGTGTAGAACCACGAGGCGGCCGTGGCGGACGAGGGCGTCCGACCGGGAGCGAACTCAATCCCGGATGTCGACGATGTCCATCAGGGGATACCCTTCGGTCATGCGCATCTGGGCGTGGACGAGGATACCCTCGTAGTCGATGTAAATATCCACGTCGGCGAACTTGCCGGTGAATTCGGTGTAGCTCGCGGGGCCGTCGGCCAGGTCCTCGCGCAGGCGGTCCTCGCGCACGTCGACGACGACTTCATCGCAGTGGGGCTGGTTCTCGATTGCCGCCTCGATTGCCGTGGCCAGCGAATCGGCACTCGACGGGGATAGCGGCGTGCCCGCGAACTGGTGATACAGCGAGCCGAACTTGACGCCGGCCTCGAAACAGGCCGTCTCACGGTCTGTCGGGTGTGTGTCGGTCATACGGGTGTCTGGGGCGGCGGCCGTAATGGGTCGTCGGTCGCGGCAAACCGTATGCTACTTACCGACCCTGCGCCTGGGTTGAATCGAATGAACGACCCTGTCCTGCTGACGGGCGCCGGGGGCCACGTCGGACAGGTCATCCTCGATGGGCTCCGCGAGGAGTACGACTGGCGACTCATGTTCCACAGCGAACCCGCTGTGGAACCCGAGTTTCCCTACTGGACCGGTGAAGTCCAGGACCACGACGACGTGGCACCCGCCGCGGCGGGCGTCGGCGCCATCATCCACCTGGCCGGTGACCCCCGCCCGAGCGCCCCCTGGAAAAGCGTCCTGCAAAACAACATCGACGGCACCCACACCCTGTATGAAGTCGCCGTCGACGAATGTGTCGAGAAGTTCGTCTACGCCTCCTCGAACCACGCCGTCGGCGCGTTTGAAACCGACGAGCGGACCCCGGAGATGTACCGCCCCCACGACACCGACCGCCTCGATGGCACGGAACTGCCCCGGCCGGGCAACAAGTACGGCATCTCGAAGGCGGCCGGCGAAACCATCGGCCGATACTACCACGACGAACACGACCTGTCGGTCTGTAACATCCGCATCGGGAACCTCAACGAGGGCCACCCACCCATCGACTACGAGCGCGGGCAGGCGATGTGGCTCTCCCCGCGGGACTGTGTGCACATCCACGAGTGTGCGCTCGAAGCCGACTACGGCTATGAAATCGTCTACGGCATCAGCAACAACGACCGCCGATACTACTCGCTCGAACGCACAACGGAGGCGCTGGGCTACGAGCCGATGGACAACTCAGCGGAGTGGGACGGCGACGAGCGGGTCGCCGAGAGACCGTAGCTGCCCACAGCGGGTATCACCAGCTACAGCGGTTCGGCGTGGGCATCCTCGTCCTCGGGTTGCCTGAGGCCGTCGTCGACTTGTGGCGACGTGATCGTCAGAACCGTTCCGGAGGGGTCGCGGTCGGCGAACTCGAGGTCGCCGCCGGCGATTTCCGTGGCCCATTTGACCAGCCACAGTCCGAGACCGCTGCCGTGTGTCAGGTCGTCTTCGAGGCCTTCCTCGATTGCACTCCGTTCGTAGCTGTCGAGCCCCGGCCCGTCGTCGGCGACCGTGACGGCGACGCGCCCTTCGTCGGTTTCGACGCGGACCCACACCTGGGCCGGCTCGCTGTGGTTGTGTGCGATGGCGTTCGTAACCGCGTTGGCGTAGGCCGTCTTCAGTACCGCAGGGACGGACACGTCCGCGGGCACGTCCTCGAAGTGACACACTGCGTCCGGGTAGTCACGCTTGAGTTCCCTGCGACACTCCATCAGGAGCGCCGAGAGCGAGGCCGGCGTCACGGGGTGTCTGCTCTCCTTGAAAACATCAAGCACCTCGCGGGCTTTCTCGGCGGTCGACTCGATACCGAAGGCGCTCTCGCGGACCAGCGAGAGGTCACCGCGGGAGGTGTCGTCGGCCAGCAACTCCGCGTGGCTGATGATGAGGTTTGTCTTCGTCCGGACGTTGTGCCGGAAGAGGCGGTTCAACACGCGGTGTCGCTGCTGGTCGCGGACGTAGTCGCTCACGTCGTGCAGCGTGTAGATGCTCCCGACGATCCGGTTCCGGCTGTTCGTTATCTCGGTGTGGGTGACATCATACAGGCGGTCGGTGTCGTCAGCAATCGTCACGCTGTCGGACGACCGGCTCCGCTTGAACGCGTCGAACTGCTCGATCGCGTCGGCCGCCTTCCGGCCGAGGGCCTGCCACCGGTCGAGCCCGAGTGTCCGTGCACCGGTGTCGTTGATCTCGACGACGAAACCGTTACTGTCGACGACGATGGCTCCCTCCTGTAACTGGTCGATGAACAGCCGCTGTGCGTGCTTGCTCGCGGAGGGTGTCGCATCGAACAGTTGGAACTGCGTGACCGCAGCGAGGTAGGCCACCCCCGACAGTGCGAACGCGATAGGCGTCGGGTCGAACGCCGGAATCGAGACCACGCCGGCGATGTAGAGAACGTTGCTCACCCATGGGAACACCATCCCAACGAGGAGCGCCCCGCTCTGTCCCCGGAACGGCGAGGAGTCGCTCAGGACGAGCTCAAGGATCAGAATCGAGCCCAGCGCCAGGAGGACGTACGTATACCCAGTCACAACCCAGAACCACGGCCCCGGGACACGGTTGAGGAGCAACTGCCCCTGGAACGGTACCATCTCCGTCTGCTGGTACAGCAGCGAGTGCGACTCGCTGGTCAGCGCGAGCGCGACGGTGACCAGCGGCACTACCGAGAGTGCCGCCAGATGGGTTGGTGTCGCATAGCGGTCCCGGCCTGTGTACTCCATAGCGAAGGCGAGCCACGCTACCGGAACTATCATTACTCCGACCCACGCGATTTCGTTCCAGAGTATCTGTCCCCCAACGGTCGATGCCTGCAGTGAAAAGAGGTAGCTGCTGAGCCACAAACACGCACCAAGCAGCAAGACAACGAGCGGAAGCGCCCCCGGCTCGTCGCGCTCACGCCAGGCTACCAGCATCGCGGTAAACGCCACCGCGACTGCGGCGAGCATGACAGCCGTGAGGACGACGAGTATCTGCACGGTACGTTACCAATAATACGGTTAGTTTGGAATAAAACTAGGGGGAAACTGACACAAACTGACCAGTTCCAACGGGACGACACCGGGGATATCGCGAGTCGAAACACCTTCTCGACCGCTTTTCGCCCAGAGTGGACGAACAATTGGGGAATGTCCCGTGGTTGCCTCAGACGACCAGCATCGTCGCCAGTAAGGCGAGGTACGTCAGGACGTATTCGCCTTCGGCAGCCTGGATGAGCACGGAGATGTTCGCCCAACGGCCGACGAGCGCCGCCACGCCGAGCGAGTACCCAGTCCCCAGCAGCAAGACGCCAGCAACCGGGAGCGGCGTGAGCCCCGATTGTAGTGCCCCGAGGACGATTGCCCCCGTCAGCCCGTTCAGTAGGTAGAGGGCGTGTCTGGTGCCCCTGATACCGAATACGGTCGGGATTGTGCTGACACCGATCTGTCTGTCACCCTCGGTGTCCGGGATATTCGAGAGCTCGACGAAGGTGAACACCCGGAGGAAAAAGTACGCGAAGACGAACAGCACAACCGGCGAGAGTGAGGCGCCGGCGAAGGCAACCGGGAGGAAGGTCAACACGATGGCCCAGGCGAGGGCGACGACAGTCGTGTTGAGAACGAGGACTGCTTTCAGCCGGGAGAGCGACCCATCGAACGCGTCGAGCCATCCTGAGGCGTAAAATATCCAGAAGACACCGGGAAAAAACGTGAGAAAGAGCGCCAGCGGACCGCCCGCAATGGCTATCATCACGGCCAGCCCGTAGGCGACATCGGCAATCGGCTCCAGCAGATGCTCGTATCGCTGCACGAACGCCGCTTTTTCAGGGTCTGAGATTGCGTCTGTCTCGGCGTCGGCGATGCGGTCGTTGGTGTACACCGAGAACATCACTAGCCCGACAACGAGGGGTGCCGGGTTCAGTGACACCCCCAAAAGCACCATCGCGATGGCGACTTCCACCATCGCACTGACCGCGATGTACAGCGAACTGTACTTGAATCCGGCCCAGAACCGCCCCAACATGGCTGAGAAGCGTGACAGGGCGTCCGCCTCCCCGGTGTCTGGTGTACTATGCGCCGCCGTAGTGTGATCGTCGTTCTCTGACATACTCTGATCCGCGGGAGCGGGCATCGCTGGCGCTCCCACAATGAGTACTACCAAATTACACCTGTTCAAACTCCCGTAATTACTAGTTTTTTCGAAAAATTAAGCTGCGTTGAGTACAGGAACGACTGGCGGCGACAGGAAAGAAACGGAACCGAACGGTCCAAGCTACAGTTCCGAAACGCCGGGCCGTCCTACTCGAAGCCGTTCCGTTCGATTTCCTCACCCAGCGACTCGGGCAGGAACTCATCCTGGCCCACCGTAACCGTACTCTGGAGCCACCCGTCCGCACAGAGGTGTGCGGGATCGTCGCGGCAGGCGTCGGGTGATTCGAGCGTCCCCATCACGTTGTGCAGCAGTTCGTGGGTCACCATGTTACGCTGGAAACTCGTCCGGGCGGTCGTGTCGACGACGGTGAACTCGCCGGGCACCTCGCCATAGCCGTCATACCCCACGCCCGAGTCAAAGGGCAGGAAAATAGTCTGGTGGTAAACGCCCGTCCGCTCGCCAAGTTGTGCCCGGTGGTACTCGCGCTTGAGGGTGTAGAAGTTCTCTGGGCCCTCGAACATGGACGCCCCCGAGACGTAACTGCCCTCGCGGACGTGTAGGTTGATGCCGGTCGAGCCGTCGGGGTTCGAGACGGGCATCGCCGCCCACTCCCGGACAACCTCGTCGACGAACGCGCTGTTCTTGGACGACGTTCCCCGTGCGTAATCGAACTGCACGTAGAGGTCCATCGACAACGGGTCGGCACCGGGCAGGGCCGTGTCGCTGTTGGTCTGTTCGCGGACTTCCGCCCCATCGGAGAGGCTGTCCCCGTCCGTGTCCGGGTCCGTCGGGTCCGTCCCGTACTGTTCGACCTCCTCGCCGTCGGAGAGTCCGTCGCCGTCGGTATCAGCCACCCGCGGGTCGGTTCCCAACTCGCGCTCGCGCTCGTCGGCCAGTCCGTCGCCATCGCTGTCGACGGTCACCGCCAGCGGGTCCGTCCCGAGTTCGTTGACCTCCGTCCCGTCAGCCAGTCCGTCACCGTCCGTGTCCGGGTCCGTCGGGTCCGTCCCGTACTCGTTGATTTCCGGCCCATCGAGCAGTCCATCCCGGTCCGTGTCCTCGGCCGCCGGGTCGGTGTCGTACTCCGTTACCTCGGCACCGTCATCAAGGCCGTCGCCGTCGGTGTCGGCGCTCGTCGGGTCGGTCGGATAGTCGCGGGCCTCCGCGCGGTCGTCCAGCCCATCGCCGTCCGTGTCCGCGACAGTCGGGTCGGAGCCGAAGTCATCGACCTCTACCCCGTCATCGAGGCCGTCACCGTCCGTGTCCGCGCTCAGCGGGTCCGAGCCGTACGTCTCGATTTCCGGCCCATCAGCCAGCCCGTCCCCGTCCGTGTCCGCGCTCGTCGGGTCGGTTCCGGTCGCCTCGAGTTCGCGGCGGTCGTCCAACCTGTCGCCGTCCGTGTCCGCACTCGTCGGGTCGGTGTCGTGTGTCTGGACTTCCGTACCGTCGGCCAGTCCGTCCCCATCAGTATCCCCGGCCAGCGGGTCAGAGCCGTACTCGGTGACTTCCGGCCCATCGGCCAGCCCGTCGCTGTCGGTGTCCGCGCTCGTCGGGTCAGTTCTAGTCGCCTCGAGTTCGCGGCGGTCGTCCAGCCCGTCGCCGTCCGTGTCTGTCGCTATGGGGTCGGTTCCGTGGTCGTTCACCTCGGCACCGTCTGTCAGTCCGTCGCCGTCGCTGTCGGTCTCGGTCGGCTCCGTTCCGTGCTCCTCGATTTCCGAGCCGTCGGCCAGTCCGTCACCATCCGTGTCGGCCGCCGTCGGGTCCGTCCCGTACTCGGTGACTTCCGACCCGTCAGCCAGTCCGTCCCCGTCTGTGTCGGTGTCGGTCGGGTCCGTTCCGTACTCGGTGACTTCCGGCCCATCGGCCAGTCCGTCGCTGTCGGTGTCCGCACTCGTCGGGTCGGTGTCGTACTCCGCGAGTTCCTCGTCGTCGTCCAACCCGTCGCCGTCCGTGTCGGCACTGAGCGGGTCCGTCCCCGAGAGGAGTTCGGTTACCACCGGGCGGCTGTCGCCGTCGGCGGAGACGGTCACCCCGGCGGTGCCGACCCCGGCGACCAGCACGAGAAGCGAGACGACGACGACCCGCCGAGTTACCATGCCCATACTTGGCCGAGCCGTATCTAAACCCTTGGGCCGTCAGTCGGGTAGTGGTTGTCTTGATAGGGTAGCAGATTCAGACAGCAAGAAAGCCCCAGTCAGTCCCACCCGCACAGACCGGACGGTCCAGCTGTGGGGTGGGACTGAGAGTGGGGCTTTCTTGCGGTTCATATCACCCGCTGCTCGTGAAATCTCTTAATTAACCACTGCCGTCAGTCGAACAGTCCCTCGACATCGGACTCGCGGTGTTTGCGCCGTGTCACGTGTTCGCCGAGGCGCTGGGCGATGATGCCGCGGTTCTCCGGCTCGCGGACGAAATCGAACAGGAAGGTCACGAACGGACTCTCGGCGGCCCCGTCGCCGAGGTCGTTTCGCGCGTACGTGACTGCCTGCTCGACCATCGGCTCGTCGTACCCGTGTTCTTCGGCGAGGACAGTAGCGGCAATCGCCGTCGACTCGAAATCGAGGTCGGTGGGGAGGAGACGCGTCCCGTCGTGTCTGAGCGCGAGCGGCGGCCCACGCTCGATGACCTCGGGGTCACGGGCGAGGGTTCTAAGAAAGTCCCGCACCGGGGCGATGTCGACGCCGCGGTAAGCCACGCCCAGTCCGGCGAGGTACTCGCGGCCGCTCTCGGCGAGGCCGGTCGCACCCGACCAGTTGCCGTTACGGGCGTGAAAGACGGCGGCGGTAAACTGGATGAGGCCGTGGAGGAAG
>CAZOQK010000014.1:0-10504 GCA_964581735.1 uncultured Halobacteriales archaeon | reverse complement strand
TGGTAGCCTCCGGCGTTGTAGATGGCGATGCCGGCCCGGAGGTGTGCGTCCATAACTTGGGTTGGCAGCGGTGACCCCTAACTCTGGTGTCTCTGCTCACAGAATTTATTTGCCGTGACCGACTATCGGAGGATACGCGCCGCCTAAATACACAACGAATGCCATCCGAAGATTCTGGCCGGAGTCGGGCACAGACCCGGAGTAGGACACGAGTCGTACTCGTCGTCTGCTGTCTCCTCGCCGTCGGCCTCGCCGGTGTGTTAGTTCCCTCCCTCACTGGCGGCGTCGTCGACAGCCCCGCGGAGTCACTCGTCCCTGGTGACGCCATCCAGTCGGAAGCCGCGAAGAACTTGGGCGAGCTCTCGAGTGCCGGCCTCGGCGATATCGACGCCGGCAGGCTCGGCCAGCGCAGCGGCTTCGGCGCGCTCAACCCCGGCCAGTCGACCGACATCGGCGGGTCGACAGGGGCCAGCGCAGCGCTGGATTCACAGTCGACGGCCGAACACTTCGTCGTCCGCAGTTCCAGCCCCGCCTACTGGCGCACCGGCTCCTACGACCGCTACACCGGCACGGGCTGGGAGCAAACCGGCGAGACGACTGCATTTGACGGCTCAAGTCCCGGTAGCGGTATCCAGGGCCCCCGCGTCGATTACCGCGTTGAGTTGAACCGGAGCGCGACGGCTCTGCCGACCGTCTGGCGGCCCGACAGCATCGATGGCGTCTCGGACCTCGAACTCACCGACGGACACGCGGTCCGCGCCGGAAGTTCGCTTGATCCCGGCACTGCCTTTATCGGTACCAGCTACAGACCGCCACAGGACCCCCAGGTCGTCCGCAACACCGGGCGGAACTACCCTGCCACAATCGAAGAGCGCTACACCGCGCTCCCCGACGACACGCCCTCGCGGGTTCGGCTCTTTACTGACGACATCACGTCGGACGCGTCAAGCCCCTACGAGACGGCCGTCGCCATCGAGTCGTGGCTCGAAGCCAACAAGGAGTATTCCTTAGAGGCCTCCCGGACCAGCGACCACATGACCGACGCCTTCCTCTTCGAAATGGACACCGGTTACTGTGAGTACTTTGCGACGGCGATGACGACAATGTTACGGAGCCAGGACATCCCCGCCCGCTACGTCGTCGGCTACTCGACGGGCCAGGAAGTCGCCGAGGACACATACAAGGTCCGCGGGATGAACGCCCACGCATGGGTCGAAGTCTACTTCGAGGACGCCGGCTGGGTGAAGTTCGACCCCACCCCCGGCACCGCCCGTCTCCAGCAGGAACAACAGTCGGTCCAAGAGGACGACCCCAACGCCGACTACGCGCCGACCGAACAGGGCAGCCCCGGCGAGGAGTTCTCCCCGACCGAAAACGGCACCAGCCCCGGCGGCGACGGTGACGGTGAGGACCCCGGCGGCGACCCCATCAACGAGACGACCCCAACCGGCGAGACGGAGTCGGGCTACCAGGTGGCGCTCAACCGGACTGCCGTCCCCGGTGTCCCTGTCACCGTAACCGTCACCCAGAACGGCGAGTTACAGTCCGGCGTCGCCGTTCTTTTCAACGACGACCCCATGGGACGGACCGACGCCGACGGCACCGTCATCGGCACCGTCCCCTACACCGAGGAACTCCGTATCGGCGTCCGGAACGACTCGACGGGCGCCCTCGCTGCCCCCGGTGGACTTCCCGATGGCACCGACGGCCGCTTCTACAGCGTCGGGACCGTCTCGGACAGACTCGACCCGCCGAACCCCGGCAACCTGACCGTCCCCGTCAATACGAACACGACCGTCGCCGTCACCGGCGAGACGGTCCCCAACGCGAACGTCACCGTCACCGCGACAGTCGGCGACATCCCGCTCCGCAACGCCACGGTCTCCGTCGCGGGCGAGGACGTTGCGATGACCAACCGCGCCGGACAGGCGACGGTGACACTCCCCGACGCCGGCAGCAACGTCACAATCACCGTTCAGCGGGGCTCTATCAGTGGCACGCGGAACGTCACTCTCCCCACACTCTCGGTCGACGTGCGACCGACGACGCCGGTCGCGCTGCCCTACACCGCTGTCGCCGTCAACGTCACCGCGAGCGGCGAACCGGTCGGCAACGCGCCCGTCTACCTCGACGGCGAGCAGGTCGCGACGACGGACATCAACGGCACCGCAACGGTGACGCTCCCGCTTGCCGGGCAGGCGACAATCGAGGCGACCGGGGCCGGCGTCACCAAAGAAGTGACCGTCGCCGGGCTGTACACGAATCTCGGGCTCGTCGCGCTGGCGCTGGCCCTCGTCGTCGGCGGCGTCTTCGGGCTGGCCTACCGCCGCGGCTACGGCCCCCGCGATGTCCTGTGGGTCGTCCTGAACCTTCCCGCCCTTGCTGTGCGCTACAGCCAGTGGCTACTGGTGACGATTGCCACCCGCTGGGACGACATCCTGTCACTGCTCGTCGCTCGCGTTCGTCTGACCGGCGTCTACCTCCGGGACGCGGTCCGTGGCAAACTGAGCCTCGCGGAGTTGCGCGCGGCCTTTAGAGCGTGGCTGGCCGCGAAACGCGCCCGTCTGGCCCCCGAGGAGGGTACCCCGGCGGCCGAAAACGGGGCAAGCAGGCAACACCGGACGATTCGGCGCGCGTGGCGACAGTTTTTGGGCTATCTCAGTCTCCGGCGCACCCGGACGAAGACGCCCGGCGAAATCGCACAACACGCCGTCCACCGGGACGGTCTGCCAAGCAAGCCGGTGCGGGTGCTCCGTGATACGTACCGTGAAGTCGAGTACGGCGCCCGCTCGGCCGACGACCGCATCGAGCGCGTGGATGCAGCCGTCACCGCAATCGAGGCCGAGATACAGACCGACACGGACGGCGAGGACGAACCCGACACAGCGCCGACGGCCACGGGAGGGACGGACTGATGCGCTGGCGCATCGCCGTCTTCGGCACGCTCGGCGCGCTCGCGACCATCGTCGGTGCCGTCCTCGTCCTCGCGCCGAGGCTGTTGCTCGGCGTGCCCCAAGTCCGGACGGCGATCGCCTCGCTGACAGCCGGGCCAAAGGCCGTGATGACCGCCGCGGCCACCATCGTCGGGCTGTACGTCCTCGCGACGGCCCGGTCCAGCCCCGTTGGGGAGGTCCCGACGGATACCGCCGCCGAACAGCGGTTCGATGCCGCCGCGACGGACCCACCGGAAACCGTTACAGCCGACCGGCGCTCGCTGACTGGCGCGGGACTCGACGCCGACGTGCAGGTTGCCGTGGCTGATGGCGGCCAACCGCTCCGTGCGGTCCGTGACCTGCTCCGTGGTCTGGCCGTCGACGCCTACACCGACGACCCACGCCGGACCGACGAGGCCCGGCACGCGGTCGACACGGGGGCGTGGACCAACGACTCCCACGCTGCCGTCTTTCTGGCCGGCGACGATGGCCCGACGCCGTCGCTGCTCTCGCGAATCCGGCTGTGGCTCGTCCCCGAGCGTGAACGCGAACGCCGCATCGAGGCGACGATAACCGCAATCGAGCGGCTCCAGGAGGAGCGATGACGTACCGTCGCGTCAAGCGCTGGACCGTCGGCCTCGTCGCGACGCTTGCACTGACCGGCTTTGGCCTGCTCTATGCCCGCCAGACGCTCATCGTCGCCGCCGCTATCCCGCTCGCGTACGTCCTCTATGGCACGCTTTCGCGGGTCCCCGACGCCGACTTTACTATCACGCGGGCCTTCGACGTGCAAGACCCCACCCCGGGCGAGTCGGTGCCGGTGACACTCACCGTCGAGAACACCGGCGACACGACACTGAGTGACTGCCGTATCATCGACGGCGTGCCGGAGGAACTGGCCGTCACCGACGGGTCACCACGGGCCTGCGTCGCCATCCCGCCGGGCGAATCGACGGCCCTGTCATACACCGTCGTCGCCAAACGCGGCGAGTACGACTTCGGCGACCCCGCGGTCCGCCTGCGCTCGCTGGCGGCGACCGAACGGCTCACCGAAACCCACGCTGTCGAGGGCGACGGGACGCTCTCGTGTGCCAACGCCGTCCGGGACGCACCGCTCCGTGATGCGACGCTCCCACGGGCAGGCACTCTGCCGACCGATTCCGGCGGGAGCGGGCTGGAGTTTTACGCCACCCGCCAGTACCAGCCCGGCGACCCAATGAACCGCGTCGACTGGCGCCACTACGCCAAAACCGGCGAGTTCGTCACCGTCCAGTACCGCCAGGAGCAGGCCATCCGCACGGTGCTCGTCATCGACGCTCGCCCGCTGGGACGGGTCACGCCACAGCCGGGCTATCCCACCGGGGCGGAGCTGTGTGCCTACGCCGGCGAACGGCTCTTCGACGCCCTCTCGGGTGCCGGCGTCTCGACGAGCGTCACCGCCGTCGGCGTCGAGCAGGGCACGCTCGACGGACTGGTCGGCCCGGACGGCCTGCCGTGGGTCGACCCCGAGGCGAGCGGCCACCGCGCGAGTCACGTCCGTACACTCTTCAGCGGCCTCCAGACCGTCGCCGAAGGCGGTGCGGAGACGAACACGCTGGCGGACCTGCTGGACCAGCGCCCCGCCGGCCGCTCCGGTGGTACCCTCGGTGGCCTCGACCGGACGGGCGAGGCAGGTGAGTCCCCGGCGACCGAGCCGGATGCCGAAGCGGCGGTGGCCCCCGATGGCGGCCTCGACGGGAGCACCCGGCGACTGCTGGCGCGGCTCCCCCCGAACGCACAGGTCGTGCTCTGTACGCCCCTGCTGGACGACTGGCCGGTCGGGTTGGCCCGCTCGCTGTCGGTTCGGGGCTACCCGCTGGTTGTCGTCAGCCCGGACGTGGCTGGCGCGGCCAGCGTCGGTCAGCGTATCGCCGAGGTGACCAGACGCCTCACGCTCAGTACCATCGAGCGGGCGGGTGCGACGACAGTGAGCTGGGACGTTGACCAGCCCATCGACTACGCGCTCCGGCGCTCGCTTCCACACCTCCTCACTGACAGATGAGTACCGACATCGACACCGTCGAACACGCGCGGGACACGCCGGCACGGACGAGTACGGCACTCTCGCTGGTGGTCGGGGTGGCCGTCGTCGCCTTGCTCGTCTGGCAGCTGGAGTTGATACTCGCCCCCGTTGTCGTCGGCAGCCTCGGCGCACTCTGTTTTGCCGCGGGGCTATGGCTGGTCGGGCTGGACCGCTTCAAGCCCGTTGCCCGCCTGCTCGCAGGCCTGCTCGCGCTCCCCGTCTCCGTTGGGTTGCTCGTTGCCACCGGCGGGACCGCACTCCTGCTCGCGTCGACGGTTTTCCCCGTCGAGAGCGCGTCGACGCTGTCCCTGCTCACGTTGACGATCGTCACGCAGGTGGGCGTCGTCGCCAGCTGTGTGTTTGCCGTTCTCGGCATTATGCTCGGCGTCCGCAACGTCGTCGACGGCAAGGCGCTGACTACACACTACTGGGTTACCGTCCAGACTGCAGTGGTTCCGGCCGTCCTCGGGGTGGTCTTTGCCGCCGGGGCCTTCCTCACTCAGCAGGAGTCATTCAGTGTCGGGGCCTCGGTGGGGGCCGGACTCACCCGCTGGCTCTTTACCCCCGGTCGGCTCCAGACGCATCTGGCGACGGCACTGTTGCTCGTGACGGTCGCACTGATTGCGCTCCGGGCGGCTCTCGGCGTACTCCCCATCGCCGAACTCCTCGGGGACCGCGGGACCGGCGCGACCGACCACACCCACCTGTCGGGCCTGCTGGGGCTGCTCGACCGGGCCTCGCTACTCTTGGGGACACTCGTCGTGCTCGCGCTGGCGGCCGAAGTGGCGTTCCAGCCGTTCAGACTCGAACGTATCCTCGGGGTCGGCCCGTACCGGACACTCGTTGCCCTCTCGACAGCACCGGGGCTGCGGACGCTCGCAGTGACCACGACGGTCGTCGGGACAGCGACCTGGCTGGTCGTCTACGCACTCCGGCGGGTCGCGGCGAACTCCACGGCCGAGTTCGCGACCCGCTTTGGCCCCTTCGGCGGCGGCGTCCTGGTGTTTGTCGGGTGTCTCGCCTTCGGCCGCCCGGTGGTCACCACGGCCCTTTCGGAAGTCGGGTCGCGACTCCCCAGCCCCTTCGACGACACCTTCTTTAGCTACGCCCAGCCCGTCGTGGATTTCTTCGGCGCACCCACGCTCGTGCTCATGGCCGTCACGCTGTTGCTCGCCCTCTCGTTGGGGCTGATTCTGCTCTTTCGGTTTGCCGTCTTCGCCGGCTACCTCTCCGACGAGAGTGCGGGCTACTCGCTGGCCAGCGGCGGCCTCTTTCTCGCCGCCGCCTTCGCCGGAGCCCTCATCACGCAGGCGTGGGTCCTCTTTGCTGCCCTCGTGGGGAGCCTGTTCGTCTGGGACATGGGACGGTACGGGACGACGATGGGGCGGGAGATGGGGCAGGCGGCGAACACCCGGGACGCGGAACTGGTCCACGCCGGCGGAACCCTCGGTGTCGGGCTCGTCGGCGTCGCCGCGGCCTACACCATTCAGCGCCTGCTCGCGTCGGGTACCGTCGAGCAGACGCCAACGGCGGTCGTCGCGCTCGTCGGCGTCCTTGCGGGTATCGTCCTGCTGGTGGCGGCGCTGCGCTGACTCACTGCGGGCGGCCCTGCCCGTCGGCGCCGTCCGCCCCGGGCACAGCGACGCTATCGAGGACATCGCTGACGACAGCGGTGCGGTCGACGCCCCGCACGCCGGCGTCAGCCGTCAGAACGAGACGATGGGAGAAGGCCGGTTCGACGACCCACTTGATGTCGTCGGGGACGACGAAGTCCCGGCGCTGGAGGACGGCCACGGCGCGAGCGGCCTCAAAGAGTCGCTGAATCCCACGCGGCGACACGCCGACATCGACGCGGTGGTCCTCCCGGGTCGCCCGCCCGAGGTCGACGATGTAATCGCGTAACCGTTCGTCGACGACGACGTTCTCGGCGACGCGCTGGAGTGTGGGCACCTGTTCCCCGTCGATGACCGGCTTAACGGAGGGTGCCTGTTCGACCCGTCCGGCCCGGCGGTCGAGCAGTTCCCGCTCGCCGGTCCGGTCGGGATACCCCATCTCCGTCTTGATGATGAACCGGTCGCGCTGGGCTTCGGGCAGGCCAAACGTCCCCTCCTGTTCGACCGGGTTCTGCGTCGCCAGCACGAAGAAGGGGTCGGGCAGGTTGTAGGTCGTGCCGTCGACGGTGACCTGTCCCTCACCCATCGCTTCGAGCAGGGCGGCCTGGGTCTTCGGCGGCGCACGATTTATTTCGTCCGCGAGGACGATGTTTGCGAAGATGGGGCCCTTGGAAAACTCAAACTCCCCGGCGGCCTCGTTGTAGATGTTCGACCCTGTGATGTCGGAGGGCAGGAGGTCGGGGGTGAACTGAATCCGCTGAAAACGGAGGTCAAGCGCGCTGGCGAGCGACCGGGCAGTTAGCGTCTTCCCGGTACCCGGCACGTCTTCAAGGAGGACGTGCCCGCGTGCGAGCACGCCCGCCAGTACCGTCTCCAAAAAACTCCGGTCGGCGATGACGGCCGCGCCGATCGCGTCGACGATCTGTGCGCTGACGTTGCCAGCCGTCTCATGGTCCATACGCCCTACCTCGGCTGTCCGGCCAAAAACGTTGTCGCCGCGGGAACGACAGCCACATTGATCTCGGGTGTAACTCTTGTGGAGGGCATGCCCGACGACCCCCTCACCTGGGCCGGAAACCACGTGCCCGTCCACAGCTCGCCGGGCCGCAGATGAGCCACAGGCAGCGTTCGACCGGGAGCTAGAGAAAGGTTTTGAGTTCCGACCACCCACCGCCGATACCGGTTCGGCGGCACTGTTAGTACCGTCCGGGTCTTACGCCCACTCGTGACAGAACGGGAGCGACCACTGCTCGCGGGCGTTGTCTTCGCCGTCCTCTTCGCACAGGTGCTCCTCTATCCCGGCATCCCCGCGCTCGTGGCCGCACTCGGTGGGACACCGGCAACGTGGGGCGGCGACGCCGGCGCGATCCTGAACGCCGGCAAGTGGTTTCTCACCGCGGAGTTTCTCGGCTTCGTCCTCTTTGCGGGCGTCTGGGGCGTCGCCAGTGATACGCTGGGCCGCCGCCGTGAACTCATCGCCGCCGGGGCCGTCGCCGGGGCCGCTAGCTACCTCCTGCTGGTCGTGACCGCCCGGACGGGTAGCCTCCCGTACGGCGGCGTCCTCGTCGTCCGGTTCCTCGGCGGCGCAGCCACCATCGGGGCGTTCTCGCTGGCGATTACGACGCTGATGGACCTCCGCGGCGGCAACGGCCGCAACATGGGTGTGGCAGGCATCGCCATCGGCCTCGGGACGGCGCTTGGCGCACCCGTCGGCGGGCAACTCTACAGCGTCGGGCCGCTCGTCCCGCTGACCGGCGCGGCCGTCCTCATGACCGTCGCCGCCGGCCTCGCGCTCGCGACGACCGACCGCGTCCCCGAGCGCAATCGGGACGGACCACTTGCCGGCATCGCCCGCCTGCGCTCACGACCCGTTTTCGCGCTTCCGTACGCGCTCGGCTTCATCGACCGCATGACTGCAGGCTTTTTTGCCCTCGTGGGCACGGTCTACTTCCAGGCCGAGCTCGGACTCGACGCCGCCGGGACGGGGGTGATGCTCGGGGCCTTCTTCATCCCCTTTGCACTTTTGCAGTACCCGCTTGGACGGCTCTCGGACCGCATCGGCCGGGTCGGGCCGGTCGCGCTCGGCTCGCTGGTCTACGGACTCGCGGTCGTCGCCGTCTATCTCGCTCCGTCAGTACTGCTGACGGGCGTCACAATGGGGTTCGTCGGCGTCGTCGGCGCGCTGATGGCCCCAGCGACGATGGCGCTGGTCTCGGATATCGCCCGCGAGGACGAACGCGGCGTCGCGATGGGCGGATTCAACGTTTTCGGCAGTCTCGGCTTCCTGATCGGTATCGTCGGCGGCGCAACGCTGGCGGCCACGGACGGGTTCGGGCCCGCATTTCTCGCTGTCGGCCTCGCGGAAGTCGCGATTGCACTGCTCGCGCTCCCAGCACTGCTCCGGCTGGACATCGACACCCGGGGCGGGCGCGAACACGTCGCCTGACGCGGGACTCACTCACCGAAGCGACGCGACGAGTGCTGCAAGGCGGTCTTGCCCGGCCGTGACGGCCCCGCCGTGGTGACAAAGCACGTGGTCGAACGCCCGCGCCGAGAGCGCCGCGGCGGCGTCGAGTGCCCGCTCCATATCGAGGGTGTGTTGCTCGCTCGGTCCCTGCAGACCGTCCTCGTCGGCGGTCAGCGCGTCGCCCGCGAGCAGGACCCCCGCCTCGGGCAGGTGCAGGGCGATGTGTCCGGGCGCGTGACCGGGCGTGAACACCACCTCCATCGGCCCGGCGACGGTGTCGAACGTGACACCATCGACCAGTTCCACGTCGACGCCGACGGCGGGGTAGCGCTCGTTGGCGGCGGATTTGATGGGGTGTTTGCGGCCGTCGACATAGGGCGCACACACCCCGTGGGCGAAGACGGCGGCGTCCGTGCGCTCAAGGACTTCGGCGAGGCCACCGGCGTGGTCGCCGTCCTGGTGTGTGAGCACGACTGCCCAGACATCGTCCCAGCCGAACCCCACAGTGTCGAGATTCGCCTCGACCTGGTCGACTTCCCCCGGGAAGCCGACATCGACGAGGAGGAGTCCACCCGGTGTCTCGACGGCCGAGGGATGGAACGTCTGGTCGGTGTTCCCGACCGTGACTGTCTGTGGGAACGCGTGGACGCCGTCGACGAGTTCCATACCCCCGCTACGCGTGCCAGCACATTAGTCGTTCAGTCACGCGATTGTACCCGCGGGTCACGGAGGGTCCCCGCCACGGTATCAAAACTACCATCACACCCGGCCGCTATGGAATATCACACCGACGTTTCCATGACTAAGAAATCCGAGTTCACGGGCGACTACCCTGAAAAGACGCTGTATCTGCCCGGTCCGACCGAAGTCCGCGAGGATGTCATCGAGGAGATGGCTCAGCCGATGTTCGGCCATCGCATGGACCGTATGACCGACCTCTATACAACCATCGTCGAGGACACAAAAGACTTCCTCGGCACCGACAACGAGGTCATCATCCTCACCGCTTCCGGCACGGAGTTCTGGGAAGCGACCACGCTCAACCTCGTCGACGAGAAGATGCTCGTCCCGACCTCCGGCGCGTTCAGCGAGCGCCAGGCCAACGTCGCCGAACGCCTCGGCAAGACCGTCGACCGCATCGAGTACGACTGGGGCAATGCCGTCAAACTCGAGGATGTCCGCGACGCGCTCGAAGCCGAGGACTACGACGCCGTTGGGATAGTAATGAACGAGACGTCCACGGGCGTGCGCAACCCCGTCGAGGAAATCGGTGACCTGCTCGGTGACTACCCGGATACCTACTTCGTCGTCGACGCCATCTCCTGTCTCGGCGGCGACCAGATCGACGTCGAGGCCAACAACATCGACTGCATCTTCACCTCCACCCAGAAGGCCTTCGCGATGCCTCCCGGCCTCGCCGTCTGTACTG
>CAZOQK010000013.1:1037-23708 GCA_964581735.1 uncultured Halobacteriales archaeon | reverse complement strand
AAGGGTGCTATACAGCTGATAAACTGTCTGAGGCACGGCTTTCCGATTATCTCTATCTTGCGCGAGGATGAACAACCGATAACTCTTCAAGCAGAAACGATGCTATCACTCGGTACCCGAATCCACATGCAAATCCTCCACTTGGCCGAGCGCCATTACGAATTCATTTGTGAATAAGTAGGTCCCTTAATCGTAGTTGTGGTCCAAAATTCCGGACCTGTTTGGACCCTGCAATCTTGCTGGTCTTTGGCCCCGTGGGCAAGGACCCTGACTGGATTAAGCGAAGTCCCATTGCCTTCCCGGCAAAGACCCCCCTCCTATATTAACCATGCCAACATTAGATGTTCTCACACGGTCGAAAACGAGCGATATGCGGAAAGTTAGAGATGCCCATCCGATAGGTCCATAAAAAGGGCGGGTGATACCCTCTCACGGCAAGGACTTGGGTTCGAATCCCAAACGGAGCACTGCGGCGACCGAGGTTTTGCGAGGGAACAAAACGTCCGCGGAAGAGATTCGAATCACGCGAGACGAGCGTATGCAAGTCTCGCACCGGGTTCGAATCTCTGATCGAACAGTACCCTTACTGGAAGCCCCGCGCGGCCGACACCCCGGAGCGCTGGGTCGGCGGGCGAGTACGACAGACCCTGTCCGCTCAGAACTGTGCCACCTGATGAGTCGAACCGCCGACGAGGCATGTTGACACGGCTTGAGCGGGACCCGCACGGGTCGTATTCTGAAACGGAGGGCGTCGCTACTACAGTGGGCCTGCGAGTGACGGTTCGGCGCCGGGGCCCACATGGCGTGCGGTCGGGAGTGTGCCGGCTGCTGGAGTGTAACGTCATAATTACTAAGTGGAAAGCGTACTTTACACTCAGGTAGGGATGAATCTCGAACGCGCAATTCCGGTCGGTGTCGCGGGCCTCGGCATCGTAGCGGCAAGTATCGGGTTGACTACTTTAGACGCGGCCGTGTTACAAATCGGGGCCGTCGCTGCAGGCTTGGTCCTCTTTGGCGGCGGCTACGCCCGGTACCGTCGGGCGTGGGACCGGGCGGACGAAATCAGGATCGACGAGCGGATCGAACGGGTCGCGTATCGGTCCGGGGACCTCGCGTTCAGGGCGTCTCTCGGCCTCGCGATGGTGCTGTTCGTCGCTATCGAGGCAGACGGTATCCCAGTCACGCCCAAAGAGGGGCTGGTGCTCCTGATTCTGGGGATGGTCGTCGCCCGGTTCGGGCTGTATGGCTGGTACAGAGAACAGTCGCTCTGAGAACCGTGGACAACGACCTCAACGTGTGGCGGGCGAAGGCGGACATGACACAGAAGGAACTCGCGGCGGCCGTCGGCGTCAGTCGCCAGACTATCAACGCTATCGAGCGGGGACGGTACGACCCGAGTTTACAGCTGGCGTTCGCTCTCTCGGAGTTCTTCGAGTGTGGTATCGAGGACATCTTCGAGCCCCCCGCCGAGTGAACGGTTCGAGCGGCGGTCGTCCACTGGGAGTCCTTGCTGGGTCTTATCCGCCGAGAGCTCGGGAGTCTTCGCTCTGTTTCCGGTCGTGAAACCACGACAGAGGGCTATCTGTCCCTGCGCTTACGGTTCGCATACAGATGTCAGAGCGCCAGCCCCGGCCGCCGACCAGTGTACTTCTCCCCACAGTCGCCTGGACCGACGCGTGTGACGAAGTCGCCGCACAGTTGCAGTCCGACGATGAACTGCTCGTCATCCACGACGACGCGGACGACCCAGTCTCCGATCGGGACCCACTACCGGAGAACGTCCGCCTGATTCGCGCCGGTGACCCTGCTGGTTGTTCCGGGAAGGCCAACGCCATCGCTGCGGGGATGGAGGCGGCCGGACACGACCGTCTCGTCTGGACCGATGACGACTTCCACCACCCTCCCGGCTGGCTCGCCCAACTCCACCGGGACTACGCCGCCAACGGCCCGACGACCGAACTCCCGTCGTTCGTCGGCCGGGACCCGCTCGCGGTCCTCCTGGAACCGATTTACGCACTCGGGGGCACGCTCGGGACGTATGCGGGCGACCACGCCTGGGGTGGAGCTGTCATTCGACCGACGTGACCTGGACGAGGCAACGTTCCTTTCGGAACTCCGACAGACCATCAGCAACGACGGCCTTCTTGGGGAACAGGTCAATGTCACCGCCGTACGGCGAGTCCGTGAGGTGCCGATGGGCGGGAGTATCCGGCAGACGCTCGAACGCCACGTCAGGTTCAACAAAATCTTCGCGACGCACGACTCCGGCGTCGCGAAACTCTCGTTTGGAGCACTAGCTGCTGTTCTCACTGGGTGTGTCCTCTTTCCGCTCCTCGTGGTGGTGCTCACCGTCCTCACAGCGGGCGTTGCTGCCTTCTTCTGCGTGCGCCGGCCCACATTCGTGCTCACCGTCCCGGCACTCGCCGCGGCTCTCCCGCTGGGGGTGTACGGCGTCGCCCGGGAGACGTTCGTCTGGGGTGGCCGCCGCTATCGCTGGCCCTCGAAGTTCGCTGTCGACGTGGTGGAGGCGTGACACGGTCGGGCAACCCCTAACAGCATCGCAAGTGGGATGCCCGGTCGCACAGACTGGGGGAACGAACGCATGGGCCGCTCACCCGCCGTTTGGACTGTACGCGCGGGTGGCGAGGTCGTGAGCGGGCTTGTTTGCTCCCCGGCCCACGCGACGGTAGGTCACCGTCGGAATCGGTCCCAGCGCGTCACGGATACGTTCGGTTCGCCGCCGGCAGATGTCGTCACCGGCGGGGCGGTCCCGGTCCGGGTCGACCGTCTCGATGACTGCTGCAGCATCCCCGCGGACGTGGACCGCACTGACCCGTTCATGCCGCCGGAGCGCCATCACTGCGCGCACTCCGGCCAGCAGTGCCCGGAACTCGACGTGTGTACTGGAGACGAACGCGGACAGTTCCCGTGACCCCTCAACGAGCGGGTCGGCTTCCGCGACGACATAGCCGATGGCCGCCGTCTGCGGGGTCGCGTTGTCCGGGCCGTAGCGGACGCTGCCGTCGAACCGCACCACGAGCGAGCGCCCGAAGTCGCTCACGGCTCGTCTCGCCACCGCAGCGACCGCTCATTGAGTTCCGTGACGACTGGGGCGCCCGCCCGGAGCATCCGTTCTGCAATGGTGATAGCCGCATCGAGTTCCGCCGCCGAGAGCTGTTCGTAGGCCGGTCGACTGTCGACGTGGTCGTACCACACCCCCTCGAAGACGTTGTCGAGGACGACCCGCGCGAAACAGTGGTTCTCCCGAATCGGCCAGCCGTCGCCCCCGTCCGCAGCGTCCGGCAGGCGCTCGTCGACGAGCATCCGATACCGCTCCCGTCGGGCAGTGAGGTCTGCCCCGTCGAGCGTCCACTGTCCCATCTATCAATCCATTGGTCCGGAGCGGATTCAATCTGTCCCCCGGCGTGCGTCGAGACAGGACGTAGGCGAACGGCGACCCGTTCACGGGCTCACCGCGCCAGCCGAACGACACTAACCGCTGGGCCGCCTTGTGTGAGTGATGCTTGGGTACGCGGCGATGAACCACACGCTCAGGGACCGGGAGCGGCCCCTGCGGTGCAACAGGGATATGCACAAACAGACCTGGGAGTCAGAGGGTATCGCCTACGCGGGGGAACTGGCAGAGCAGAACTTCAGGGACCTACTAGAGATTCTTCAGTGGAACCTCGACCACGGCATCCGCTTTTACCGGTGCAGTTCGACACTCGTCCCGTGGAACTCGCAGTTCGATATCGAGGCCCTCCCGAACTTCGATGCGGTCCGCAGTCTGGCCCGCAAGTGCGGGTCGCTCGTCGAGACCAACGAGGTGCGACTGACGTTTCACCCGAGTCACTGGTGTAAACTCGCCAGCGAGTCCGAGGACACCGTCGCCCGGTCGGTGGAATCGGTCTCACACCATGGCCGGTGGCTGGACCTGATGGGCCTGCCCCGTTCATCCCGGTACGCCATCAATGTCCACATCGGCGCTCACTACGGCGACAAAGCGGCGACTGCGGCCCGATTCAACAGGGTCGTCCGGGACCTACCGGCCCGTGCACAGGACCGACTGACCGTCGAGAACGACGACACGGACTCGCTCTGGAGCGTGAAAGAGCTCGTCACGGATGTCGCCGGCCGGGCGGACATCCCTGTGACGTTTGACTACCATCATCACAAATTCACTGACCGCGGGCTCACCTATCGCGAGGGGTTAGACCTCGCTGCAGGGACCTGGGGCGATGTCCGGCCGATTGCACACTACTCGGAGGCTGCCCGGCTCCACGGCGATTCCGACGCACGACCGCAGGACCACTCCGAGTACGTCGAACGCGTCCCCGACTGGCTCCGTCGCGAGTCCGATGTCATGGTCGAGTCCCACGGCAAGGAGCAGTCTGTCCGCCGGTTGCTGGAGTGAGCGACACTGTCCCCGGGGCCACGTAGCGGGACATCATCCGGTCAGTGATGATTCGCTTCGTGGCGGGTACCTCGCCGCGGCGGGCCGTCGGGCAGCGCCGGAGCTGGCCGTCTACCCGTGTGGGAAGTTGCCGCCTGTTTCTGGCTTAGAAACGCCGGCTCGGTTTTTGAGTGTCCCTGCCCGCCTCGTCGGAACACATGACCGCGACAGAATCCCTCGGACGCTGTGGCCTCGGTATCCGAGCCACCGCCGCGGTCGTCGACTCCTTCGTCCGGATGGCCCTGTTTTTTCTCGTGGGAGTCGTCGCCGGCGCCGCCACTGACCAGCCCGTCGTGACCGCGACCCGAGTCGAGACGGATGTCAGCGGAGCGGCTAGCCTCGTCGGACTGCTCGTGTGGCTGGCGCTCTCGCTTGGTTATTAGGCGCTTTTCGAGTGGCGCTACGGCAAGACTTTGCTGAAGCATCTCGTGGACATTCAGGTCCGGGCCGTGGACGGCTCCCGACCGACCCTCCGGGCGGCCGCCAAGCGAAACGCCCTCCGAAGCGTCGACTTCGCGCCGCTGTACTACCTCCTCGGCGCGGTGGTGCTGGTGGTCACTCGCGCTCAGCGAGAAAGCCAGGGACGCCGAAGACGTGATGACGGCCACCGCGGGGGAGCCTGCACCCGTCGACGTGACCGAGATTGCTGGGAACGTCGTCGAGAGCTCCCGCGGCGAGTACGACGGCGAGGTCCGCCTTTCGGCCCCGTCGGAACTGCTTGTCACGACACACCGGCGCGTCGTCGAGACGATACTAGCCGAACCCGTAGAGAACGCACTCGTGCACAACGGCGAGGATCCGACTGTCGAGGTGACCGTCAGCGAGGACCCAAGGGCCGGGGCCGTGCTGTCCGTCGCCGACGACGGACCGGGGATACCTGCCCGCGAGCGCAAGGTTCTGGAATCGGGGACCGAGACACAACTCGAACACGGCCAGGGTATCGGCCTCTGGCTCGTCACCTGGGCAGTGCCCAACTCGGCGGTGCCCTCTCGTTCAGCGAACGGGAGCCGTCGGGAAGCATCGTCACCGTTCGCCTCTCCGACGTGGGAACCGGTTCCTGACTGGAGTGGAGCCATGCAACACCCCGCAGTACCGATGTCTGCATAGCTAGAGGGTGGGGGTGGCCCGGTTCCCGATTGCTAGCCGCGGTACAGAGGGGACAGCAGTGAGAGTATCGTGTGTAGATGTCCCCGACAGTCTTCGACACCCTCCAAATTCGCCAGCAACTTGATCAGTTGATGAGACGCCTTCGGAGTGTGGTCCCCACCTCGCTTCGCAGCAGTTTCGACAGCGCAGCGTTCGTTGCCCTCGTCGCCATCGTCGTCGGTGTGGGCTACCTCCAGGGTTCGCTCTCGATGGCAGTGACCCTGCCGGCCGTCCTCGGCGGCACCAGTATCGTCGTCTTGCAAGCCGTCGTGGCCTGTCTCACGCTCTCGGGACTGTTCGCGCTCTCGGCGGCCATCCTCGTTGGGCAACTCGCCGTCGCGGAAACCGACCCGGTTCCCGAGACGGGGCCGTCGGTCACCGCAGTCGTGCCGGTCCACAAGGACGCCTCAGTCCTCCATCGGAGCGTCGAGAGCCTGCTCGCCGGTCGCTACGAGAATCTGGAAGTCGTCGTGGTCGCGGAACCGGACGACGACCTCTCTATTGAACGTGCCCGGGAGTTCGCCAGCGACCGCGTCGAGGTTCTCGTCAATACCCGGTATCCCGGGAGCAAATCGGGAGCGATAAACTACGCCGCCGAGGTGACCGACTCCGAGTACCTGGCCGTGTTCGACGCCGACGAACGGGTCGACCCGCGCTTTGTCTCGACGGCCGTCGCGAACCTGGCCGAGTGTGACGTGGTCCAGGGCCGCACGATACCCGAACCCGACGGGCTGGTCGAGACGGTCGCGTACTACGAGTCGGTCGTCCTGGGCGACCTGAGCCAGCGGGTTCTCTCGGCGGTGACTGACTTTACCATGGCCGCGAGTCGGACCATCGTGATGCGCCGCAGTGCCTTCGAGGCCGTCGAGGGGTACGACCCGGCCATGCTCACCGAGGACTACGCCTTTGCCTTCGACTGCTACGAGGCCGACCTGGATGTCGTCGAGCAGTTCAACCACGCCTCGACCATCGAGGGCGCTCACTCGGTGACCGACTGGTGGGGCCAGCGCAAACGCTGGATGACTGGCTACGCGCAGGTGTTACACGCGACGCTTGCCGACTGCCTCTCCGCCAGGAACTACCGCACGTATCTCTCGCCGCTCATCTGTGCCGGGTCGGTCCTCGGGAACCTCTTCATGCTACAGATCGTCTCGAAGGCGGCCGTCCTGGTCGTCAACGGCGACGCAAACTGGATGATGCTGCCGGTGGCGACATTGGTCGGATCCGCACTGGCACTGCGTGCCTACGACGCACACGCCGGACGCATCGACGGCATCGGCGTCGGCTACCTCGCGATGCCGGTGGTTCTGCCCCTGTACAGCCTCGCCGGGCTCAAGGCCATCGTCGAGTACGTCTGCACCTGGGACGGGGAGTGGTACAGCGTCGCCAAGGGACAATAACCGCGGGCCGTCCCTTTTGCCGACGAGGAGCGGCGGCGAAATATCAATCACCTTTTGCCACAGCAGCGAGAGTATCAAGTAGAGATGGGAGCGGAAGCGAGCGGTCCATTGCCAAACGCCTTAGTGGTCGACGACGAGAAGGAAGTCGCGGACGCCTATGCTCTCCGACTGCGTGGCTGCTGTGCCGTCGAGACCGTCTACGACGGCCAGAGCGCCCTCTCGGCCGTCGAGGAGAGCGATATCGATGTGGTGCTTCTGGACAGGCACATGCCGGGCATGTCCGGCGACGAGGTCCTCCAGGAGCTGGCCGACCGCGACTTCGGCGGTGCGGTCATCATGGTGACTGCAATCGACCCCGGCTTTGACGTGCTGGATATGCCCTTCGACGATTACCTCTGTAAGCCAATCGAACGCGAGGATGTCCGGGCGGCGGTCGACCAGCGATGCGAGATACTGGGCTACGAGGCGCTCGGGGAGTATTTCAGCCTGGAATCGACCTGCCGGGTCATCGAAGCGGAGCTATCCGAGGAACAACTCGCGGACCACGAAGAGTACCAAGGGACGAGAGCGCGCGCGGACCGACTGAAACAGCGGGCACGGCGCCTCCTCAACGACGCCACCGCGACGTTCGAGACGTTCGACGGTGTCGCACGCGAGAGTCGCTGAGACGCGTCGACTCGTTCAATCGTCTGCCACCATCGGCGACGCTTGCCCGCGGGACGACGACGCCGATGCCGTTTCGATAGCGATACCGATACCGTCGCTGCCGAACTCGACGTCTATCGTCTCGACGACAGCGTGGTACTCCTTGCAGTGATGGCCGTCCGGGTCGATGCGGCGGGTCGTCTCGACGAGCCCGGCCTCTTCGAGCCGGCCGAGTCGCCGGTACACTGTCGGTTTGGAGATATCGAGCGCGTCCAGTAACTCACTGCCGGTCCGTGGCCCGTCGCCGAGTGCCGAGAGGATACGCTGGGTGTACCCGTCGCCGAGCAGTTCGAGGAGTTCCGCCGGCGGAACCTGGGTTCCGGAGTCGGACCGGGTCCGTCGCCGCGCGGGCGGTTCCGTGGGTGAGTCCGGTGAATCGGTACGTGCCTGCTGGTTCGTTGCCATACACGAGTAAATGACCCGTACTCCCCTGGCCGTACATGCTAGCTATCGGGAGTGGGGCCTGAGACCCCTCTAGTAGTGCAGACCAGTGCCGGATGGCCGGCCGGCCGGGGGTCAAGCGGTGAGCCGCGGGAGTGAGGGGTGAGAGTTTTGTCGTCGGGGGTGAGAACGTGACGTATGGCAGTCACGCTTGGCGAGGGGTTTCTTGCCGTGGCTATCCTGGCGGGCGTGGGACTCTGTCTGCTCGGCGGGTACTGTTATCGCCGGTGGACGGAGCCAGGCGTGGGCCCATATGCCGCAGTGGCTGTCGTTCTCGGACTCGGGGGCATCGCTGGGGCGGCCGTGGCGCTGTTCTATGGGCGTGTCATGCCCGAGGGGGTGGTGCCGCTGTGGTCGAATGTGGCACTTACCGGCTGGGTTCTTGCGATGGTCCCGTGGGTGTTCTTCGCGTTTGAGTACACCGGCCGGTACGAACGTATCCGGTGGCGCACACGCGCCGCTATCACCTCCCCCGTCGTGGGTGCGATGCTGCTGCTGGTTCTTGAGGGGATCGCCGTCCCGAGTAACGTCCTGACGCAGTTGTTTGGCACTGTCGCGCTGCTGTACACCTTCGGACTCGTTGCCGTCGGCAGCTACCTGCTCGTGCGGACAACCTACGAGTACGGACACCTCTCACTGCTGCAGGGCGCGAGTCTGACTATCGGCGGGGTGGCGCCGCTCGTGTTGCTCAACGTCGTTGGGACGACCGGTGGCGGCCTGCACAGCACAGTGGTCTCCGGCATCTACGCGATGGCCTTCGTGACTCCGTTGTTTGGCTTTCTCGTTGCCGTCTTCAGATACGAGATGTTTGACTCGACGCCGGCAGCGGGCGCCATCGGCGAGCGGGCCATCCCGCGGGAAACCGACGACCTCGTGATTGTCGTCGACCGGGACGACCGCGTTATCAAACTCAACGCCATGGCCGCCGAGACGCTCGGCGTCAACCCCGCGGCGCCGCTCGGAGACCCGCTGGAGTCGCTTCTCGGGCGGTCCGTCGAGACACTCCACTCCCTGGAGACGGTCGAACTGACGACCGCTGTGGGCACCCGGAAGTTCGACCCGCAGGTCACCTCCTTCACCGACCAGCACGGCCGCCGACTGGGGTCGTTACTCAGCCTCCGCGACGTGACCGACCGGGAGCTGCGCAAACAGCGCCTGGAGGTGTTCAACCGCGTCCTGCGACACAACCTCCGCAACCGCGTCGACGTGATCAAGAGCAACGCCGCAGCGGTCGCCACGGAGACCGATGGCGACTACGCAGCGGCGATACAGCAGTCCGCGGATGGCCTCGTCGCGCTCAGTTCGAAGGCCCGCGTCACGGACGAACTCGTCTCGCGGCCGGCCAAGACAAGTCAGGGTGACCTCGCCGACACCGTGCGCTCGGTTGTTGACTCCAACTCGGTGACCCTCGATGTGCCCGACACGGCACCGCTTACCACCGACTGGGACGCAGTCCGGTGGGCCGTCGAGAGCGCAGTCGAGAACGCCGTTGAACACGCCGAATCCGCAGTGACGGTCTGCGTCGAACCTGCAGACGACGGGTACGTGGTCGTCGTCGCCGACGACGGCCCGGGCATTCCGGCCTCGGAACTCGCGTCGCTCGACGCCGAAACCGAGACTCCGCTCCAGCACGGCACCGGCCTTGGGCTCTGGCAGCTCAAGTGGGCTGTCACCAAACTCCACGGCGACCTGGATTTCGACACGGCCAACGGCACGACGGTTCACATTACCGTCCCCGACCGCGGGGACGAACGGGACGAGGTATGAATAGCTAGAATCGACCACTAAGGGACGTGGGATCAAACATGATGATATGATACACTCGACACGACCCGCGGCGGACAATCCGAGGGGTCGGCTCCCCCGCGGGCCGGGGGCGTGGTGCGGACGATGACCGAGAACCGTTCGGGAGCGGTTTCGGTCCCGTTCGACCGGTATCCCGGGCCGGTCTGTGCGTACGAGGCCGTCGACGGTGAGCTGGTCGTCAGCCGCGTCAACGCCGCGTTCGAGGCGGAACTGGGTGGTGTCGATGCTGGCACCTCTGTGGCTGCTGCCTTCGATCGGCTCGGGGTCAGCCTTGAGGCCGGGACCGAAATCGGGGTGATACTCGCGGCCGACGAGCAGTTCGAGGCCAGCGTCGACAGGGAAACCGCGGCCGGCCGTTACGTGGTCCAGCCGGTCCCGCCGGCCGACGGGGACCCGGGAGTCCTCGTGTTCACCGAGGCCCCCTCCGAGGACCCGTCGTTCGGGGTGAACAACGTCGCAAGCGTCGTCAGCCACGAACTCAGGAACCCCTTAGACGTGGCGAAGACGCGCCTGCGGGCCGGTCGCGAACTCGACGAGGACGCCCACTTCGACAACGTCGAACGGGCCCACGACAGGATGGAACGCATCATCCAGGACGTGTTGACGCTGGCACGTGGCGAGGATGTCGTCGACCCCGACGAGACGGTGGCGCTCGGCCGCCTCGCCGAGAGCGCCTGGGAGACCGTCGAGACCGGCGAGGCGACCCTGACTGTTGCCGACCCCCTCCCGACGACGGTCGCCGACCCCGACCGGGTCAGCCGGCTCTTCGAGAACCTGTTTCGCAACAGCGTCGAACACGGGACGACCGGAAGCGCGGATGCGACCGCCGGGACCGACGGGGCGGGCGGTGTCAGCGTCACCGTCGGCCGCCTGTCCGACCCTCCGACGGACGGGTTCTACGTGGCCGACGACGGCAGCGGGCTTCCCGCCTCGGCGCGCGAGCGTGCCTTCGAACCGGGCTACAGTTCGGACGACCACGGCACCGGCCTCGGGCTGGCAATCGTCGAGCGGATTGCCGACCTGCACGGCTGGAGCAGTGCCGTCACGAACGCCGAGAGCGGCGGCGCGCGCGTCGAGATTCGCGAGGTCGAACCGGGCGGGGAGTCCTGACGCGAGACTGCAACGTTATTGCCCTGTGTACTGACATCCATCTATGGACGAGCGCTTCGAGCGTGCACCGGTCGGCATGTTGACGGTCGAGACCGACGGGATTGTCCGGGCACTCAACGAGACAGCCGGCGAGTTGCTGGATGTCTCCCCCGACGACGCGGCCGGTGAGCCGGTCGAGACGGTGGTACCCGACTCGGTCGACGCGACCGTCCCGCGCGCGTTCGACACCAGCCCCGTCACCACCGAGTCCGTCGAGGAGTACTACCCGGCCCTTGACCGCTGGCTCGCCGTCTCGCTGGTGCCCGGCGACGGGACGGTCACGGTGTATCTGCGTGACGTTACCAGGCGCCACCGTCTGGAACAGCGACTCACCCGACGGGACGCGGACCTGAACCGCCTCACGATTATCAACCGTCTCATCGCGGATGTCCTCGCCGAACTGGTCGAGGCCTCGACCCGGGAGGAGATTGCGGCGACCATCTGTGACCGCCTGGGTGAGACCGATATCTACGAGTTCGCGTGGGTGGGCGAGCGCGACCTGGGGAGCGACGACGTGGTCCTCCGGGCTGGCAGCGGGGCTACCGGCCGGACCCTCGACCGCATCGAGGAGTGTCTCGACGAGGGCACGACGGTGCCCGAACGCCGCGCAATCGAGACTGGCTCCCCCGAGGTCGTCCAGCCACTCGGCGGGGACGACTCTGTCCCGGAGCCGATCCGTCGGGCGGCCTTTGCCGACGGCCTGCAGAGCCTGCTGGCGATTCCACTCACATACGGCTCCAGTACGTACGGGGTCGTCGGCATCTACACTGCCGACCAGGACGCCTTCTCCGAACGCGAACGCGAGAGTTTCGCCACCCTCGGTGAGATGGCGGGGTTTGCTATCAACGCCACGCGCAACCGGAGTCTCCTGCTTGCCGATACCGTCGTCGAACTGCGCCTGCACGTCGAGGGTGACGACCCACTCGTGGCCGCTGCCACCGAGTGCGGGGCTGAACTCTCGGTCGACGGGTTCGTTCCGCAGGACTCCGGCTCCCGCTGTTATCTCGCGGTCCGTGATGGGTCCCCGACGGCAGTCGCCGAGTCCTGCGGGACGGCTCCAGGGGTCGTCTCGACGCGAGTCATCGACGACCACGGCGACGCCGGCACTGTCGAACTGGAACTCGGACCGGAGACGCTGCTCGGTCGCTTGACCTCGCTGGGGGTGACAATCGAGTCGGGCCTGTTCACCCCCGAGACGAGCGAAGTCGTGGTCGAACTCCCGCCTGAAGAGGATGTCCGGCGTATCGCCGACTCCGTCAGCCGCTCCCACGAGGTGACCGTCGCCGCCAAGCGGGAGCGCGAACGCGAAGTGACGACCGCCCGGGAGTTCCGTGACGAACTGCAGGCCCGACTGACCGATCGCCAGGAGAACGCCCTCCGGACGGCGTTTTTGGCGAACTACTTCGAATCACCACGCGGGAGCAGTGCCGAGGAGGTCGCCGACGCGCTCGACATCACCGGGTCGACGCTGTTACACCACCTCCGCGCGGGCCAGCGCAAACTCCTTCGGGCGTTGCTGGTCTCGAACGATGAGCGCCAGTGAGTCGGACCGCGCCGGCGACTCTCCTGGGCCGGACTCTACCCCGGGACTGAGCGGGCCGCTTTCATTCGGCTAACTCACTCGAACAGCCGTTTGAGGCTTCAATACGGCTATATCGACAGCCACCAGGGAGTATACACGTCCCGACCGACGCCGGTGTTTGCCTTCCTCGCCATCGTTCTCATGGCCAGGTGTACGGCCGCCCCACAATCCACGACCGACAATGCCAACCCGACAGTCACGTCGCGGACTTCCAGTACCCCCGGTATCACCGTGAGCCCTGACGAACCGCCGCGTGACTTCGACGGCGTCGACGCCACCCTGGATTCGAACGAGCCGCCACACATCGTCTGACTCGTCAACGAGGGGCGCGCGACGCGTGAGGCAACTCCCACGGCCGCCGCCGACGGCCGGACCGTCTTCGAGGGGCGGTTCCGCTCGTTTCCCAACATCACGGTCCTTGGGGAACTGGACCACATCGGGAGCTACACGCTGACCGTGACTGGCGCGGACGAGGAGTGGAGGGTCAGCGAGCGACTCCCCGCGTCCTTGTTCGATTGTAACTACCCGATGACGACGTTCGACCTGAGCGGGACGGCGCCGACTGTCCGGACGGTTTCGACCGAAATAGCGTGTGACACACCGGCTGCCTAACGGCCAAGCGCCCCGACTGTGACCGGACGCCGGGTGAGTCGTGGGTCGGTGGCGGGCACTCACGCGCCGGGAGCCCCGCGCCGTGGCCTGTTCCAACTGCGCCGCGACCGAACGGCGGTTGGGAATCGTACATACAACCGATCGGAAGCCCGGACCATTCGACGTTCGTCCATCCCGGCGACTCAGTCGCCGAGAGGGGCCCAGCTACTGGGGGTGATACTGGGAGCCAACCGCGGCATAGATAGTTACGGTTAACACGCTACCGCCGGATGGTGTACATAATGAGCCATGCGAGTGCCGACCACGTCCTCGTCCCGGTCGGCGACTCCGTCACACTGCGAAACACCGTTGCACACGTCATCCGGGTCGCGCTGGAGCGACTCGAGGAGCGCGACGAGCCACAGACACTCTCTTTCGTCTATCCCGCGAGTTGGCAACAACAGGACCTCGAAACGGATGTCGACGAGGCGGCTGAGGAACTACTTGACCGCGTGGAAACCTGGATCGGTGAGACCGTCGATAGCACGGAGGCGTCGGGGGTCCCATTCGAGGTACGGACCGAGATGATCGGCACCGACGAGTACCTCTTCAGCCCGCAGGATTACGCCGAACTGTTGCTTGAGTACGCCCGCGACAACGGCGTGGGACACATTGTCTTGGACCCTGAATTCAAGCCGGGCCCGAGCGCGCCGATGCTGACGCCGCTTGCGGTCGAACTGGGGCGGGCCGAGGGCATCACTCACGAGGAAGCGCCCGTCGAGCGGTCGGTCCGGGGCCGTCGCCTGCTGGGCCAGTCGTTCGAACTGACGAACTTCCTCGTCACCTTCGGCGTCTCGTATCTGTTTTACCTCGTCATCGGCGGATTCGCCGGGACCTTCGACTACGTGACCGGGGCACTCAGTGCAGGTATCGTCGCCGTCGTGCTCTCGAGTGTCAGCTTCGACACCCAAATCCGCCCGGCTCGGGCGGCCACGGCGCTGGCACGGTGGGTTATTTACATCCCGTATCTGCTGTGGGAGATTGCGAAGGCCAACGTTCAGGTCGTCTACATCGTCCTGCACCCGTCGCTGCCGATCGACCCGAGCATGGAGCGGTTCCGCCCGGCGCTCCCGCACGGACTGCCGGTGACGACGCTGGCGAACTCGATTACGCTAACACCCGGGACGATTACCGTCGACGTGCGCGAGCGGGAGTTCCACATCCATGCACTCAGTGGTGCCGCACGCGAGGGACTGCTCGACGGCGCGCTCGAACGCGCGGTTCGGTTCGTCTACTTCGGGCGCAGCGGGATGCGGATCCCGTCACCGCGTGAACGCGGCCAGCACGAGGAGGAAGAGGAATGACACTCGTGAGTGGTGACCCGTTCGGGGACATCTTCCTGGCGATTACGGCGGCGTTCGTCCTGCTGGCGCTGGTGACGCTGTACCGGGCAGCGCTGGGGCCGACGACCCAGGACCGCGTCGTCGCGGTCAACGCCACGGGGACGACGACGGTGCTGATTATCGCCCTGCTGGCGACGATTTTCGACCAGCCGGTCTTCCTCGACATCGCCATCGTCTACGCGCTGTTGAACTTCCTGATGAGCATCGCCATCTCGAAGTTCACCGTCGAACGGGGTGGTGTGCTGTGAGCGTCTACAGCTACGTCGCCCTCGCGCTCGTCGGGTTGGGCCTGTTTTTCACCCTCGTCGCAGCAATCGGGCTCATCCGGATGCCCGATGTGTACACGCGGGCCCACGCGACATCCAAGACGGACACGCTCGGCACCGTACTGACACTCGCCGGGCTGGCGGTGGCGTTCCAGAGCGCAGTTCCCCGGGTGAAACTCCTCCTGCTCGCCGTGTTCATGCTCATCACGAGCCCGACGGCGACCCACGCCATCACACGGACGGCCCTAGACCAGGGAATCGAACCGTGGACCGCCGACGAGGACGGTGATGACGCATGATTACCGCACCCGAGGCAGCGCTCCTGTTGTTCGTCCTCGCGACGGCACTGGCCGTCGCGGCTTTGCGGGACGTGCTGTCGGCGATTATCGCGTTTGCCGCCTACAGCCTCGGACTGGCGCTTATCTGGGTGTTCCTGCAGGCACCGGACGTGGCGCTGACCGAGGCGGCCATCGGTGCAGGGGTGACGAGCCTGCTGTTCTTGCTGACGATTACGAAGACTGTCAGGCCCGTCGAGGACCTGACCGCGCTGACGACGGTGAACTGGTCCGGTGTCGCCGTTGTTGGCGTGTTGGCAGCACTCTTGTTGTACACGGTGCCGGAGATACCGGCCATCGGCAGCCCCGACGCCGTCGCCGTGAGCTACGCGGAGGTGAGCCAGTACTACCTCGACAACGCCTACAAACAGACCAAGGTGAAAAACGTCGTGACGGCGGTGCTGGCATCGTACCGTGGGTTCGACACGTTCGGCGAGGCAGTCGTCGTCTTCGGTGCTGGCGTCGCCGTGTTGACTGTCCTGAAAGAGGAGCGATTCACATGAGCGAGCGCACACGCGAGGGGAGACGGCAGCGACCCTACACCGAGAGTACCGTCATCATGACCACGGTCCGGATGCTCGCGCCATTCATCTTCACCTTCGGCCTGTTCGTGATGTTCCACGGTGCCAGTTCCGCCGGCGGCGGGTTCCAGGGTGGCACCATCGTCGCCGCGATGGTGTTGATGCTCGCGTTCGCCTTCGGCATCGAACCCACGCGCCGGTGGTTCACCAACACGGCGGCCATCCTGCTCGTCGGGGGCGGCGTGCTCGCCTTCGCGCTCATCGGACTCGGGCCGATGGCGCTTGGCGGTGGCTTCCTGGAGTACAAGCTCTATCCCGTCCCGAGCGCCACGAAGTACGGCATCGAGGGGATCGAACTCGCTATCGGCGCCATCGTCGCCGGGGTCATCAGTGGCCTGTTTTTCGCCATCGCACACGGCTTCGAGTACCGGAGGACAGAGGAATGATACCGATCACCGACCTGCTGTTGACGCGGTACAACTACGTCGCCGCGTTCCTGGTCGTCGCCGTTGGCCTCTATATGGTGGTCGGGGACAGGAACCTCGTCAAGAAGGTCATCGGGCTGAACATCTTCCAGACCGGTATCTTCCTGTTTTTCATCACAGCCGCCTACGTTGATGGCGGCGCGCCGCCGGTACTCAAAGACAGCGTTGAGACCTACGTCAGCCCGCTGCCACACGTGCTCATCCTGACGGCAATCGTCGTCGGGCTGAGCCTGACCGCGGTGGCGCTGACGCTCATCATCCGCATCTACAGCGAGTACGGGACGCTCAGAGAGGACGTTCTCAGGGAGATGGATACCGATGACTGACGCGATCGTGCTGGCTATCGTCGTGCCGATCATCGCGTCCGCACTGACGCTGCTGGTCGGTGCCCGAACCGACAACGCCGGGTGGCCCATCGCACTGGTGGCGACGCTGGCCCAGACCGGGCTCACCGCGTACCTCTTCTGGGTCGTCCTCGAAAACGGCCGAACGACCTACGAGTTGGCCGGCTTCGCGCCACCGGCGGGCATCGGCCTGGCCGCCGATGCACTGTCGGCGATGGTCGCACTGCTGGTGGCCGTCGTCTCGGTGGCCGTTGTCCTCTACGCCCGCACCGCGGGCCCGCGCGGGAACATCTTCTACACTGTCTACCTGCTGCTGTGCGGCGGCCTCGCCGGCCTCGCACTGACGGCAGACCTCTTTAATATGTACGTCTTCCTCGAAATCGTCGGGCTGGCGGCGTACGCGCTCGTCGCGACCGGCGACTCCACCCGGAGTGCGATTGCCAGTCTGAAGTACCTCATCGTGGGGACCATCGGCGCCTCGCTGTTCCTGCTCGGTGTCGGCTACATCTTCATCGCGACGGGGACGCTCAACATGCTTGACGTGGCCTCGCGGCTGGGTGACGTGGTCGCCTACGACTCGCGGCTCGTGATAGCGGCCTTTGGGCTCATCGTCACCGGCCTGGGCGTGAAGGCGGCGCTGTTCCCGATGCACTCCTGGCAACCCGATGCCTACGCCGCGGCACCCGACAGCGTGAGTATCTACATCTCGGCGCTGGTCTCGACAGTCTCTGCGTACGCACTCGGTCGCGTCCTCTTTACTGTCTTCACGCTGGATTTCTTCGCTGTCGTCCCGATTGCAAGCGAGATTATCGCGTACGTCGCTGCTGTCAGTATCGTCGCCGGGAGCGTCATAGCCGTCCTGCAATCGGACCTCAAACGGATGCTCGCGTACTCGTCGGTGTCGCAGTTCGGGATGATCGTCGCCGCCTTCGGCCTGATGAACCCCACCGCCGCCGTCGGCGGTGTCATCCACCTCGTCGGCCACGCGATACTGAAAGGCGCGCTCTTTGCCGGGGCCGGCATCGTCGTCGCGCTCACCGGCGCCCGGACCGTCAACGAGTACGCCGGGTTGGCCGACCGCGCCCCGATTACTGCCGGGGCAATCGCCGTCCTCGCGCTGTCGATGGTCGGCGTGCCGCCCGCCGTCGGCTTCGTCGGCAAGTGGTACATCGCTCTCGGAGCCGTCGAGCGCGGCGTCTGGCCCGTCGCGGCGACGATTCTCGTCAGCACCGTGCTAACGCTCGCCTATTTCGCGCGCCTGCTCGAACGGATGTACTTCACCGACCCGCTGCCCGACGCGACCGAGGCGCCGGCAACGACCGAAGCGGTGGCCGCTGTCGACGGCGGTGAGACGGTCCGCGACGACCGCGACGTGTCGCTGGCGATGATTGCCACCGTCGTGCTGGCGGCGGTCGCGTCGGTCGCCCTTGGCTTCCTCGGGAGCGATATCGCGGCGCTGCTTGACCCGCTGTTCGACGGAGTGTTCGGCCAATGACTGAGATTACTTCCCTCCGACCCCTCGCTGCGGTACTGGTCTCTGCAATCGCTATCCCGCTTATCCTCGCCGCCTACCGGCGACCGAACCTCCGGGAAGGCGTGACGATGGCCGCCGCGCTGGGCAAACTCGGCCTTGTCGCGAGCATGGTGCCCGGCGTCCTCGCCGGGGATACTTACGTCACGGACCTCGGTGCCTTCGTCGCCGATATCGCCTTCGTCCTCCGGGTGGACGCCCTTGGAATGATTTTCGGCCTGCTCGCGAGCGCGCTGTGGGTCATCACCAGCCTCTACTCCATCGGCTATATGCGCGGCCTCTCCGAACACGACCAGACGCGCTATTTCGCCTCCTTCGCCGCCAGCGTCAGCAGCGCCATCGGCGTCGCCTTCGCCGGCAATCTCGTCACGCTGTTTATTTTTTATGAACTGCTGACCGTTGCCACCTACCCGCTGGTCGCACACAACCAGGACGCGGAGGCGCGCGCCGCTGGCCGGAAGTACCTCACGTACACCTTCCTCGGCGGCGTCGCCGTCCTTGCGGGCACGGTGCTGGTCTTCTGGTCGGCTAGGACGACGGCATTCACCGCGGGGGGCATCGCCGGCCTCGCCGACGCCGACCCCGCAATCGCCCGCCTCGCGTTCGCCCTGCTCGCGGGTGGGTTCGGCGTCAAAGCCGCCCTGATGCCCGCTCACTCCTGGCTCCCGGACGCGATGGTTGCGCCAACGCCCGTCTCGGGACTGCTTCACGCCGTCGCGGTCGTGAAAAGCGGCGTCTTCGGTATCGCACGCGTCGCACTCGACGTGTTCGGGCCGGACCTGATGCAGGACCTCGGCGTCGGCTTGCCGCTGGCCGCGATTGCGGCCTTTACCCTGCTTACGTCGAGTGTCATTGCACTCCGGAAGAATAACCTCAAGCGCAGACTCGCCTACTCGACCATCAGCCAGCTCTCATATATCGTCCTCGGGCTGGGGGTACTCTCCGGCAACGCCATCGTTGGCGGCCTGCTCCACATCCCCGCCCACGCCTTCATGAAGCTCACACTCTTTTTCTGTGCCGGCGCCATCCACGTCGAAACCCACACCGATGACATCAGCGACATGGCCGGCATCGGCAAACGGATGCCGCTGACGATGAGTGCCTTCGCCGTCGCCGCGGCGGGGATGGCCGGTATCCCGCTTATCGCCGGCTTCGTCAGCAAGTGGTACCTCCTCATCGGGAGCGTTGAGGCCGGGCAGGCGATTTTCGCGGGCGCACTCCTGCTATCGGGGATGCTCAACATCGCCTACTTCTGGCCCATCGTCTACCAGGCCTTCTTCGAGAGTCCCGACGACCACGACGACAAGCCCCTGCTCGAAGGGCCCTTCGGCGGGCGATTCGCGGCCGGTGCTGCGGAGGAGACGAGTGCAGTCGCGGCCGATGGCGGTCACGACGGCCAGGACAGCGCCGAACACGGCGAACACGACCCGGACCCCTACGACGAATCCCAGCGCGACTCACACATCGACGCCGACGAGTCCGACCATCTAGACGGGCCGGTCGGCGGGGGCTGGGACGACCGCCGGTGGAACGGCGAGGAGTCGACGTGGTTCATGCTCGGGCCCATCCTGACCGCTGCGACGGGTGCGCTCGCGCTCGGTATCGCCCCGGCCGCATTCGTCTTCCTGCGGCTCGTCAAACTGGTCGCCGAGAACGTGGGGGTCGTCGCATGAGCGACCGGATGCGAGCGAATGCGACGACGCCAGCACTCGTTCTGGAGGTGGTCGCATGAGCGACACGAGCCACTCCGTGGCTCGGAGCGCCGAGCGGCCTGTGGCCGCGAGCCGGCGGATGCGAGCGAGTGCGACGACGCCAGCACCTGCTCTGGAGGTGGTCGCCTGATGGCAAGCAGTGGTGAGGCGAGCAGGGCGGTGTACGAGTCGGTCACCGGCGGCGGACCGGAGTTCCTGACAATGGTCCCGCCGGCCGTCTTCGTGCTCGCTGCGGCGCTCCTCTTGCCGTTCCTCTCGCGGCGCGTCGGCCACGGACTGGGCGTGGTCGCGACGGGGGGCGCTGTCGCGTGGGCGGCGCTCGTCCCCCACGGGGACCACCTGGCGATGACGTTTCTTGGGTTTGACGCCGTGCTGTTCAATGCCGACGACCTCTCAGTGTTGATGGGGATCATCTTCGCCTTTATCGGCGCAATCGCAGTCACCTACTCCTACGCCACGGACGCCGACAACGTCCAGACCGCCTTCGCGCTCTTGTATGTCGGGACCAGCCTCGGGGCCGTCTTCGCGGGCGACTGGCTCACTTTCGCCTTCTTCATCGAACTGATGGCCGTCGCCTCGACGCTGGTGGTCTGGCATTACGGCGGCGAAGCCGTCCGGTCAGGCTTTCGCTACGCGCTCTGGCACGGCATCGGCGGCAGTCTCGTCCTCGGTGCCGTCGTCTGGCACTACGTCGAAGTCGGGTCGTTCCTCTTCAGTGCCGCCGACGGGCTCACACCGGGTATCCCTGCCGCACTGTATGCCATCGGCTTCGGGGTCAACGTCGGTTACATCGGGTTGCACGTCTGGCTCCCCGACACCTACCCCGCGCCACACATCGCTGCCAGCGTCTTCCTCTGTGTCTACACCACGAAGACGGGCGTCTACGCGCTCGGGCGGGCCTTCCCCGACGGTCAAATCTGGCTCGCCTACATGGGCGGGGGGATGGCTGTCTTCGGCGCGTTCATGGCGCTGATGCAAAACGACATGCGCCGCCTGCTCTCCTATCACATCCAGTCACAGGTCGGGTACATGGTCGCCGGTGTCGGTATCGGGACCGCACTCTCGTATGCCGGTGCCTTCGCCCACGTGTTCAACCACATCCTGTACAAGAGCCTGCTGTTCATGTGTGCTGGTGCCATCATCTACCGGACCGGCGTCTCGAACCTGAAGAAACTCGGCGGCCTCCGCAGTGAGATGCCCCTAACGATGGGTATCTTCGTCGTCGCCGCCCTCTCGATTTCGGGCTTTCCGGGGTTTAATGGCTTTGTCTCGAAGGGGATGGTCGTCGCCGCCGCACACAAAGAGCACATGGACGCGCTGTGGTACATCCTGCTCGCCGGCGGTGTCGGCACCTTCGCGTCGTTCATCAAGTTCGGGTATTATGCCTTCTTCCACGGCGACCCACAGGAGACCGTCTCGGGCATCGGACTCAACGGCCTCCAGAAGGTGTCGATGGGGTCGGTGGCCGTCCTCTGTACCGCATATGGTCTCTACCCGAGAGCGCTCTTTGTCCTGCTGCCAGGCACCGGCGCGTCGAAGGCCCACCCCTTCACCCTCGGCCACATCGCCGAAGGTGTGATTCTGGGCGTCATCGCCGTGGTGCTGTTCGTCGTGTTCAAGAAACCGCTTGAAAAGGCCGGCGGGAAGGTGCCCGATCTTGATTCGCTGTACAACCCCGCCGCGTTCTTCGGCACACGGGGCGGCGTCGTCGGCGTCACCGAACTGTACGCGGCCGTCGACCGCGCGGCGGTCAGGCTGGCGACGGGGTCGATGTGGGTCGCCCGCAACCCGGTGTCTGCCCTCCAGCAACGCGCGCCGTGGGCACTCCCCGGGGACCCCAACGAGACGGACAATGGCGTCCGGCTTCAGGCCACCATCGGACAGTCGACATTCCTCATTGTCGCCGTCCTCGCCGGTGCGCTGGTCGTGCTGTTTGCCGTGCTGTGAGGACCACTATTCTCAAGAGGATACGGCCCTGAACGGGATGTATGTACACCGGCAAGCGCGAGCGGCCCTGCTGTCTGTGCCAGAACCCGGAGACGAGTCACCGGCTGGACCTCCCACCGCGCGCCATCGACGCCATGGCCCGGAGCGGGCGTATCTCCTGGCGGGATGTCCGCGGCGAAGTGTCGATTTATTTCTGTGAGTCCGACTGGGAGATGATCTGTGACCTCGTGCTCGACACCGGCATGAACCCGATCGGTCGGTGCAACGCCGCCTGTGCGGACTTCGATCTGCGCGAGGACTTCGACGCGCTGACCAACGCAAACACCGCCCGGCAGGACCACGCCGAGAAGGAAGCCGAGATGCTCGGCGAGGCCCGCGAGCACATTGCCGCCTACGAACGCGGCGAGGATGTCGAAGAGCAATCTCTCGTTGAAGCCCGCGTCTTAGAGTGGACGATGACCGACCTCGGCGCCGCTGACACTGCCGAAGCGGCCGGCGACTGAGCCTTACTGTCTGCCAGCGATGCGCTGGCGGTGGACGAGCCCCTGCATGTTTGCGGTTTCCCGAGCGAACTCCTGTAGCGCTGCGCTTGTCTCGGCGTCGTCGAGAATCATCGGTTCGCCGGCGTCGCCCCCTTCCCGAACCGAGGGGTCCAGCGGGATCTCGCCGAGGAACGGCATCTCCACCTCGTCCGCGAGCGCGCGACCCCCACCCTCGCCGAAGATAGCGTGTTCGCCGCCACAATCGGGGCACTGGAAAGCGGACATGTTCTCGACGATGCCAAGCACGGGCGTGTCGTGACGGCCGAACATCTTGAGGCCCTTCCGGGCGTCGTCCAGCGCGACTTCCTGTGG
>CAZOQK010000013.1:0-1027 GCA_964581735.1 uncultured Halobacteriales archaeon | reverse complement strand
CGGTGTGGTGACGATGACCGCCCCCGAGACGGGGACGGTCTGGAGCATCGTCAGCTGGGTGTCGCCGGTCCCCGGCGGCAGGTCGACGACCATGTAATCGAGGCTGCCCCAGCGCACATCCTCCCAGAGCTGGGTCAGGACGTTGTGGACCATCGGGCCACGCCAGATGACCGGGTCGTCCTCGCCGGCGAGAAAGTCCATGCTCATCAGTTTCATGCCGAACTGCTCGGGCGGGATGATTTGTTCGTCCTCGTCGGCCTGTGGTGGTTCGTCGGCGTCGACCATCCGCGGGACGTTCGGGCCGTAGATGTCCGCGTCGAACAGTCCAACGCGTGCGCCCATGTCCGCGATGCCGGCCGCAAGGTTCACCGCGACCGTCGATTTGCCGACGCCGCCCTTGCCGGAGGCGACGGCGATGATGTTCTCGACGTTCGGCAGGACGGTGTCCTCGGGGTCGAGCCCACGGTCGACACTCGCCGAGAGGTCGATATCGTATTCGGTGCCGGCCAGTGCATCGCGGACATCACCGGCGAGTGCGGTCTCGGTCGGCGAGTATGGGGCACCAAGCGAGAGGTCGATGCGGACCGTCTCACCCTCCTCGTCGACATCGATGCCGTTGACCAGACCGAGCGAGACGATGTCGTCACCGAGGTCGGGGTCGGAGACGGTCCCCAATGACTCACGGATTGCCTCCACAGTGGGAGGTGTCGGTGTCATGAATCTTTGTATGCCGTGGACGGTCGAAAGGGTTGCGTACTGTCCCGTTGGGCTGGTCGATGAGGTATGCCGTGCGAACGGAACACACGCCCGCGGCCTTCCGTTGCGTTTTTATATGGCGGGTGGGGAAGTAGGGGTACAGTCGTGTAGGGACCGGGACCCCGCGTCGGGCGGTGGTCTGACCGTTCCCGAGTCCGCGCCGGCGGGCGACAGTATCCGAACGCTGGCCACACCGGCCGGACACGAATAAGGCACGCGTGTCGTGGTAGCCAAGCCTGGCCCAAGGCGCAGGGTTGCTAACTCTGTGGCG
>CAZOQK010000012.1:11542-24966 GCA_964581735.1 uncultured Halobacteriales archaeon | reverse complement strand
ATGGAGGACCTCACCGAGGAAATCGTCGGCGAAATCCTCGAAGGCGAAGAAAAAGAACCCATCGAGTTCGTGGACGAGGACACCGCCGTTGTCAAAGGCGAGGTCAACGTCGACGAGGTCAACGAACAGCTAGGCATCGATATCCCGGAGGGCGAGGAGTTCGAGACCATCGCCGGGTTCGTGTTCAACCGCGCGGGCCGCCTCGTCGAAGAGGGCGAGACTATCGAGTACGACGGGCTGACGATTCGCGTCGAACAGGTCGAGAACACCCGCATTATGAAAGCCCGTATCTCCGGGTTTAGCGAAGACAAGGAGGAGTCCGAGGACGACGAAGCAGCGGCCGACACCGAAGGCGACGCCGGCGAGGTCAGCCACGACTGAGGCCGGCGCCTATCAGAGCAGGGCCGTAACGGCGGTGAACGTGCCGTAACTGATGGCGAAGGCACCGACCAGCGAGCCGAGCCACGCGAGGGCGGTGTACCCCATTTTCTCGCCGGAGACCTCGCCGCCGCCGTCGCCGCTTGCCGCGTAGCCGCTGCCGATGATAGCCGAGACGATAATCTCGTTGAACGAGACGGGAATCCCGAAGAAGACGGCCGTCTGTGCGATGGCAAAGGAGGGGATGAGCGCAGCAATCGACCGCCGGGGGCCAAGCGAGGAGTAGTCCTGGCTGAGTGCTTTTATCATCCGCGGCGCGCCGGTCCACGAGCCGATAAGCAGGCCGAGCCCACCGCCAAAGAGAAGCGGTACGAGCGGGACGCCGACGGAGTCAGTCAGGGGCAACAGGGGGCCAAGCGCCAGCCCGACCTGGCTCCCGCCAGCCGAAAAGGCGACCAGCCCGCCGAGTGCAAGCAGGAAGTGGCGCTGTCCGCGGGCCTCGTCGCCGTACATGTCGTAGGCGAGCGCCCCGGCGAGGGCGGCCGCGATGAGCAGGGAGACGCCGGCGCGGGCTGTGAGCGTGCCGCCGAGGTCTGTTGCGACGGTTTCGGACACCGACTGCTGGACGCCGCTGGGGCCAAGAAAGACGAAGCCGATGTTGGCGAGGATGAGCCCAACCAACCCAGCGAGAGCGGGGACGGCCACGAGTTCGGGGATGCGCTTGGCGCGGAGCAGGCGGGCGGTACCGTAGGAGATGCCGCCGCCGACGAACGGGACCAGCACCCACAGCGCCCCGATTTCCTGGTACTTCGCGACTGCGGGCTCGCCGCCCAGGGCCAGCCCGACGCCGATGACGGCCCCGGTGACGGTGAAGGCGGTGGCGATGGGATACCCCTTGAACACACCCAGCGCGACGAGGATAGCGGCGACGACCAAGGCGACGATTGCGGCCGTCGGCGTCAGCGATTTCCCGAGAATAAGCGATTTCCCGACGGCCTCGGTGACGTTTGCGCCCTGCAGGACGGCGCCGGCGAGACCGAGAATGCCGACCAGAAACCCCGCCCGCATAATCGAGATGGCGTTTGCGCCGACCGCGGGTGCAAAGGGCGTCGACCCCGAAGAGCCGGCACCGATTGCCCACGCCATGAACAGACTCGCGACGCCCGCCACAACCAACGTGGCGAGCGTCCCACCGGTAACCATTACCCCGGCGTACAGGGGCGTCGGGTAAGAGGCTGCCGGGACGCAGTTGAAACCCCGGAGAGGTACGGGCCGGGGTTGAGGCCTGCGTGGGACCTACCGGGAGATATGTGGGTCCATCGGCGCGGCTGGACGCCGACGGTCGCGGAGACGCTCGTCAGTGGCTCGTGGCTGGTCTTTGGCGGCCTGACAGTACTGTTCGGGCTCGCCCGGGTAACTGGCGCGGTGCCGTCGGTCCGGCTCCAGAGTCTGGCCTATCTGGCACTGATGATCGGCGTGAGCCTTCCTCACGGCGGGTTCGAACACGTCGAGAACCTCCGCGGGCGCGGCGAGCGGTTCCAACTGGAGTACGTCGCCGCCTACCTCCTGCTGGTCGCGGGGTCGCTGGCGCTGTTTCTGGTCGCGCCAGTCCTCGGGCTGGCCGTTGCCCTGCTCGTGACGGCAATAAAGGGCGGCCACGGCGGCGTCCGGGTCCTGGAGACGCTCGCCGACGCCGACCACCTCCAGGCACGGGCCCCGCGGGCCGTTGCCGTCGCGGTCCGCGGTGGCGCCATCGTTGTCGTCCCCTACCTCTTCTCGCCGGGCATCTACTACATGGTGGCAAGCTACATCGTGAGTTTCGTCGCGCCCGGCGCGCTCGCGCCGTGCCTGTGGCTGCTGGAGACGCCGGTGCGGGCGCTGGTCGGCGGCGCCTACGCCGGCCTCGTCCTCGCGCATCTCGTCGCCGGCTGGGAGCGGGCCGGCGACGCCGGCTGGCGGGCCGACGCGGTCGAGACGCTCATTCTGGTGGCCTTCTTTAGGGTCGTGCCGCCGATTCTGGCCATCGGCGTCTACTTCCCGTGCTGGTACGCTGCCCGGCAGGTCGCACGGCTCTCGGGCGCGACGGGCGGACGGGCACTCGGGCGGGCCGGCGTCGGTCGCGCGCTCGCCGGGTTCGTCCGGCGGGCCGCCCTGCCGTGGGTCGGCGCGCTCGCCATCCTCATCGGGATGGCACAGGTGGTGCCGGAGCCGCCGGTCGGCGCCGTGACGTGGATGGCGTTCTACAGCGTCTTCGTCGCCATCATCGCGGTGCCACACGTCGTCGTCGGCGTGTGGCTCGACCGGACCCAGGGCATCTGGTCGGTTGGCGCCTCACATGTCGAGCGAGAGGCGTGACCGCAGCGGCGTCCGCGCCCGGTCGGCCTGGACTGCCGCGGCTGCGTGCTCGGCGCTGATGAGACACATCGGCACGCCGATGCCGGGCGTGGTCGACCCGCCGACGTAGTAGAGGCCCTCGATAGGGCCACGGCGCCCTGGCCGGAACGGGCCGGTCTGGTCAAGCGTGTGTGCGAGCCCGAGCGCGGTTCCGCCGGGCGCGGAGTAGCGGTCAGCGAAGGTCCGGACGCTTGCCTCGTGTTCGACGACAACCCGGTCGCGCAGGTCGACGCCGGTGTGGGCTGCGATGTCCGCAAGCACCTGCTCGCGGAAGCGCTCGCGGTGGCGGTCCGTGTCGGCCAGCCCCGGCGCGATCGGGACCAGTATCACCACCGTCTCCATCCCGTCTGGCGCCACGGTGTCGTCGGTCTGTGAGGGGACGTTGACGTAGTAGGCTGGATCGTTGGGCCACCGTGGCTTGTCGAAGATGGCCTCGAAGTGGCCCCGCCAGTCCGTCGGGAGGACGAGCGTGTGGTGTTCCAGCGGGTCGAGAGGCCCCTCGACGCCCAGATACAGCATGTACGCCGAGGGGGCGTAAGTCAGGTCGTCCCAGTAGTCGTCATCGTGGGCACGGTGTTTGCCGGGCAGCAGGTCGCGTTCGACGTGTGCCGGCGGGGCGTTGGCGAGGACGGTGTCGGCGACGCGTGGCCCGGCGGTCGTCTCCAGTTGCACGCCGCCGGTCGAGACTGGCAGGAGCCCGGTAACATCGACGCCGGTCTCGATGTCGACGCCCAGCTCCGTCGCCAGCTCGACCAGCGCCTCGACGACGCTGTAGAGACCGCCCTCAGGGTAGTAGACGCCCAGGTTGTAGTCGACGTGACTCATCAGCGTGTAGATGGCGGGGGTGTTGTACGGCGACCCACCGAGGAAGACCAGCGTATACTGGACCAGCTGGCGCAGTTTCGGATGCTCGAAGAAGTCCGCGACGTAGTCGTTCATTGATTTCGCGAGCGTCGCCGCCGGGAGCGACCGGAGGACATCGGTGTCGACCCAGTCCCGGAAGCGCGGGCGGTCCTCGTAGACGAAGCGGTCCATCCCGACTTCGTAGACGTACTTCGACTCGTCGAGGTAGGTGTCGAAGGTCGCCCCGGCGCCGGTTTCGTAGGACTCGAAGACCTCGCGGACCCCGTCCGGGTCGGCCGGGATGTCGGCGCGGTCTCCGTCTTTCCAGAAGACACTGTAGTGGGGGTCCAGCCGGGTCAACTCGTAGTAGTCGCCGGGTTCGCGGTCGAACTGTGTGAAAAAGCGCTCGAACACGTCGGGCATCAGGTACCACGACGGGCCGGTGTCGAAGACGAAGCCGTCGTCGCGGAGGCGCCCGGTGCGGCCGCCGGGGCGGTCGTGGCGTTCGAGAACGGTCACGTCGGCACCGGCATCGGCGAGGAAGCAACTGGCCGCGAGCCCGCCGATGCCGGCACCTACGACTATCACGGTGTCGTCTGTCAGGGACTCGGATGTCATCACGAGGGGTTAGGGCTGGACAGGGGTAGCGCCGGGGCCGTGGTGGTGTGGGGCTTTATTCCGGATTGGATGTCGTCTTCGCGTCGGCGGTCCCCTCGGGTTCGGGTACTTCGACCCCCTCGGCAGCCTCGATAACATCGGTTTCCTTCTCGGTGTCGACGTGCCAGCGGTCGACCTCGTCCTCGAAGTCCGCGAGTTTGTTCGAGACGCGAATCTTCAGGTCGTCGTCGTTGATGCCGACCTCGAAGACGTAGTTCGGCCCCTCGCCGCGACCCACGCGTTGGAGGTTCGCGCTGACGAGTTCGTTGTCGAAGTAATAGGGTGCAATCTGTGTCATCACGTTGCGGTAGACGCCCTTCTCGACGGCCCGCAAGGCCTTCCGGCCCGCCGAATCGGCCGCGCGGGCGACGTAATCGAGGCTCTCGCCCCACTTGTCGACGGCCTCGTCAGGCTCGTCTAAGTTCTCGTAGGACTCGGCCAGTTTCTCGCCAGCGGTCTGGAGGTCCTCATCGGGGTCTTTGCCCTTCTCTTCGCCTTTCCCTTCCTCGACGCTGGCCTGTTCTGCGGTCTTCTCGCTGACATCCTCGTCGATGCGCTCGTGGCTCTTGGGTCGCCACTCGTCGAACTCCGCCAAGGCGTCGCGGTCGTACTCGACATCCTCATCGTCCGCGATGTCGCGGAGCGCACGGACAATGCGCTCGCCGTGTTCGACCGCATCGACCCAACCGCCGCGGATTTTGAAGCCTGAGACACTCTCTTCGAAATCAGCCATGAGTACGTAGTGGGGGGCGAATCCCAGCCTGCGCTGTGGTTCTCAAACCCATCAGTTAGCCTCCGTACGGAGCGGATCCGAATAAGTGTTTGCCGCCAAGCCGGCTACTGCCACGGGTACTCACGCCACGGTCCCGAGTCGGCCCGGGCGGTCCGCGCTGCCGTTCCTGGCCTGTCCGGCGACCGGGACCCAACTCACCGGCGAGTCGTGCAGCGAGTTCCCCTTCCGGACGACGGCGACATCGGCGATGATGGCCAGGGCGGGGGCACGGTACATCATAGAGGAGGTGGACATCGGGCGGGTCGCGCTGCTCGGCAACGACTACAGCGCGGGCCGGGAGTGGGTCGAAAACTACCGGCAGACGCTGACGGCCGGGAACGTCGACGTGGCCGTCGAGCAGTTCGTCCCGCTGGCAAACGAGCGGTGGGACGGCGTGCTCGAACAGGTCCGGGACGCGGGTGTCGACGGCATCGTCGGTGCGTTCATCCCTCAGTCACAGGTGTCGTTCCTCCGGGCGTTTCTGGCGGGCGGCTACGACGCGCAGTTTCTCAGCCACTTCTGGTCGGCGGAGGGACTCGGCGGCCTGGGGTCGGCCCTCGAAGCGTCACTCGGCTCGGACTTTACCGCGCGGGACGTGCGCGAGGCGAACGTCGGCCCGTTCGTCACCCGGTATCACTGGAACCAGTACGACAACCCGGTCAACGAGTGGTTCGTTGAGACCCATACCGATGTCTACGGGACGCTTCCCGACACGTTCACCGGCAGCGCCTTCACCGCCGGGTCGGCGCTCGGCCAGGTCGCCGAGGAACAGGGCGGGCTGACGAGCGACGCGGTCGTCAACGGACTGGGCGGGATGGCCGTCGAGGACACCCCGAAAGGGTCCGGCGGCTACAGCTTCCAGGAGTTCAACAACCAGGCCCGGTCGGACGTGACCGTCGCACCGATAGTCCCGACCGACCGCGACGACTGGGAGGCGTCGATACGGCCCGGCGACCCGCTGTTCCGCGTGGCCGGGTCGGAGGCCGCACTCCCGCAGTCGTCGGTCAGCTGTCGCCTCCGCTGAGGCGCTCGCCGAGCCGGAGGCCAGCGACTTCGACGCCGTGGTCTTCCCGGGTGGTCACGGCACCGAGTGGGACGTCAATCAGGACCACCACGCGCGGGCGCTGCTCCGGGAGGCAGTCGCCGGCGAGCACGGGAAAGCGCTCGTCGTCTGTCACGCCGTCGGGATTCTGGCGTTCACCCGCGACGCCGACGGGAACTTTCTCGTCGACGGCCGGGACGTGACCGGCTTTCCCAACGCGTGGGAGGAGGGACTGCTTGACGAGGCCGAGCGGCTGACCGACGGCCGGAAGCTCCCCTACTGGGTCGAAGACGAGGTCCGGGCGGCGGGCGGGGTGTGGGACGCCGAGACGAGCGTCACCGTCGACGGGGACCTGATTACCGCATGCGGGCCGCCGTCCCCGGCGCGGGCCGCCAGGACCCTGCTCGACGAACTCTGCGTGGACGCCGCGACCCCCTGAGTTTTAGGTCGAACCTGCCAACACTGTGGTATGGCAATCAAACAGCGCGACGACGCCGCCGTGGTGACACACGCGCTGGCACAGCACACGCTGACGGAACTGCGCAGCGTCGAGACGCCACAGGTCGGCTTCCGGAAAGGGCTGGTGAAGCTTGGGCGAATCTGCGGGTACGAACTCGTCGACGAGTATTTCCACACCGGGGAGGTCACGGTACAGACGCCGCTGACCGAGACCCGCGGCGAGCGGGTCACCGGCATGGACGACGTGGTCATTGTCAACGTCCTCCGGGCGGCGACACCCTTCGTCGAGGGACTGCTGAAGGCCTTCCCCGGGGCACGCCAGGGTGTCATCTCCGCCAGTCGCGACGAGGAGGCAGGGATGGACGACGGCGAGTTCCCCATCGAGGTCCAGTACGTCAAACTCCCCACAATTCGGCCCGAGGACACCGTCATCGTCGCGGACCCGATGCTCGCGACCGGGAGTACGATGATGGCGGTCCTTCAAGAACTCCTCGATGGGGCGCCCGAGCCCGACCAGCTGTTCGTCCTCTCTGCGGTCAGCGCGCCGCCGGGGCTACAGCGGGTGCGCGAGGCTGTCCCCGGAGTACAACTCATAAGCGTGAGTGTTGATGATCATCTTGACGAACACGGGTTCATCGTCCCCGGCCTGGGCGACGCCGGCGACCGCGCGTTCCGCACCGACTGAGTGGGCGCGTCCACCGCTTCCGGCCGTCTTTCGACGTTCGTTGAACCCCTTTCCTTCGAGTGGAGATTCGACAGACTGCAACGGGTTTCAATCTGCATCGGAAGTCATGTGTCGTGGTGACACAGGCCGCGGTGCCGCGCATGATTAGTCAAGCGTCGAACTCGCTGGCAATCGTTGCGCGGCCGCTGGTCGCGCTGCGGACGCGGTCACGCAGTTCGGCGCCGCTGGCTTGGGGTGCGCGCACGTCGAACGTGACTTGGGCCTCGTAGGCGGCCTCGAACTCGCAGTCGGCGGAGTCGAGGATCCCACGGACCGACCCCGAGTCGTCGTACGCGACGGTAATCGAGAACTGCTCGTGTGGCACTTCCTCAACGACACCGGCGTCGTCGAGTGCATCTTTGACGCCGCGCGAATACGCCCGGGCCAGCCCGCCGACGCCCAGTTTCGTGCCGCCGTAGTAGCGTGTGACGACGGCGACGACGTTCTCGACGGCTTCCTGCTGGAGGATGTTCAGCGCCGGTTTACCCGCGCTCCCGCTCGGTTCAGCGTCGTCGCTCGCCCACTCCCGAAGTGGGTCCACACGCACTCGGTAGGCAGGGACGTTATGGGTCGCGTCGGCGTACTCCGCGCCGATGGCGTCGATGAAGGCCTCGGCCTCGCTGACGGTGTGGGCGGGGGCGACGTGGCCGATGAACTTCGAGCCCAAGACCTCGAAGCCGGCCTGCCCGCGCCCGGCGACGGTCCGGAAGGCGTCTGTCACTGCCGGGCGTTCGTGGGGTACGGCTTTGTGCGTTTCGTCGACTCCGGAGTGGGTGCTTTGACCGAACGTACGTCCACAACAGCGAGAAAGCCCCAGTTCGCTACGGTCGCGCGGCTCGCTGTCGCAGAAAATCGAAGATTTTCAGGATGACGAGAGAGCAAAGCTCTCTCGAACCACGCTTCTCGTTCGCTCCGCTCACTTCGGTGCTTGTCTCGCCGTGCTTCCCGTAGCGAACTGCCCCTTTCAGTCCCACCCACACAGACCGGATGGTCAAGCTACGTGGGTGGGACTGCGGGGGCTTTCTCGCTGTCGTCATCAACAATCACACAGCAGAGAACGTTAAATCATCATTCCCGTCCACCCCAGACCAGTTTCTCGGGAATCCGAATCTCCATCGGCCCGGTCACGCGAATCTGACAGGAGAGGCGCGGGTACCCGAACCGAGCGGCGAGGTCGTCGTGCCAGTGGGCAGGGTCAGGGGCGTCGTCGAGCACGCGAACGCCACAGGTGGCACAAAGGCCGTGGCCGCCGCAGTTGAGCCGCTGGCCCGCTTTGCTGTGCGGGGAGAGACCAGCCTCACGGAGTGCGTCACGGAGGACCGTTCCGCGGTCGACGGCGAGCGTGGTCGTCTCGTCGCCGTGGTGGACGAGCACGTCGACGGTGTCGGTCACTGGAGTTCGATGCGGTGGACGAAAGGCATCGCTTTGATGTCGTTGAGCAACTCGCCGGGGAGCGGGTCGTCGGTGATGATGTACAGGCGCGGTTCGTCGGTGAACTCGGGGTCTTCGCTGATTGTCTGGCGAATCGAGATGCCGTTATCGGCAATCGCGCCGGTGACGGTGGCGACGATGCCCGACTCCTCGGCGTCGCGGACGGCGACGGTCAGGACGGTCAGGTCGAGGACAGGCGCAAGGTCCATTAGGCTAGGGATCGCGGAGATGTTCTGGAAGATCGGGCGGAGTTGGTCGTCCTCCAAGATGGCGTCGGTGGTGGCATCGACGACGCGGCGGTCGACATCGACTTCGCGGGCGATGCCGGTGTTGGGGATTTCGATGCCACCGGAGACGACGCGGCCCTCGTCGTTGACCGAAAAGCCGCGTTCGAGCAGGAGTCGGATGACCCGCTGCTGGCTCGGCGAGTCCGAGAACTTCTCCATGATTTCCGCGAACATCTATAACTCCCCTTTCGTACTCGGGGCGTCGGCCCGCCGGTCGTCGATGCAGGTCGCGTCGTCCAGCGCCCGTGCGAAAGCTTTGAACAGCGCCTCGACTTCGTGGTGTGCGTTCTCCCCGCTGACGCTTGCGTGCAGCGTCAGCCCTGCGTTGGTCGCCAGCGACCGGAAGAAGTGCCGGGCCATGTAGCTGGTCATCCCGCCTACGTCCTCCTGTGAGAACTCGCCGTCGAAGGCAAAATACGGACGGCCGCTGATGTCGAGGACCATTTCGGCGGCGGCTTCGTCCATCGGGACTGTGCGGTCGGCAAAGCGTGAGATGCCGCGCTTGTCCTCAAGGGCCGTGTCCAGCGCGTCGCCGATGGTGATGCCAACGTCCTCGACGGTGTGATGGTCGTCGATATCCAGGTCGCCGTCACACTGTACGGTCAAATCGAAGAGACCGTGTGTGGCAAACGAATCAAGCATGTGGTCGAAAAAGCCGATGCCGGTATCGACGGTGCTGTCGCCGTCGCCGTCTAGGGCGAGTGTCACCTCGATGTCCGTCTCGGCGGTTTCGCGCGTGACGGCGGCGTGTCGGTCGGTCATATCCGGACTCTCGCGGGCCGTCTATTTGGGGATTGTGCCGCGAGGCGCTGTCTTCGGTGGTCCAGATGGTGTGAACCAGAAAGCCCCCACCGGGAGCGTTCGCGCGACTCGCTGCGCGCTTTGCTTTGTTGCAGTGTCCGCTCACGGGCGCTGCGAGGCGGTCTCACCGCCTCGACAGTCGCGGCGCGTCGCGCCGCGCACTGCCCGTTCGCGTGTGCCAAGGCGCTACGCGCCTCGTTGCTTATTCGTCGTGCTTTGCGCTCCCGTTGCCCCTTTCAGTCCCATCGACGGCCGCAACCACACGCCTCCCCGACCGATTCGCTCACTCCGTTCGCTTATTCACCGACAGACGAACGTAGTGAGTCTGTCGAGCACTCGTTCACGAGTTCCTCGCACGCTTGCTGTCGCGGCAGAGTCGCCGCGACAGCGCGCGCCACTGCCCTGTCGAGTTCAAACCCATCGTCTGACGGCCGTGTGACACCCGTCTGCCGGGAGTATATGTGGGATAGTACCACAGAATTCGCGTATGCAAAGCAAAATCGAGGCGGCCGCGGTGATGCTCATCCTGACTGGCTTCCTGCTATTCAACACGGCGGAGACTGCGCTGGTCGGAGGGCTCCTCATCGCCGGTGGCGCGTACGCGCTCATCCTGCCACAGTTCATCGAGCCACACGGCCCGGCGACCCGGTAGTCAGGACTCGACGGACCGCTGGGCCGCCGCGAGCGTGAACTCCCCCTCGTAGAGCGCGCTCCCGACAACGACTGCCGCCGCACCAGCCCCCTTCAGCGCACGGATGTCCTCGATAGTCGCCACGCCGCCACTCGCGACGACGGGGATATCGACGGCCTCGACGATGCGCTCGACGGGGTCGGTACGGACACCCTCTAGCTGTCCTTCGACATCCACGTCGGTAAAGAGGATGGCGCCGGCGCCAAGGTCCTCGTAGCGTGTGGCAGCCTCGGCGGGGTCTAACCCCGTGCCTTCGGTCCAGCCGGAGACGACGACTTCGCCGTCCTTGGCGTCGAGACTCACCATCACCGACCCAGGGTAGGGCCGACTGATTTCGGCGACGATGTCGGGATTTGCGACGGCGGCGGTCCCGAGGATGACGCGGTCGAGGCCCCGCGAGAGGAGGGTCGTCGCGTCCTCGGCGGTTCGGATGCCGCCGCCGAGTTGGGTGTCGATGTCGGCGGCCTCGTGAATCGCGTCGATAGCGTCGGCGTTCTCGCGTATGCCCTCGAAGGCACCGTCGAGGTCGACGAGATGGAGCGTCTCGGCACCGGCCTCGACCCACCGCTGTGCGGCCTCGACAGGGTTGCCGTAGGTCTTCTCGGTGCCGCGTTCACCGCCGACCAGCTGGACGACCTGACCCTCCTGCATATCGACTGCGGGGACGACCTCGAACTCAGGGAACATACGCGAGTGTGGGCGTGTGGCGGTAGAAAGGGTGTTGGTTCGAATCGGCGCGGCGGCCCCGTCCGTCCCGTCGATAATCGAATTTATCTTCAGACGCAGGAAGGAATGAGTGTGGCGGAGTATTCAGACCGGTTCGGGGACGGCGGCCTGAACCACCTCGTCGAAGAGTGTGACATCGACGCCGAGGAAATCGAGTGGCGAAAGGAGTTCATCGGGTTCGACGAGGACAACAGCCGGCGACTCGCGGCGATGCAGGACCGCTTCGAAGCCCACGCCGGCCAGGTCGCCGAGGACTTCTACGACAGCCTGACCAGTTACAGGCAGACAACCGAAGTCATCGGCCGTTCCGAGAAGGCCGTCGACCAGCTCAAAGAGACCCAGCGGGCGTATTTGGTGACCCTTGCCGACGGCGAGTACGGCCGCGAGTACTTCCGGAATCGGGCACGCATCGGGAAGATTCACGACCTGCTGGAGATGCCGATAAAACACTACATCGGCCAGTACGGCGTCTACTACGGCCTCATCTTCGACCTGCTCTGTGACCGCCTCGAAGGGAACGTCCTCGATGCCATCGCCGAAGGGGGGAGTGTCGCGACCGACGGCGGCGCCGCTGCCCGGACGGGCGAGACAATCACCATCGACCGCAGCGACCTCCAGTCGGCCGTCGAACGCGAGGTCGGGTCCGTCGCCGCGGCCAACCAACAACAACAGGCCAAGATTCAGGCGGTCAACGAGGCGGTGAGTCGGTTGACCGACGCGCAGTGACGCCACCGACGACGGTTGCAACTGCGTGAGGGGACAGTGGTATAGAAGCCGCGGCCTGGCGGCCGGTGTCGGTCCACGGCGTCGGCGAACTGGAGCCAGTGTGATTGGGTCGGGAGCCGAAAAACCATCACGATTGTTCCAGCAGATACCTACGGAACAGCAAAGTCTAACCGGCAGGAGACCCAACAATGCATTGATGCCCACTGTAGAGTACCTCAACTACGAAGTCGTGGACGACCAAGGCTGGGAGATGTACGCAGATGACCTCTTTGAGAAGGCGGCCGACGCCGGTCTCGACGAAGAGGACTACGGCAAACTTGACGTGAACGAAGGCGAGTACATCCTCGAATCCGCAGAGGCACAGGGCTTCGATTGGCCGTTCTCGTGCCGTGCCGGCGCGTGTGCGAACTGCGCCGCCATCGTCACCGAGGGTGAAATCGACATGGACATGCAGCAGATTCTCTCCGACGAGGAAGTCGAGGAGAAGAACGTCCGCCTGACCTGCATCGGGTCACCCGCCGCCGATACGGTCAAAATCGTCTACAACGCAAAGCACCTCGATTACCTGCAGAACCGCGTCATCTGATTAACGACGTACAACGCTCGTTAAACAGACGCGGTCTTCTGGAGGGGCAGTGAGAGTTCAGACCTGCCGTTTCCGGCCTGAGACTGCCCTTTCCCGACTGTTTTTCTTAGTGGTAACTGTGTTCAGAATAGACTGCTTCTCCCGGACTCACCGGTAACAGACTACAGTAAACCGTATCAGACGGGGACTCGACGACATCATCAACTGTAAAGAGACTGAGGTCGTCTCGCTCCTCGGCTGCTTCCAGCAGTGACGACGCGAACCCACTTCGGCCGAACAGTGCGTACTCGTAGTTCACGTCGCCATCGATCGGTGGCCACCCGATTTCCGGTGTCGCCTGTTCAAGTTGGCGACGAACCGGGTGTTCTCGCGCTCTTTATACCCAGTTCCTGCTGACGTATTCGAGGGTCACGTCGGACTGGTCGAGGTACTGCGACATCTCGTGAACGGCGTCCCCCACCTCGCGTGTCGACAGCGTCTGGTCCCACTGAAAGAGGACGCCTGCCGTGTTCTCGACATCGAGTTCAGTGAAGAAATCGTCGTCCTGCGTGAGGATCAACCGGTCCTGATCGCGGGCGTAGTCGGCGATCGGCGCGTCGTCGGTGCCCAGTCCGAGTTCGGCGATATCGTCGAGCCGTTCGACATCGTGACCGAGTTTTCGTAGGTAGTTGACCGTCGCTCGCTCGACATTCTCGTCGGCCAGGATCCGATACGCCATCAGTCGCGGATGTCCGCAGGGTCTGTGGTCAGGTGCTCGTGATCCTCGATTGCCTCCTCGCGCTGCCGTTCGACGGCGCGCATCTCTGCCGGGTGGTCGTAGTAGTACGTGAGCGCCCGATAGACATCGGCCACGTCGATATCGTGACGGTCGGCGACCGTCCGCGGTTCGAGGCCGCGGTCCTCGACC
>CAZOQK010000012.1:0-11532 GCA_964581735.1 uncultured Halobacteriales archaeon | reverse complement strand
ATGAACTGGACGGTAATCCGTCGGCCTTCGAGGTGTGGCTCGTCGTGTAGTTCCCGCACGATTCGCCTCGTCACCTGGCTCATACGGTTTCTATGCCAGCATCGTACTTGAACGTCGGGTTCGGGGTGATGGTCCGGTGATCAGAATAACCGCGGTCAGTCCCGCGTTATCTGAACGCGACTGCAGCACCGTTTCTGCGGTTCCGAACGGCCCGACAGCAACAGCTACTCGCACTGCCGGAGTCGGAACCCCTAACAGGGGGGCGTGCGCACGCAGTGTCGTGTTCGCGTCGACGCCCGACCTGTTGCGCCTGGTGGCTGTTCCCTTCTTCGGGTACGTCGCCTACCGCGATATCAAGACCCGGCGGGTCCCCAACGAACTCTGGTACCCGCTGGTCGCGCTGGCGCTTGCCCTACTCGCCTGGGACGCCTACACCGTCTTGCAGGCCGGGAGCAGTTACAGTGCCCAAATCGAGCAACGGCGCTTCGTCCTCGGCGTCGGCATCAGCCTGTTTTTCGTCGTCCCGCTCGTCTATGGCTTCTGGCTCATCGGCGGGTTCGGCGGGGCCGACACCAAGGCCTTCTGGGTCATCGCCCTCCTTTTTCCGGTCTTTCCAGTGTATGACCTCCGGGAGGTCAGCATGGAGTCTCTCCTGCCGGTCGTCGAGCCGAACATCCCCGCGTTTTCGCTGACGATTCTCTCGAATACGGTCATCGTCGGCATCGCCTACCCGTTCGTGTTGGCGGTACGGAACGCCGCCTCGGGCTATCTCTCGCCGGGGATGTTCGTCGCCAAACCCGTCGCAGTCCCCGATATCGTCGAGGAGTACGGCACTATCCTCTCCGTTCCGGACCGCGGGCTGACCGACGACCTCTCGCTGGGTGGGCTGCGGTCGTACTTCTCGTGGCGCGGGCTGGACATCGACGCGTTGCGGATGTACCTGCAGTATCGCGGTCTCACGCTCGCGGAACTGCGCGCAGACCCCGGCGTGTTCCGCGACCCAGCGACCCTGCCCGACGACCCCAACGACCCCGGTGACGGCTCCATCGGTGAGGTAGCGACCGACGGGGGCACCGAGGAGGCGCCGGCCGAGATCGAGTCGGAGTACGACGACCCGTGGGGTGTCGAGGCGTTTCTCGACGATATCGAGGGCAGCGCCTACGGCACCACCCCGGAGGCGCTCCGCGAGGGACTGGAAATGCTCGTCCGCGAGGACCGGGTGTGGATTTCCCCCGGGATTCCGTTCCTCGTCCCGCTGTTTTTCGGCCTGCTGGTCTCGCTGACGGTCGGCGACCTGCTCTTTGTCCTGCTGGGGAGCGTCGGGCTGGTCTGAAAAAGCGTAAGCCGGTAGCGGCCAAGTACGCGATATGCACGCTGCCCTCCGGTGGCTGGTCCCCGCCGCTGTCGGCGCGCTCGTCGGTAGCGGAAGCTATCTTGTCGGGTCGACAGAGCCGCTCCTGACTGGGAGTGTCGTCCTCAGTTACGCCGTGCTGGCCCGCCTCGCTATCGCTCACCCCGACATCGTCTACGAGAAGGGAAGCGGGACGTGGGAAGTCGGGCGCTGGTCGGGGCTGAGCACCGGCTTCATCCTGCTGGTCGCGTTTCTCGGTCTCAGCACGACGCTACCTCTCGAGAGCGGGCTCCGGCTCTCTATCCAGATTCTCCTGTTCGGTGCTGGGTGGGCGATGTGGGCGCTCGGGGTCGCCTACGCGAGAGCGAAGGCGGTAGTCTGACAACAAGACATACAATGCCGACACACGACTGCCCGGATATGAGTGCCGACGCCCCCGACCTCGCCTTCGACGACCAGGAGTTGCTCCCCGCTATCGCACAGGACAAAGAGAGCGGCGAGGTGTTGATGCTCGCCTACGTCACCGAAGCGGCCCTCGAAGAGACCCGCGAGACCGGACTGGCCCACTACTACTCGCGAAGCCGCGACGAACTCTGGAAAAAAGGCGGGTCGAGCGGCCACGTCCAGCACGTCGATGAGGTGCGCGTCGACTGTGATGGCGACGCCCTGCTGTACCTGGTCACCCAGGAGGGTGGGGCTTGTCACACCGGCTATGAAACGTGTTTCTACCGCACCGTCGACGGCGAGAACGTCGGCGAGCAGGTGTTTGACCCCGACGATGTCTACGAGTGAGACCACCACCGGCCCCGTCGAGCAGTTAGAGCGGGCCGCCGACCGATTGGAGCGGGCACAGGACCGTGTCGCCGACTTCGGCGAGTCCGACCTCCAGCAGTTGGCCGACGCCTACGAGGAGTTCGTCGGGTTGCTGGACCGCTACGAGGAGCCGGCAACCGGTGACGGCGACTTCCAGACGTTCATCGAGTTCCAGGGCCGCGTCGCCACCTTCGTCGAGGAGTTGCCCGAGGACATCCTGCTCCGGGAGGCCTTCGAGGAGAGCGACGAGCGACTCCAGCAGCGCCGCCTCAAGGAGTCGGACTTCGAGCACGTCCGCGAGCAACTGGAGCCGGTCGCGGACCTGGTCGAACGACTGGACGAGCGCGAGGCGGCCCGCGACGGGTACGAGCGGGCGCGCAGGGGCGTGCGCACGCGTCTGCGGGCGGTCCGCGAGCGCATCGACGAGCTCGAACGGCTTCAGCGACTCGGCGACGCTGACCTGGATGCGCCGACCGAGCGCCTCCGGGACCCCATCGAGCGCTACGACGAGGCGGTGACGACGGCATTCGCCGAATTCAAACGGGAAGCATCCGCACAGGAGGTGCTCGACGTTCTCGCCGGGACCGACGTGTTCCCGCTGGTCGACTTTCGACCGCCGCCCGCCGACCTGCACGAGTTCGTCACGGAACAGCCGCCGGGCGAGAAGCCGATCCCAAAACTGCTGGAGTTGGCTGACTACTCACAGTCGAAACTGGACCACTACGTCGCGGACCCGACGGCGCTGCAGCGGGCGGTGGCGACCCAACAGACCTATCTCCAGCGACTCGACGGCGAGCCCCTGACCGTGGGGTGGCCCCCGCCCGCTGCCGAGACGGTGCGGTGGCGGTGTCAGGAGTTGACCTCGGTTGTCAATCGGTTCGCGCCGGACGTGGTCGAACAGTTGCGCGCCGTCGAGCGACTGCCCCGGGAGACGGCGTACGAACGGCTGCGCGAGAGCGCGGTGGCCGAATCGGAGTTGACCCCTGAGGAACGCGAGCGGTTGCGGAGCGGCCAGGTCGAGGCGGCGCTGGACGAGCGACGGGCGGAGCGTGAACAGTTGGAGACGGCGCTGTCGGCGTACCCGGAGCGGTAACCCCCACCGCCGGACCCGGGTGTGAACGCGGGCCGTGTGGGTTGGTCACATATAAACCGGCGCAAGCATAATGATTCATAATGCAATTGTCGTGCCGGTGAGTGTATGACACAGTGTACCCGATGCGGTTCACGGGTGAACTACAACGACAAGACGACGAAGCTGACCGAATACGCCTGCCCGCAGTGTCACAGCACCGAAATCGTCGAAAAGCAGTCCTTCCGGAACACCGCGTAACATGACTCGACGCGCCGAGCGCGCCACCACGCACCGCCGCCTACACGAATCGACCGTACGGGTACACGTACGTCTCGACTAAAACCGTTTTTCCGTCCGGCGACTCGAACTGGCAAGCGACGCGTCAGGCGTTTTCGATAGCCGCGACCATCGCTTCGCCCAACTCCTCGGCCCGGGCTTTCCCGCGAGCTTCGGCGTAGACGCGCACGAGCGGTTCGGTTCCGCTGGGCCGGGCCAGCACCCACGCGTCGCCGTAGTCGAGGCGGTAGCCGTCGGTCGTATCGAGGTCGGCGTCAGCGTCCTCCGCCGCGGTGCCGATAGCTTCAAGCATCGCCGCCCGCTCGGCCTCGCTCTCGTAGGTGACGTTGTACCGGACGTTGTGGTAGTCGTCGTAGTCGGCCACGAGGTCACTGGCGGATTGGTCGGCCAGCAGTTCACAGAACCGCGCGGCGGTGTAGGCCCCGTCGCGGGCGATGCGGTAGGCCGGAAAGAGGATGCCGCCGTTGCCCTCGCCCGCGATTGGGACGGTCTCGCCGTCCTGCCGTAGTTCGCGAATTGTGGTGATGAGATACGTGCTACCGATAGGCGTCAGACGCAGGTCGGCCCCGGCGGCGTCGGCCACGTCCACGAGGCGCTGGGAGGTGTTGACCGCCGAGACGGCGGTGTCACCGGCATTGAGTTCGGCGGCGGCGAGTGCGGCGAGTGCGGCGTCGCCCTCGACGAAGGTGCCGGTTTCATCGACGAAGGTGGCGCGGTCGGCATCGCCGTCGTGGGCGATGCCCAGGTCGGCGTCGCTGGTGCGGGTGAGGCGTGCGAGGTCGTCCAGATGCTCGGCGACAGGTTCGGGGTCCCGCCCCGGAAAGCGGCCGTCGGGCTGGGCGTTGACCGTCAGCACCGAACAGCCCAGGTCGCGGAAGAAGTCGGGGCTGGTGAGCGATCCGGCACCGTGGCCGGGGTCGATGGCGACGGTGAGGTCCGCGGCGGCGATTCGGTGGGTGTCGACCGCGTCCAGCAGTCCCTCGCGGTAGGCGCGGCGCGCGCCATCGACGCGCCGACTCGCGCCGGTCTCGTCCCACGGGACGCGTGCGGGGTCGGCATCAAGACGGATTTCCACCTCGTCGAGGCGCTCGCTCGTGAGTTCCACGCCGCTTGCACCGACGAGTTTGATGCCGTTGTACTCGGGTGGGTTATGGGAGGCGGTGATCATCACGCCGGGGACGCCGGTACGCTCGCAGTAGGCCTGTAATCCGGGGGTCGGGAGCACGCCGAGGCGGTCGACCGAACAGCCGACGCTGGCGAGGCCGCTGGCGACGCTGTCGGCGAGCATCTCGCCCGTGTGGCGCGTGTCGCGAGCGAGCGCGACGCGGTCGGCATCGAGGACCGCGCCGGCGGCCTGTGCGATATCGAGCCCAAAGCGTGGCGTCAGTTCCTCGTTGGCGATCCCGCGTACGCCGCTCGACCCGAAGACGTTCACGGATGGGCATGCGCCCGGTGGGGGCATAGGAATTGCGCTCGCCAACGCCCTCCCTGACCGCAGTTCAGTCGTCACCTGTGGTGTACGCACCGCCAGGTGCTCGATGGTGTAGATGTCCGGCATCTGCCGGTCGTACTCACGGACCACGCCGAGACGGAACGGACCGATTCGAAGTTTCGAGTGTGAAACGCCGGTCAGCGGTTCAGGATACTCCTCGGGGTCACGCCATTGGTCGGTGACGGTGTCGTCCAGTTTGTCGGGAATCCTGTCCTGTGCGTCCGGATCAAGGTCGTCGCAAGCCCGTTTCGCCGGGAACCTCCCCGCGGGAGAACGTCTCGCTCTCACCGGTCCGACGGGCGTGTCCCACGGCGGCGAGTTCCTTCCAGCTCTCGCGTGTCAACTCCGGGTGCGCGACGGCATCCCGAAGCGCGTCCCTGGTGGACTCACTTCTGCTGTTGTACCCCTCGTCGCGTCAGGTCGTGTCGATGTCCTCGAGGAACGCCCCCGTCAACCGAATGTTGATGTTCGTTTTCGACGGGGCCCCGCCACCGTCTGTATCTGTATCCCATATAGGCTTGCATTGCGCGCTATCGGTCAGAAACCGTTGTCCAGCCTTCACCCGGCATCGGCAGGCCCTTATTTGCCGCCCCCATCACCCGCCCACATGGACACGCAGGCGCTCATCGATGCCCTCAGGGAGACCGATGCCGTGCGTTTCGGGGAGTTCGAACTCTCCCACGGGGGCACCAGCGAGTACTACGTCGACAAGTACGTCTTCGAGACCGACCCCGACACGCTGGCGCTCGTCGCCGAGGCGTTCGCCGAGCGGGTCGGCGAGATGAAACTCGCGGGCGTCGCACTCGGTGCGGTCCCGCTGGCGGCGACGACCAGCGTCGAAACGAGCACCCCCTACGTCATCGTCCGCAAACAGTCCAAAGAGTACGGCACCGGCAACCAGATAGAGGGCGACCTGCACGAGGGCGAGGAAGTGGTCGTCCTCGAAGACATCGCGACCACGGGGCAGAGCGCAATCGACGCCGCCAAGGCGCTTCGGGCGGCCGGTGCGACGGTCGGCCGCGTGGTGGTCGTCGTCGACCGCGAAGAGGGTGCCCGGGAGAACCTGGCCGACCACGATATCGAACTGGAGTCGCTGGTGACCGCCTCGGAACTGCTAGCCGACAGCGACGCCGTGGACTTGTAGCTGTTGCCGGCGGTTGTCCGTTCCCCCAACAACTGTTGGCCCGTCTCGCCAGCATTAACAGCATCTGTAGGGAGAGACGAACAATGGCGGGACCACTCGCTGCGGTCGTCGAGGGGATTCTTTTCATCCTGCTGACCGTCGCGGGCGCCCACAAGTACATTATCAAACTCTTCCCCGAACCCGTCAAGTTCGCCGTCGGCGGGGGTGTCGGCCTGTTTCTCGCCATCATCGGCCTGGAAGCGATGCACGTCGTCGCCAGCGACCCCGCGACCGTCCTCCAGTTCAACCCCGCCTTCGCCGACGATCCCATCGCCATTATTTCCGTCGTCGGCCTGTTCCCTACGTTCGCACTGTACGCTACGGGGATTCCCGGCTCGATTATCCTCGGCATCCTGCTGACGGCCGCCGTCCTGCGTCGCCGACATGGCCGGCTACGCCGCCATCGACCACGGTTTCGCCGGGCGTTAATCTGTACACACCGGCGTCGCTGACCGGCCAGACCGACATCGTCTACTCGGCGGCGGGATACGACATTACGCCGCTGGTCGGCGCCTTCATCGAGGGCTTCTCGAACGTCGACGCGCTCGGCTTTTTCTTGATTGTGTTTATGTTCTTTTTGGTGGGTTTTTTCAACACCGCCGGAACACTGACCGGCGTCGCTCAGATCGCTGGCTTCCTCGATGAGGACGGGAACCTTCCGGACATCGACCGCCCGTTGCTCGGTGACGCAGTCGGGACCACTGTCGGCGGCATCATCGACACCTCGACGGTCACGACCTACATCGAATCCTCGACCGGCGTTGAGGAGGGTGGCCGGACCGGCCTGACGGCGCTCGTGGTCGCCCTGCTTTTCATCGCGTCGCTCGCGCTCGTCCCGCTTGCCGCCGCCGTCCCGCTGCACGCTTCCCACATCGCCCTGGTCGTCGTCGCCGTCCTGATGCTCGGGAATATCGTCGACATTGACTGGGACGACCTCTCCCATGCCGTGCCGGCCGGGCTGACGATGTTCATCGTGCCCTTTACCTACTCTGTCTCGTACGGTGTCGCGGCGGGCATCATCTCCGATCCCATTATCAAGGCCGCCCAGGGTGAACTTGACGACATCCACGCCGGGCAGTGGGTGCTCGCCGGTGCTTTCGTCCCTTATTCTTTCGTCCGGACGAGCGGTCCTATCGCCGGCTCACTCTGACGGGTCGTGTTTACTTTGGTAGGGCGGCCGATTCGGACAGCAAGAAAGCCACGGCTGTGAACACTCCCGCGACTCGCTGCGCTCCTTGGCCTCCGGCCTGTAGTGCTTATTCGGAAAGAGCTTCGCTCTCTCGGCTCACCGCCGTCGGGGTTCGTGTTCACAGTCACCGGGAGAGCGAAGCTCTCCCGAGCTCACGGCGGCGGAGCCGCCGTGAACGCCCCTTTCAGTCCCGCCCGTAGCTTGCCCGGCCAGTCTGTGCGGGTGGGATTGAAATGGGTGGGGCTTTCTTGTCGTCTGGAGCGGCCGCCATATTGAAGTAAACATCAGCCCACACGCGGGCGTCGCGCTTTTGTTCCTCCCACACCAACGGTAGGTGAATGTCGGATCTCGAACTGTATGAACTGGAAGGCTGCCCGTACTGTACAAAAGTCAAGACGAAACTCGACGAACTCGGTCTCGAATACGAGTCCCACATGGTTCCCCGGAGTCACAACGAGCGCACCGAAGTCGAAGAGGTCAGCGGCCAGACGGGCGTGCCCGTCCTCGTCGACCCCGAGAACGGCATCACCGGGATGCCCGAGTCCGACGACATCGTCGAGTATCTCGAGAAAAACTACGCCTAAGCGGTTCCCTCTTCCTCGCCGCGGTCCATGATGAGGTCCCGCAGGTCGATACGGTCCTCGATATCCGTGATTTCGGCTTCCTCAACGATAGCGGTGCCCTCGACGGCGTCGGTGGGGGCTTCGTCGACGACATAGACGCTTGTCGTCTTCGTGACACGGCCCACCGAGGACATGATGCGGGCCCGCTTTTGGGCAGTCTTGGTAAAGGTAGAGTGGCCGGTCAGCACGCGGTCGTGGTCGGACTCGTCCTCGCTAACGGTCTTGAACGGGGCGCGCTCGGTCGGGTGGACCTCGTACCCGATGCGGGTAAAGACCGCAACAATGGATTCGTCGTCGGGGTCGACATCGGGGTCGGCGGGCGTTTCGGTCTCCTCGCGCACCTCGTCAGCGCCGTCGAGGATGTCGACCGGGGCGGTCAGGGGTGTGTCGAACAGTTCCTCCAACTGGGAGGCGACTTCGACGCTTGCGTCCATCCCGTCCTCGTACTTCGAGACGGTGCGGCGGGAGACGCCCAGTTCCTGTGCCAGTTTGCCAAGCGACCAGTCCCGTTCCTCGCGGGCATCAGCGAGCACCTCGCTCTCGATGTTGACGTAGAGGCCGCCGGGCGCGGCGTAGATGAGCGGCGGCACCTCCTCGACGAACAGGTCCATCGCGGTGTCGGGCGAGAGCACGGGCACGCCGTGGCGGAAATAGACCACGCCGGGCTTGAGGTCCTCGTCGCGCGTGCGGAGCCCGACGACCATCGGCGTGGCGTGCAGGTACTCCCCGAGACGGCGCATTTCCGCGCCGGTCCGGGCGTCGAAGGCGTCGATGTTCCCGAGAATCTTCAGCAGGATGGTACTCTCCCCTCGGCGGGCAGCAACGTCGAAGCTCTTGGGCCGGATCGCACAGCGCTCGCTGACGACGAAGCCTGCATCTTCGAGCATGGCGGTGACGTTACCCACCAGCGCAGAGCGGGACATACTGGTACCTATGGATACATAGTCCCCTACTCGTATTTATGCGTTGTGGCGGCTGTGCGGGCCGTGTCCGGCGATTCCGGGAACATGACTGGCAGGAGACACGAAATCGTCGTGGCCCCGAAAACGGTTAGTGCATCCTGGAGCCTATCTCAGGACAGTGACCGTCATCGCTGTCGACGACACCGATTCGCGCGACCGCGGGCTGTGTACAACGCACGTGGCCGCGTGCCTGGCCGAGCGCGTCCGCGAGGCTGGTGGGACCGTCGACCGGACGCTGCTTGTCAGACTGAATCCCGCCGTCGAACACAAAACCCGGGGCAACGCCGCGCTCGCTCTCCACTGTGACCTCCCCGCCGAGCGCGCCGTCACGCTGCTAGACGACGCGCTGGACCGTGCCGAGACGGCCGACCCTCGGACAAATCCAGGGGGTGTCGTCGTCGACGCTGCACCCAAAGCGGTGCCCGCGGCGCTTGCCGACGTTGCCCAACGGGCCGTCAGTGAGTATCTCGACCTCGAAGCGGTGCGTGAGGTACTCGACGGCGCCAATATCGAGACGGCCGAGCGTGGCAACGGCCGCGGACTGGTCGGCGCAACAGCGGCCACCGGCAGCTGGCGGGCGTGGCGCGAGGACGACGCCGAGACCACCTACGAGTGTATCTCCTACCGCGAGCGCGACCACTGGGGGACCGACCGCGACGTGGACGACGGCTCCGTGGTGGCCGCCGCCGACGATGGCTACCCCGAGGTGTGGGACACCATCGACCGCGAGGAGGGCGTCGCGGTCTGTGTGCCCCGCACGCCCTGTCCCGTCCTCCACGGGATTCGCGGTGACGACCCCGACGCCGTCGAACGGGTCGCCCGGCGCATCGAGAGCGAACCGGTCGATTTCCGGCAGACCTTCGTGACGAACCAGGGCACCGACGCCCACCTCCGGGCCGGCACCGCCGAGGAAGCACAGGATGGCCGCGCGTACCGGCTGGACGGCACCGTCGCCACGCCACCGGAAACAAGCGAGGGCGGGCACGTATTTTTCACACTTGAAGACAGCAGCGAGGTTCGGTGTGCGGCGTTTGAACCGACCAAACGGTTTCGCCACCGCGTGCGGGCGTTGCGCGTAGGCGACCGCCTGACTGTCTGTGGAGAGGTGAGCGACGGGACGGTGAAACTGGAGAAGTTCGCGCTTCGGGACGCCGTTCGAACGGAACTGGTGACGCCGGACTGTCCCGACTGTGGGGACTCGATGAAGTCGGCGGGCGCGAACGCGGGCTATCGGTGCCGGGACTGCAAGACGAGCGCGGACGGGAAAGTCGAGCAGGAATTGGAGCGGGACATCGAGAAGGGGTGGTACGAGGTGCCGCCGGTGGCACGGCGGCATATTGCGAAGCCGCTGGTGAGAGGTGGGTTCGACGGGCCGACACATCCCGAGCGGTGAGCGTGCGCTGAGTGTCAATTAACTATTACTATCTGAGATTTTACAGCGTGAGGTCAGTATCGTGTATATTCTCTTTATTATACATAAAACGGACAAATCCTAGCGACAACCCCGCGCTACGTCTCCAGTACCTCGACCAGATTTCCTTCGGGGTCCTGGACGAAGCAGATGCGCGTGCCGCTCTCGGTTGTCTGCGGTTCCGATAGGGTCGCAACCTGTTCGGGGAGCGCCTGGTAGAAGTCGTCTAAGTTCTCGACTTCGAGTCCGAGGTGTTTCGCGCCGGGTTGGTTCATGCGGTCAGCGTAGGCGGCGTCGCCTTCGGGGTCGTACTCGACCAGTTCCAGGCGGATACCGTCGGCGTCGAGATGCGCGAAGTTGCCGGTGGCCTCAGGAACGTCGACGCCGGCCGCAAATTCCTCGCCGGAGACAGAGAACTCAGCAAGGACGGGCAGGTCGAAGACATCGGTGTAGAAGTCGACGGCGCGGTCCAGATCGGAGACGGTGAATCCGACGTGGTGGGCTGGTGGCATAGTGGAGGGACTGACAGGGAGGGTAAAGTGGGTGGCGGTTGCGGCGCAGTCGAGGGGGCGGTGGCTGGAGCGCGTGCCGAACGATAGTGAGGCCGCGCGCCGATGGGAAAGGGAGGGTTGCTTTGCGGTGGCGGTTGCGGAGAAGGCTAGAATAGCACCTGCGAGCGCTCTACCGAGCGCGAGCAGCCTTTTTCGCCATGTTCGCAAGAGCGAAGCTCTTGCGCAGCCCGGCAGAAATCTTCGATTTCTGCGGATGTTTTTGCAAGGAGTGGTCCACCGCGCGCCACCGGCGCGCGTGTGAGACCCGACGCAGCAAAAAGTAGTTTAATAGGTATCAATATCCGTCCCGACCGAGCAGACGTACTCCCCGGCGGCGACGTGTGGGAGTCGGCGCGAACGCCAGAACACGCCCGAGGAGTCAGCAGTGATCGTCTCTTTGACGGTGCCGAACACATCGGTAATCTCGAAAAGGGTCTGGCCGGCGGAGACGCGGTCGCCGAGGTCGGGTTCAAGCGTGACAAGCCCGCCGACGGGCGAGCCGTACTGTTCGAAGCCGCCGGCGCGGGTCTGTGGGCGGGGGGCGACGCGGCCATCGAGGAAGTCGTAGTATTCGAGGACACTGAAGAC
>CAZOQK010000011.1:0-25159 GCA_964581735.1 uncultured Halobacteriales archaeon | reverse complement strand
CATCAAGGGCCGACTCTACGAAGGTCGCCCCGGCGAACGCGACGCCGCCCGGCAGGCGCTGTTTCAGTCGTTGTCGGCCTCGCTGCGGATGCTCTCGCCGTTTGCCCCGTTCCTCACCGAGGAAGCTTGGGACGCTCTCCCGAGCACGGAAGGGTCGATTCACGCCACTCAGTGGCCCGATGTCGAGATGACCGACCCCGAAAGCGAGGTCGTCGGTGAACTCATCGCCGACACCGCTTCGACGGTGCGAGGCTGGAAGTCCGACGAGGGGATGGCGCTGAACGCCGACCTCTCTAAAGTCGAGGTGTACCCCGACGAGACGCCCGAGGCGGCTGTCGACACCTACGACCTGTCGGAAGCAGTCAACGCGCCGGTCCACGTCCGCGCCGGCGAGCCCAGCGTCGAACTCGTGCCGGTCGCCATCGACCCCGACCACTCGGTCATCGGGCCGGAGTTCCGCGACCAGGCGGGCGCCGTCGTCGGGGCACTCGAAGCAATGGACCCCGCCGAGGTTCAGAAACAGAAAGACCTCCGCGAGGAAATCGAAATCGACCTGGGAGACGAAGTGGCCGTGGTCCCCGGCGACGCCGTCGCCGTCACATCCGAACACCGTGCCGAGGGTGGCGAGGAAGTCGTCGTCTTAGACGAGGACTTCGGCACCGTGCTGGTCTACCCCTGACCGGCACACAGCCGACCGGTCTCCCATCCCCATTGGCCGCCGCGGCTCCGAGGACAGAACGAGTGGCCTATTCACCTCAAGCGCATACCCGAAGTTGAAATGCTGTTCGACTCACTGTCGATAGGGGAGCTGACGTTTGAGAACCGTGTCGGGTTGGCGCCGATGACCCGGGTCAGCGCGACGGCCGATGGCCGCGCGACCGATGAGATGGCGCGATACTACGCGAAGTTCGCCGAGGGCGGCTTTGGCTTTCTCGTCACCGAGGGCGTCTACACGGACGACGCCTACAGCAGGGGCTACCTAAACCAGCCGGGGCTGGTCACCGACAACCACGTTGAGGCGTGGGCGCCGGTGGTCGATGCCGTCCACGAGGCCGGCGCACCGATTTTCGCCCAGCTGATGCACTGTGGCGCACAGAACCAGGGGATGCCACCGTCCGAGCCACAGGAGACCATCGCGCCGTCGGCGGTCCAGCCCGACGGCGAGAAATCCGAGGCCTACGGCGGGAGCGGCCCATACCCTGTCCCGGAGCAAGCGACCCACGAGGACCTCGCCACCGCGCGTGAAGGGTTCGTTTCGGCGGCGAACAACGCCGCCGCGGCCGGCTTCGACGGCATCGAGATTCACGGCGCGAACGGCTACTTCCTCAACGAGTTCCTCTCGACGCGGATGAATCAGCGCGAGGACCAGTACGGCGGTCCGCCGGAAGCGCGGGTGCGATACCCGGCCGAGGTCGTCGCCGCGGTCGCCGACGCCGTCCCCGAGGAGTTCGTCGTTGGCATCCGGGTTTCACAGACGATGGTGACCGACACCGACCACCAGTGGGCCGAGGGCGAGGACGCGGCGGCGGTGTTTTTCGAGGAACTGTCGGCTGCCGGTGCGGAGTACATCCACACGACCGAACCCGACGCTACGGCCCCTACGTTCGGCGCGGACGGACCCACACTCGGGGAGGCTGCCGTCGAACACGCTACCGACGATACGGTCGTCATCGCAAACGGCGGCCTGGGCGCACCCGAGGCCGCACGGACCGCACTCGACGGCGGCGCTGACTTCCTGACGCTCGCGACGGGCGCGCTCGCAAACCCCGACTGGCCGTCGCGGGTCGCCCAGGGTGTGGAACTGGCGGAGTTCGACTACCGTGAGTTCCTGCGACCGGCGGCCACTATCTCCGAGCACGAACTCGAGCTCGGACCGTCGCTGTCCGACGACTGAGTCCGGGCAATCATCGGTGTGGCGGGTGGTGTCACTCGTGGGCAGTCGGCGGTGATGACTCTCTGAAGTCGTCGAAATCTGAAAGAGTGTAGGTGGGTGGGGGTGGGGGGTGGGGGTGGCACCCAAAATGGGTGCGTCTTTGGATTTGGGTGTGATAATTAAGAAGCTTGTGGTTGTTCCGTCCGGTGGTTTGGGCAGTGCAACAGCGATAACACCATAGAATTTCCTGGGTAGTGGGACAGCATAGGTGGGTGGGTTCGGGCAATAGCCATTTGTGCCCGTGGCGAATAGTAGGTGGTGTGACGACTACAGCATCGTCCGCCGGCGGCTTGCAGGTCCGGCAGGCTGAGCGTGCGGACCTGCTGGCGGTCCACCGCATCGAGCAGGCTGCCTTCCCCCAGCCCTGGCCGTTCGACGCATTCGAGCAGTATCTGGAGGAATCTGGATTCCTGGTCGCCGACGCCGGCGGCATCGTCGGCTACGTCGTCGCCGACTCGGTGCCAAACCACGGCCGGCCACTCGGGCACATCAAGGACATCGCAGTCCGTGAACAACAGCGCGGTCAGGGGATCGGCGCGACGCTGCTCGAACGGGCACTGGGGGTCCTCGGCGCCCGCGGTGTCGCGTCGGTCAAACTCGAAGTTCGCGAATCCAACACCGGTGCGCGCCAGCTCTACCGCGACTACGGCTTCGTCCACCGGCGAACAGTCCCTCGATACTACAGCGATGGCGAGGACGCGCTCGTCCTCGTCCGCGACCAGTAGAAACGGCTACCCTGTCTGCGCGCGCCCCCTCGGTATGAACACGCAGTCGCTGACCTACTATCTCGGCCTGTCTGCGGCCCTCTTCGGTGTCGTCATTATCCCCGGGTCGCTCGTTGATCCGGTCGTGTCCCTCCCCATCTTCGACCCCGAAGACACCCTCATCGGTGCCGGCGTCTCCATGGCCGGGGTGTTCCCGGCGGCCAGTGCCCGCTCGGGGGAGTCCGACCCGCCCGAATCGGCGGCGTGACACAACGCATTTGAGCGCCTGTCGCCTTCGCTCCGGTATGGGTTATGCCTGTCCTGTCTGTACGGACCCGCAGGCCGACGCGACACATCTGGCGAACCACCTCGCCTTCACCGCGCTTGCCCGCGGCGGCGACCACGAGGACTGGCTGGACGAGCACGTCCCCGAGTGGGAGTCGATGGACGAGACGACCCTCGGCGAGGAGCTCGCCGGGACGGCCGACGACACCGAGTACCCACAGGTGTTTGAGGACACGACCGACCAGGGTCACAGTCACGACCACGACCACGAACACGCGGGCGGGCGACCCACCCGGGGCGTCCCCGACGCGATGCTCTCGGAAGCGGAGTCGGCACTCGCCGACGAGGAGGTCGGGGACCACGACGACATCCTGGCCGAGGCACGCGAACTGACCCGCAAACGCCGCGCCGAGGGCGAGGACTCGTCGGCTGACTCCGAAAGCGAATAAGCCCCGCCGGCCCAACGGCGGGTATGGACACCGAGGGGCTGTTCGCACCCGAGACGGCCGAGGCCGCCCGCGAGCGCTATGAGGCACTCGGCCCGCCGGCACAGACGGTCGTCAAAGAGGTCACCCGCGCCATGGCCTTCGACGCCACCGAGTACGACGACCGGGTGACCGGCGACGTGGTCGAGACGGCACGCGACGCGCTCTTCGCGTCGATGCTCGAAGTCCGCGTCGGATCCCGCGAGGAGTTCGAGGCGTGGCGTGACTCGGTGGAGTACGACGTGACGGAAGTCGGCAACGAAAACGTCGACAGCGTCGTCTGGCACGTCGCCCCCTTCGCCGACGAGGCGGTCGCGGCCACGTTCCACGAGAAACGCCGGGCCGCCGTCGGGACGCTGCGCCGCCAGGCGTTCGGTCGCATCTACCGGGAGGTGCTGTGATGCGGACCCGAACACGGAATTTCATTCTCGCGATTCTCGCCGTCGTGGTCGCGCTCATGGCGCTCGGTGCGGTGCCGGGCCTGCTCAAGAGTGGCGACCCCTACTACCTGACCGCCGAGCCACAGGGGGCCTACAACGCCACCAACGGCACGCTCGCGGGCACGAACCAGACCGCCATCGACGCCGGGAACCTCTCCGGGCAGCGCTACCCGTTCACCACGGCGGCGGTGAGTGCGGCCGGGGCCAACGCGACCGGCCAGTCCGACCCCTACTGGCGGGGGCCGACGGGATTTAAAGAGGCCTTTACCCACTCCGTCTTCGACGAACGGGAGTCGCTAACACGACAGAACGATGGGGCTGTGTCCGAGGAACGTATTTATGTCCACGACGGCGAGACAGTGTATCTGCTGACGATTACACAGGAGCAACGATGAGCAACGACCCGACGGACGACGCACTCGCCGACCACGACTGGCCGGTACTCGACAGCGTGACCGAGTACGAGACCGGCTGGTACGAGGGCGGCTACGACGAGGTCGAACAGCCCGACGGCACCATCAAAAAGTACTACTGGGCGGCTCTGCCATCCGCGGTGGTCGTTGTCGCCCGCAGCGGCGACGAGTTGGTGATGGTCGAGCAGTATCGCCCGGCTATCCGCGAACAGCATCTCGAGCTCCCGGCCGGTGTCGTTGAGGACGGCGAATCGTTCACCGAGGCCGGCGCACGCGAGTTACGTGAGGAGACCGGGTTCGACCCCGCCGGTATCTCCCTGCTTGAGGAGTTCTGGACCTCGACTGGCGTCCTGCGCCACCGCCGCGGCATCGTCTTCGCGGAGGGGCTGGACCCGGTCGAGACCAACCACGACAGCAACGAGTTCCTCGAAGTACGGACAGTGCCGGTCAAGGACGCACTCGCCGTTGCCCGCCGCCAGCCCGCCAACGACGCGACTATGGAGGGTGTGCTCTTAGCGCAGGCTGAGGGACTGCTCTGAAGTTGGGCGTGGGCTCACCAGTGGCGTAAGGGTCTGTGAAACGATTGTGAATAGCAAGAAAGCCCAGAGCGTCTGTCTCACGGTTCACTGCGTTCACCGTTCGACCAGACCGAGAGCCTCTCCGCTCGGCTCTCGCGGGACTCGGTGCAGTCGCTGCGGTCCTCGGCTTTCAGCCTGCGGTGTCTGCTTACGGCGCGCAGCGCCGTCTGCTCGCGGGCCGCCGGCCCGCTCGCATGGTCCGTGGAACCGTAGCTCCGCGCTATTCGTGTGTGCCGAGGCGTATAGCGTCTTGGGCCTTGCTACACCCGCTTTCATCCAGACGCTCGCCCCTTTCAGCCCCACCCGCACAGACCAACCGGTCGAGCTACGCTGGCGGGACTGAAAGGGGCGTTTACAGTCAGGGCTTTCTTGCTGTTCTTGATCGCCCCCCTGTTTATTTCGAAGAACGCCACAGATTTACTCGCCCGACCCACAGTGAAAGTATGGACGGCGAAATCGAGCCCGACCGGCTCGAAACCGAACTCAACGGCGAGGACGACCCGCTGGTCGTGGACATCCGCACCCCCCCGGCCTTCCGGCAGGGTCACATTCCCGACAGCGTGAACGTCCCGCTCTCGCAACTGACACAGGAAGTCGATGCGGTGGCCGACGCCGACCACGTCGTTACTGTCTGCCCACACGGCAAAGCCAGCGTCAAAGCCGCCCGCCTCATCGCCTCCTACGAGAACTTCGACGGGCGCGTCGACAGCCTCCGGGGCGGGCTCACGTCTTGGGACGGCCCTGTCGAGACCGACACCGAAGGCGCCGCGGCCGACGAAGGCCCGGATGCCCCCTTCTGAGCGGGGCCTATCGACCGCTGTTTGCACCGTATTAACACGCAAACAGCGTCGCGGAGCGCGGATATGCTGATAGGTTCAGTGATGACCCGACACGCTCGCTCGGGTCAGGGCGGTAGCGCCGATAGATGGGCAACGGCACCGGGGCGGCCACACGGTTGAGTTGCTGGCTCTCGGTCGACGACGTGCTGCCGGGCGCGGGGCTCCTCTCGCCCGTGTCGCCGGGGTTCATCACATCCCGGCGAGCATCGTCAACCGGATTACCGCCGCGACCGGCGTCGCGGACCCGACGGCGGCGTGGCTCGTCAGCGCTACTCCCGGCGCGTGGGCTGCCTCGAAGTTCATGATCGGGACGGTCATCGACAGCCGGGGCGACGTTTGCGTGACCGCCGCGGGCACCGCCGTCTTCGTCGTCACGGCGGCGTGGTGTTTCCTCGCCACCCGGCAGGGTGACTTTCTCTCCTTGCTGGCCGCCCGCATCGTCACCGGCGTCGCCATCGGTGCCATCTAGACGGCGGGTGCGAACCCCGTCGGACGGGCGTTCCCGGCGGCGACGAGCGGGACCGCAATCGGCGTGTTCACCGCCAGCGCACCCGCCGGCTTTGCGGTCACGCAGGTGAGCACGCTGTCACTGACCGCGGCCGCCGGCTGGCCCACCCCGTCGCCGTCTACGGGGCGCTGGCGGTGCTCGGCACCGTGGGCATCGCCGGTGCCTTCACCGCGCCGCTGGTCGCCGGGGCCCTCACCGACGCGTACACAACGGCCTTCGGCTACGCCGTCGCGCTGGGTGTCGTCGGCCTCGCGCTCACTGCCGCCGCCCCCGATAGCTGACCGACTCAGGACATGGTGTACCCGTCGAACCGACGCACCGCATAGCGATACGAGGCAGCCGGAAGCACCACGAGGACGGCGAGTGCAACGGCCGCGATGCCGGACAGCGTCCCCGGGTCGACGCCCAGCCCGAAGGGCAGGAGCCAGGTAAGGACGAACGCGGCGAGGCCGCGACTCGCCTCGTCGTAGACGATGACAGCGGAGGCAGTCGTCGCCAGCAGGTGGAGGGTAAAGAGCAGGAAGGCGAGCACGCTGGGGATGACCGTCTTCACCGAGCGCGTGACGTTGACGGCCTGGAACCGGGGGAAGGCCATGCCGATACCCACAGAGAGCGCGGTGGCGACGACGATCAGGGGCGGGGCCGCCGCGACAAGCAGGAGGCGGGTCGTGGCGTCCAGCGGGCTGAGCAGGACGGCCCCGGCGGTCAGGGCGATACCTGCGGGGACGGCGACGACGAGACTCGCCGCTAGATGGGCGTGGACGAACTGGCGGCCGTCGACGCGACTCAGCAGCGTCGTCGGGAGGCTGGCCCCCTGGTCGCCCAGCGGGTTCAGCGTGAAGATGACCCCGGCGGCCCAGGTCACGAAGACGACCGTTCCGACCGCGAGTGCCGGCGGGACGGTCCCCGTCCGGACGATGTCGCCAATCCAGCCGACGACGAACAGGAGCGGGTAGGCGGCGTACAGCAACTTCAGCGGCGCGCGCACCGCCCGCCGCCACGCCAGCACGACCAGCGCGGCCGTGGGAACGCCAAGCGCCGGCGCGAGTCGCCGTTCTAGCCCCGGGTCGGCGGATTCGGTCGTCGAGTCCGCCTCCTCGGCGTCCTCGCCGGCAAGCGCCGGGTCGGAAAACCAGTGGATATCGGCAAGGCGCGTCCCGGCGACGACGCTGACGACGGCGACCACGGCCGCGACGCCGATGGCACCGGCCGCGCGGACGGGCGTTGCGCCGACGCCCGGCACACCGAGGGTCACGAGGTCGGCGTACCAACCGGTGGGGGACTGCTGGAGTGGCTCGAAAAGCGCCAGGAGAACGCGGTTGAGCGATCCCGTGACGATGGCCGCGACGTAGGCGAGAAACACCGCGACGAGGAGTGTACCCTTGTTCCGTGCGACGAAGGCGAACCGGGTGACAGCGTGTCGAATCCCCAGGCCGATCGGATAGCCCGCCGCGACGGCGACGACGGCGAGTGCTGTGACGCCGACGGGGAGTGTCAGGACCGGCCAGGGGGTCCCGAGCCCGACGGCGAGGCCGACGCCAACGCCGAGTGTCGGACCGGCGAGCCACAGCAGGACGTAGGCGACCTCCGAGACGAGCAGGCCGACGAGCGCCTCCCGTGTCGGGACCGTTGTCAACACTCCCTCGGCGTTGACGAGCGTGCCGCGCTGGCCAATCCCACGGACCACGATGACGACAGTGAGGACGAGCTCGAAGAGGGCCACGAGACCCCGGAACACGCCGATTGCGTTGGCCGGGATGGGCAGTTCGCCCGCGGCGACCGCCTCGCCGGCACGGAACGCGAGATAGCCGCCGCCGAGCGTGACCGCACCGAGCACGAACAGGAACACCGCCGTCGAGAGGAGCTTTCCGAGGCCGCCGTCGCGGTCGGTGTGCTTGCGCACCATCCGCCGTACGTCGATACGGGCGAGCCGAAACGCGTGTCCCGCGGCGCTCATCGCTGCCCGTTGCTCGCGCCGGTCGGCTCGTCGGCGTGGTCGGCGGTCACCGAGAGGAAGACATCCTCGAGACTGCTCCCCTCGCCGCGTTCGGCCCGGCGTTTCAGCTCCGCTGGCGACCCCTCCGCGACGAGGCAGCCGTCGTTGAGCACACCGACGGTGTCGGCCAGTTCGTCGACCGCAGAGAGGATGTGCGTCGAGAGAAAGACTGTCGTCTCGTCGGCCGAGAGGTCCGCGATGAGATCCTTGACTGTCCGGGCGGCCCGCGGGTCAAGCCCTGATGTGGGCTCGTCCAAAAAGAGCACTGTGGGCTCGTGGATGACCGTCCGGATCAGCCCGATTTTCTTACGCATCCCGGTCGAGTACCCCTCTTGGCGACGGTCAGCGGCGTCGGCGAGGTTGAACCGTCGGAGGTACGAATCGATGCGCCCGTCGGCCACGTCCCCGGGGATGTCGTGGAGAGCGGCGACGTGGCGCAATTGCTCACGGCCGGTGAGTTCGTCGAACAGCGGCGGCCCCTCGGGGAGATAGCCGATGTGTTCGATGAGCGCGTTCCGGTCCCCGATGTCGATACCCACAATGTGGCCGCTGCCGCTCGTGGGACGGGTCAGCGTCGTCAGCATCCGCATCGTCGTCGTCTTCCCGGCGCCGTTCGGGCCGAGAAAGCCGTAGACGGCTCCCGGCGGCACCGAGAGGTCGAGCCCGTCGACGGCCAACACGTCACCGTAGCGCTTGGTGAGGGCGTCCGTCTCGATAGCGGGCTGGATGGACCGGTGTGGAGGGGCGGACCGGTGGGCGGACTGGTCGCTCATAGGGTCGGGTACGACCGGCTATCATTTCAAGATTCCCGCGGTTTGAGACAGTGGCTCGGCTGAACGTCTCATCACACGGGGCTCAGTGGGGGAAAACGAACGTCTACTAGTGGTTGCGGGGCTGTCGAGAGTTGTGGTGGCTCAGGCTAAGCGGTATCATCACAAGGGGCTGAGCGGGGGTAACGTCTCATCATCGCCACCAAGGTATGGTGAGACGCCCACGAGCAAAAGTGCCGCGCAACTCTACATGACAGCGTTCCCTCAACAAAGCAGGCTATACCGGTAGCAGCATCACCTTGAGTATCTGCTACCCATATGTGCCCGAAGCGACAGGCACGTACTCCTTGGCTGTCGTGTCGTACCGGTGGACGGTGTAGTCCGTCGGTGCCTTTGTATAAGTGTGTGTCTGGAGGACGACGCCGGCGTGTGCGCCAGTGGTCTCCCTGAGCACACGACCGACGACTGCCATCCCGGAGACACCGGCGTAGTGCAGCGTTGCAGGCGGTGTCGCGCCGACGACTCCGATGAATTCCCTGGTGAGGTACGGGAACCACCCATCTGCCGAGGTCCGCTCGGGTTGGGTTTGCGCCCAGGCGCGGGCGTCGGACACCGGGAGTTCGCGTGGGCGGTCTACGTCAGGAGCGATGCCAAACTCCAGAAACGAGGACTCGATATCCTCGATGAAATCAACAAGCGCGCTGGCGTCCGTCGACAGGATGTGAATGTACGATTTGGATACGGACATACTGACGACTAGGCATCGAGAATCAAATATTGTCCGTCCGGGTAGGCAGCGAGGGACAGGTACGGTGTGACCTGGTTCCGTGCCAACGACTCAGTGGGGGTCAGTGTGACCCTCTCCAACGACCATCGCGTGTTCGGGTGGGAAGGTCCCATCGACGAGGAGGCGAACCCAGTCGGTCGTGATCGCGAAACAGGTGCTTGTCTCGTGTGTCAGGTACTTGCTCGGGCCGTACTTCTCGACGTACTGCGCCCGGAACATCTCGGCGTCGCTACCCTGCAACTCCGCTGCACAGCCTTCAAGTTGGAGGTTCCCGGTATCCCCATTGACAACTACTGCAACACGCGGGTTCTCAGCCATGTTGGCGTATTTCCTGTAGGTCGTCGCGGTGTTGATGTACACGTTGAATTCGTCGTCCGCGACGAACCGGACAGTTGCCGCCTCCGGACCCCCGTCGACGGTCGCTGTCGCGAGCGTGCAGGTGGCTGTCCCCCGAAGCAGTTCGGTTGCTTGCTCTCGCACGTCTCGATCGTCCGTGACGGGCGGAGCAGCGGCATTGCCCATATCGGTTACAACCGCTCTCCGCAATAAAATCTGTCGACAGTGTGTGGACGATGACGACCCGGCCACGAACGCAGTTTCATCGCTCGCTTTGCGTTTCTTTCCGACTGCCCCATCCCAGTCACTGAGCAGGGTATTCTGAAGTTATATATGCCGGTAATGACTACATACGAGCATGGACACAGTGACGCTTGGCCTCGAGTGGTTTCTCAACCCGGATCACATCCCGTTCGTCGTCGCGGACGAGCGTGGGTACTACGAGGACGAAGGGCTCGAACTGGATATCTGGGAACCGCCGGAGCATTACGACACCCTCGAGATGCTCACAGCGGGGGAACTCGACTACGCGATTACCGAACCGATTCACCTGGTGCCGGAACGCTCTGAAGGTGTTCCTGTCACGGGCATCGCGACGTTCCTGCATACTCGGGGCGGAATCCAGTACCCCGCTGACCGGGGCTGGGAGTCCCCGGCAGCCCTCGAGCCGGGTGTCCACTTAAATTATCCCGGGGCGCCCGGCCCCGGCGGGCGGAAGATGGTCGCATACATGGCTCGACAGGCGGGTGGTGACCTGACGGCCGACGATATCGAGCCAGTCGAGCGAGGCTTCTATCACACCGACGCACTTATCAAAGGCGATGCCGATATCGCCTTCCTCGCGTTCTACAACTTCGAAATCGTCGAAAGCCGCCACCGTGGCTTCGAGGCGGACCTCTGGGAACTCGCCGAGTACGGAGTGCCCGACTTCAACAGACTCGTTCTCACGGCTGCCGACGGAAAAATCGATGACGAACCTGACGAAGTACAGCGGTTCATCGATGCGACTCGGCGCGGCGTCGAAGACACCGTCGAGGACGGTGAGGCGGCGGTCGAACTGTTCTTCGAGCGCCATCCTGAGCTTCGGGATGAAAACCCGGAGCTGATGGACAAGACCGCGACTGCGACGCGTGAGTTCTTTACCCCCGACCTCACACAAGACACCGAGATGTACCAAGACCTTGCAGCGTTCTGTGCGGAACTGGGCCTCTCAACAGGCTCAGTCGATATCGATGCGGTTACTGACGGACAGTTTGTGGAGTGATTTTCGGCGGAAGCATGCGCCCCCGGGAACCGGTAATCGTAAGAACTCACGTGGCGTTTTTCCGGTATGTCGACAGCAAACAAAACAGTGACCGAGAGTAGCCAGCAACGCTCCGCGCGGAACACCCGATTGCGCCTGTGGAATGCTGTCATGGCAGTCCTGCACTTCGGACAAGCGGCAGCAATGGTGCTCGTAGCCGAGACGGTTCTGTGGCCGATAACGCGCACGAGATACGGCTTCGACCCCGAAACCGAGACCATCTTCCCGACGACCGTGTCGTTTATTGATGCCAACCTCCCGCTGCTTGTGGCGGGCTTTTTGTTCCTCTCTGCGATTGCACACGCTGCCATCGCGACTGTGTTGTACGACCGGTACGTCAGCTTTCTCGACAGGGGAATGAATCCCTATCGGTGGCTCGAATACTCCGTGAGTGCCTCGTTGATGATTGTCGTCATCGGGATGTTGGCTGGGGTCTGGGACCTCGGGACGCTCGTTGCACTGTTTGGACTCGTTGCAGTCATGAACCTCGCTGGACTCCTGATGGAGCAGCGAAACGAGACGACGGGCGAGACCGACTGGACGCCGTATTGGGTCGGTGTTATCGCCGGTATCGTGCCGTGGGTCGTCATTGCGATTACGTTCGTCGGCACGGTAACGGCCAGTGGCGGGGAGTTCCCCGAGTTCGTTATCTACATCTACGTCTCGATTTTCATCTTCTTCAACCTCTTTGCGATAAACATGGCGCTGCAGTACTTAGAGGTCTCGCGCTGGCAGGATTATCTCTTCGGCGAAAAGATGTACGTCCTATTGAGTCTGGTGGCAAAGTCGGTCCTCGCCTGGCAGGTGTACTTCGGCACGCTGAACTCCCCGATCTGAGCGCGGACGGTGAGGTCCTGCATACTGGCCAACGTGTCCACTGTCTGACCAGTGGCTTTCGGCGGTTTCAGTGTTCGACGCACAGCACCTGTCTACGACCCTGCACAGGTCGCAGTCGCGAAATCCGGCTACGCTGTGTGAGGAGGCGTAAAAATACCGTGCACTGGGAGGTACCTACTGCACCATTCCCGCTGTGCAGATGAGTAAAAGACACACGCCGATTGCCCGATAGAGCCAAACTGGGTAATCGGACCTCACCGATTGAGTGGATGAAGAGTATCGGAGGGATCCGAGACCGAACTGATAGACTCGCCGGGGGAACAACACGTAGGCGGCATCAAGGATCATGCCCATGATGCAGCCGATTTGCCACAGCGTATTCATCCGTTGGTTTTCCGTGATGAGAGAACGTAGTCACCGACTAATCGATGCCGACACTATCCTCGACTGAGGCGACTGCGTGTTTCGGCTGGGTCTCCGGACCCACGCAACGAAGAAGCAAAGAAGCATACTCAGAGCAACGACCGGCTCGACTCACCCCGAGAGTTGTGACTCGGCAGGCAAGAACTCGTCGTAGAACACTCCAACCGTTGCACTGCCAAGGAAGGCAACCTCCCCGGCCGTTCGGCTCACGTCCCAGTCGTTCCGCCACGATTGGTAGAATGTTACAATCCAGGCAAGCGCGAACAGCCCCACAATGGCGAGCATCGGCCACTGCATGGGTGGTTCCACTGGCCGTTTGCTGAAGTTTTTTTGACTCACACCCTACATAAGACTATGGAGAAAACAGATAGCGACACGGAGGACGACGAGGATGCGGAGACTTCGTGGCGCGAGCGGATCGGTGAGGCTGTGTTGTATGCGATCGATCTTATTATCGACCTGTTCTGACCAGCGGCTCACACGACAACTGACAACTATACCACGCTTGCACTCGGTGAACGGCGGTTTATCTCACCATCACGGAGAAAAAACGTTGCCGCCTGGTTTCCGCGGACAAAGACCGGCGCACGCGTGAGTGTGAGAGTCCTGTGATTCACGTCTCTTGGCTACTGGTGGTCGTGTCGGGAAGGGTAACCACGACTGATGTCCCGCCGAGGTCGCTGTCTTCGAACGAGAGTGACCCGCCCACCGTCTGCACTGCCCAGTGTGCCCCCCAGAGACCGAGGCTACTAGCGTGTTCTAACTTGGTTTCCGTTCCGGCCTCGATTACCGCCCGTTCGGCGTCAGGGATGCCTGGGCCGTCGTCCGCGACGGTGATCCGGACGCCCCCGTCGGTTCTTTCACACCGCACTGCGACGCGCGGCGACGGGGAATCGTTGTGTTCGACCGCGTTTTCGACCAAGTGCCGAAGCGCGTAGCGACACAGTTCCGCGTCGATAGTGAGTGCCACGTCCGGTGCCGTGATGCTCGCGTCGGCGTCTGTTCCCGCCGTCACATCATCGACCACGCCGTCGAGAAGCGGGCGCAGTTGCGTTGCCCTCCGGTCCGTGACTGACCGCTGCATTAGTTGCTCGATCCGCCGTGTTTCCGTACTCAGTCTCCCGAGCCTGTCGACGCTGGCTGTCGCTTCGGTGAGGTCGGCGGCCTCTGCGTGCGCGCGGATAATATCCAGTTCGTTACGGACGTTGTGCCGGAGGATGCGATTCAGAACTGTGAGCCGTTGACGGCGTATCTCCCGGTCGGTCACATCGATGAGCGTGATCGTATAGCCAAGGGTCTCGTCGTACTCGTCGACGAGCGGGGACACGCTCGGTTCGAACTGTCGGCGCCCTGCTGTGGTCTGACAGACAATCGTCTTGCAGTCGGTCAGCGTCGGGACCGAGTGGTCGGTCACATCCTCCAGCCTCAGGGGGTCGTCGAAACTCTCTGCGGCCGAGTCGTTCGACCGAATCACCTGTCGCTTGTCGTCTATGACGATGATTGCCTCGTCGGTCTCGGTCAGTGCTGCCCGCTCCCCGATCCGGCGCGTTCCCGGAAGCTGCGTTATGAGGTCGTACCGCGTGACCCCGGCAGCGAGACTTCCCGAGGTCGCGGCGAACGCAGCCCCCACTAACACGTCGTTTACAAGCGGTGTCGATGGACGGGTCACCTGAAATGTGAAAATCAGGACGACAATGGGTACCACGGCGGTAATACCTTGGATAGTGGATAACCGCTCGTGTCGGTACGAGGTCACAACAACGGCGACGACCAGTGCGAACACGGTTGTAACCAACGCGAGCGAGAAGACCGATTGAACGGTCTGTATGGTCCGGACGACATCGTCGTTCACTGGACCGTCACCGAGGAGAAAGGCAACGAGTATCAATGCGGTTGTCACTGCGACAAGTATCACTCCGGCGGTAATCCGTCGGCGAGTGAGTTGTCTTCCCAGCCCAATATACCTGGTGGCAAACACTGTCCATGGCACAACAATAAGAAAGTAGCTGAGCCAACTCGCCTGCGACGTAATGGAGGCCCGGAGCCCGACTGCTGCATAGGCGATGGTGAAGCATGCGAACGCACCTGCGACAATGATGTACGGTCGCGCGAGTCCCGTGTAGACCGATCCATGACGCAATCGCCGGAAGACGGCTACTGCCGTGAGACCGGCAACGACGCCGCTTATCACTGGAGGCCCCACTCTGAGAAGCGTCAGGGCGCCGAACTGACTCACCGTACTGCGACCACGTGCATCTACTTGAAAGGTATTGTGGATGGCACGCCACCGATCATGACAGCCCGCCTGCGCCGCTTGAGTTGACACCCCCCCCTGGTTCACCGACACACCCTATCGGCGCCTACCACTGTGCCGCTCTCACGCGTTGAGTCGCGACGTGTGGAGGGACCGTGGCGGGCTCTCGTCGGTGACTCGGTGGGGTCGAGTACATCGAGATACCGAGACTCGGTAGTCTCCGGGGGACAGTCAGTCGAGTCCCCCGATTGCTCGAAGGGAGTGTCCCGCCGCGGTGGCTCGTATATTGTACGATGCACGCAATTCTAATGGGCGCTGAACCTCAAGTACCGGTATGGACCCGACTATCGCTGTACTCGACGCATCGCTCGGGGACACGCCAGCAGAGTCGAACCTCCGGCGGGAATTAGACGGCTCGGTTACAGTGTTCAAAGTGTCTGCCGGGGAGTTTCCGCCGGCAGTTACGACCCGTGACTGGGGTTACGACGGAGTCGTTATCAGTGGCTCACAGACATCCGTCTACGACGACCGGGACTGGATTCACGAATTAACGGAGTGGGCACGCCGTGTCCACAGGGCCAACACGCCGATGCTGGGGGTCTGCTGGGGACACCAGTTTCTCGCCCAGGCCCTCGGCGGCCGTGTGGTCGATATGCAGGAACACGAACTTGGTTACCGACAGCTCCGACTCGTCGGGTCGGACCCACTGTTCGAGGGCATTTCCACGACGGTGACGAGCTTCGAGACACACCACGATCGAGTCGCCGAGTTGCCCACCGGCGCGACGCTACTCGCACGCAACGACACCGGTATCCAGGCGTTCCGCAGCGGGAGCACCTGGGGTATCCAGTTCCATCCGGAGTACGACCGCCAGACCGCGGAGTGGGTGATCGACGGGAAAGAACTGCCCGAGAAACAACGTGAAACGTTGCTCGAAACCATCACTGACGAGACAGTCTCGGCCGCAAACGAATCGAAGCGAGTCTTCGAAAATTTCACCCACATTATCAACACTCACCAGGCGACAGTCGGCGGGAACCGGTAACGCGGTCCACGAAACGTCACGACACAGGGGCGTGGACCCACCCCGAGGTCGGTCCTCGGGGCTTCCTGGCTTTGTGACGCGTGTTGCAGACTGGAACGTGTAGCGAGCATCCGTGACCCATTCTGGGTCAAGCCCGAGGCTACCCGCCGAAGAATGACACAGCGTCTTTCGGCGGAGAAGGCCAAAGCGGATGACAGCGCGTACCGACTCACCCAGCGGCGGTGGGCATCGTCACTGTAGCCCCTCCTGGGTGGGGTTTCAGGGTCTTACCCGACGGAGATGTCCGCCTCTTCACCGGGCATCCGCGGGGCGAGAATCTCCACCAGCGAATCCATATCGCGCGTTTGATACCAGGCCGTTCCCGGGCCGGTAAACTCGAAAACGAGTCCTTCGCCACTCAACAGCGTCGATTTAAGACCGCCGACCCGACGGGTCGAATACTCGATGTCGTCGTCCCAGGCTATCAGGTGTTCATTATCCAGAATGTACGATTCGCCGGCGGCCAACTCGAGTTTCTCGAGGCCGCCGTACGCGTCGATAAACACCGTCCCAGTGCCTCTTAGTGCAAGTGGCACCAGGCTAGCCTCTCCCAACACCGATTTGAGGCCGCCCATCTCCGAGTCGATATCGACACCATCCGTCCCCGCAATAAACGCACCGTCGGTCGAATACAGCGTTTCGTTCTGGAGTCGGTGGGACATGACATCCCCTGGCGTCGGGGGTGCAAGGGTAACAGTCCCAGGTCCATCTTTCGCAACGAACTCGTTGGTGAACATCGACTCGCCACCCAGCATCGATTTTGCGGAGCTGAGAATCCCGTCACGGCTCGTGTCGGTTTCGACTGAGATGGTCGGGGAATGGCCGACCATCGCGCCCGGTTCAGCGACGATTGACTCCCCGCGCTCCAATGTTATTTTCAAGTGAGTGTACGACGGCCGGTGTGAGAACTCGTAATCCATTGGTGTGTGGTTGTGCTGAGTCAGTCAGCGCCAGGGGTGGACTGGTCAGTGGTGGGTGCCTGTCCGTCCGCGCCGCGGGACGTGTCGCGCAATCGGGAGAGGCTGTACGCTCCGGCGAGCACGAGCGCTGCGATACCTGCGATGTACTTTGTGTCGGCGTTCATGCCTACCCGGTACAATGCAGCGACAAGAAATAAAACGGAGACCGCTGTCTCAGACTCAGAAACACTGCCGGGGTGTGATGGCGATCCGATGGAAAAACAACCACCACGGGACACATGTAGTCTCGCCTCCCTCTCTGTGACATGGAGGAAATCGAAGGCGTCATTCTCGCCGGGCGATCGTTCGAGCCCGTCCGTGGCCGGGTTGTCGTGGAGGGAGACCGTATCGCAGCCGTCGAGGAGCGGGGTGAGCGCGACGGTGACGCAGACCGCATCGTCCTGCCGGCATTCGTCAACGCGCACACCCACGTTGGAGACTCGGTGGCCAACGAGGCAGCCGTCGGCCTCGGCCTCGAAGAGGCGGTAGTGCCGCCCGACAGCCTAAAACACCGACGATTAGCGGCGGCCGACCACGAGACGCTGGTCGATGCGATGCATCGAACGCTCCGCTACATGCAACGAACGGGAACGGCGGCGTTCCTCGATTTCCGCGAATTCGGCGTCGAGGGTGCGCAGCTATTACGCGAGGCCGCCGACGGTCTCGATATCGAGGCGTTCGTGTTCGGGAGCGACGACCCTGCGGTCCTGGACGTGGCTGATGGGTTCGGTGCAAGCGGTGCCAACGACGGTGATTTCACCGCTCAGCGGGCGGCCGCGAGAGAGCGTGCCGTCCCGTTTGCCATTCATGCTGGCGAACCCGATACAACCGATATCCATTCGGCGTTGGATCTGGAGCCGGAGCTGCTGATTCACATGGTCCACGCCGAAACCGACCACCTAGAACGGGTCGCCGACCAAGATGTCCCTATCGCGGTCTGTCCCCGTGCGAACCGCGTCCTCGGAGTGGGCCGACCGCCAATCGAGACGCTGCTTGAGTACACCGACGTGGCGCTCGGGACGGACAACGTGATGTTGAACGGGCCGTCCATGTTCCGCGAGATGGCGTACACCGCCAAGACGTTCGACCTCGACTCGCGGACGGTGCTCCGGATGGCAACGACCGCCGGCTCCGACGCAGTCGGTCTCGACTGTGGTGTCATCGAACCGGGCCGCCGGGCCGCACTACTGGTGCTCGACGGTGACTCGGATAACCTCTCTACCGTCGCCGATCCGGTCGATGCGATCGTCCGACGGGCAACCGCGCTGGACATCAAGCGGGTTATCCGCTGACCGTCTCCGGCACTCGCATTTCAATCGCATTATATATGCGAATTTTTACTTATTATTGTGACCTACGGGAGGTAGTGGCTGGAACACTGACTCAAGCCCTTTCGTACACAAGTCTGGCCGTGGTGGCTGCGTTGGTCGGCGGCGTAATCGCCGTCTACCGGGCTCCTGGACCGCAGATGGAAAGTAACGTACAACACTTGGCTGCGGGCGTCGTCTTCGCTGCCGTCGCGGCTGAACTACTGCCCGACATTCACAACAAATCACCTGAGGTGGTGGTCGCCGGATTCGCTGCCGGTGTCGTGGCGATGCTCGGTATTCACCGACTCAGCAAACTCATCGAGAAACGGGGCGTCGGCGGTAACCTCGCGGGAGCAGCCGGCCTCATTATCACCATATCGATCGATATGCTTATCGACGGCGTGCTCATTGCCGTCACGTTTATCGAGGAGACAGCCACCGGAATCATCATTGCCCTGGCGCTCACAATCGAGGTCCTGTTCCTCGGCGTTGCTGCTGTCGTCGCACTGCCCGGAAAGATGGGGAAGATTCGCAAAATAGCGGTGCCAGCGATGTTCGGTGTGTTGTTGATCGTCGGCGTCACGGTTGGCGTACTCACCCTGGAGAGCGCAGCCCAGGCGACGATCGCGTTCATCCTCGCCTTCGGTGCAGCGGCGCTACTGTACCTCGTCACCGAGGAACTGCTGGTGAAAGCCAGCAAAGTCCCACAGACTTCAGTGTCGACGACGCTGTTTTTCGTCGGGTTTCTTGTGATATTCGTGATCGACATTATCGGGTGACCAACCCCGGAGCAAAGCCTCAAGACACTCCGCCCGGTCCGCCTGCAGCGGGAACCGGCCCAACAACTATTTCAAACATCGGTCAGGTGATGCGGAACTCACCGGTCGACGGCGAAGATAGCGGGACTATGGGACTCTGTGGCGCCTCGATTGATATCACCAGGGCCGACCCTCGCGGGAACCCACGGAGTGTGCGAAGAGAACGGTTCGAGGACACTGACAGTCGACGCATCCCGGTTAGCCCTCCCGTTTGGCTTGGTCCGGAATGTGAATGCGAACTGTCGTTCCGTCGTCCGTCTCGAAGGAGAGTTCACCGTCGAGCACGTCGACCCCCCATCTGAGTTGCCAGAGCCCGAGGCCCTGTCCATGTTTGAGACTCGTTTCGGTGCCGGCTCTGATCGGGGCGAGTTGTTCCTCTGCAATACCTGGCCCATCGTCCTCGACGACGATATCGTACCCTTGCGGACTGTGATTTATTGTGACACACACCTCCGAATCGGCGTGTTCGACGGCGTTGTCGAGTGTACTCTTGACAACCGTATACAGCGCGTCCCGATTGGCTGTCACCGCAACTGCGGGAGGCACATGCTTCTTTATGTCCACTGCTGGCCCCGGCGTGAGCGTTCCGAGGGCCTCCTCTACAAGATCCGGGAGGCTGATGCGGTTTCTGCCGTCCTCTCCCGACATTATCCGGTCTATCTTCCGTGCCCTGTCCCCCATGCCGGTTAGCCTGTCAACTGCCGCGATGATCTGTTCGGCGTGGTCCTGACCGGTCGCAGTCTCTGTTCGCATTGCTTCGGCGTGGGCCCGGATCACATCGAGTTGGTTCCGGAGATTGTGACGGAGGATCCGATTGAACACCTCGAGGCGCTGCTCGCGCCGCTTTCGCTCGGTAACGTCCTTGACGATGCCGACGAACCGACGCTCATCATCGTACATATCGACGGTGTAGCCGGTGGCACTGACCCAGCGCAGTTGGCCGCTGGGGCGGCGAATCCGGTATTCGAACTCGTAGCTATCCGCTGGCTGACCCTGTTGCATGTCCTGAATCATCCCCTCGATGTCGGCTGCGACCGTGTCCCTGTCGCGGGCGTCGATGGCATCGATGAATTCCTTCGCGTCGTCGTACAGCTCCTCGACTGGCCGACCCCAGATAGTCTCGTACGCTGGGTTGACGTACAGGGCCTCGGAGAAGTCCGTATCGGCGAGATAGATCACCTCGTCGATGCGTTCTGCGATGAGCCTGAACCGCCGTTCGCTCTCCCGAACCGCCTGTGCCCGTTCGACCCTGTCAAGCGCTGTGGTGACGTGATCGGAGAGTGCCTTGGAAATATCGAGCGTGACTTCGTCGATGCGGCTCTCGTCTTGCGCTGTGGCAGCCACGAGGCCGTGCTCTCCCAGTGGAAGCAACACACCGGTCTCGAAGAGGCTGTCCCTGGTGCACTCACTCGGTGTGTATTCGGCTACCGCCCCCTCGAGGAACACATCGTATTCGTAACAGTCCGCCGGGAGTTCGGAGCCCAAGTCGGTGTTGGATACGCTGTCAGTTCCGGCGACGGGCTCCAGACACGCGGCCTCTTCGTCGTGAAACCAGCAGGTCGCCTCGGTGAAACCGAGTACCTCGCTCACTGTCTCGACCGCTATCGTGGCGACCCGTTCCGGCGTCGTCGCCGCTTCGAGCCGCTCCGTTGCCGCTTGTAGGGCTTTTATTGCACGCTGTCGCCGCTTTCGCTCCGTGATATCACGCTGAATCGAAAGGACCCGTTGCTCGCCGTTGATCTCTGCCGGCGTCAACGTCGCTTCCAACCAGAGTCGGTCGCCCTCGCTCGTTTCGCCCCGCCATTCGACGGTCGTTGCCTCCCCAGTCCTGGCGGTCTCCCTGATGAGCGTCCAGCCCCGCTGCCCGGTGTATCCGTCCTCGCTCACCGACAGGCCGTCGATACCCAGTTGCCGGATGTCCTCGAAACCGTAGCCAAACATCTCCCGGTACGCGTCGTTGACCTCGGTAATCTCCCCCGCGTCAGGGTCGAACACGGCTATCGCATCCCGGACGCTGTTGAAAATCTGCTCGTATTCCTGTTTACGGCGCTTGCGCTCGGTGATATCCCGGGCAAGCCAGAACACCGTCCCGGTCTCGGACTCGGGTTTATGTGGGATAATCTGCGACTCGAACCAGCGACTGCCGGACTGTACCTTGAGTTGATACTCGATCCGCTGTTGTTCACCCGTCTTGACGACATCCTCGACGACACTCTGAAACCGGGCGGCAGTCTCGGCCGGCAGGATATCACTGAACCGTTGGCCACGGAGTTTTTCGGGCGCGTCGTAGAGAAGGGCGTCGTCACCCGTCGAAACGACATCGAGATACCGGCCCGTTTCGCTGACGACGAACACCACGTTGGGAAACGCTTCGAGGAACTGGCCCAGTTGAGCCTGGTGGTCACCCTCAGCAGTGTCGTCTTTCGCTGCAGAACGGATGCAAGCAGCGAGTTCCTCCACGCCGTCGGCTGCTTGCTTCCGGACGTAGTCCGTTACGCCTGCGGAAATCGCACGACTCGCGACCGCTTCGCTGCCAGCATCGGTGTACAGGACGAACGGCAGGTCGGGAGCCGTGGCGCGAACCGCCTCCAGGAACTCGATTCCATCCTGACCCGGTAACTCGTACTCACTCACCAGGCAGTCGACCTGCGACAGTTTCGACTCCTTGAGTGCCTGCTGTGGCTCAGTCGTCGCTGTTACGGTAAATTCAGTCGCCTGGTCGTGCAGGCGGCGTTTCACCCGCTGACAGGTACTGGTGTCGGAACCCACGTACAGTATACGGATCCGATCCTGAGAGTCTGGGCCACCGGCTGACATCTGGATTACTCGGTACCAATGCTGCGAGAATAAAAAAACTGCCCACGGGTCGATGAACCACCTCCTGTGCCGATACGCGCGGGAAGCGCTTCGCCAATCGCTGTGTGAAATGCCTGTGTGACGTACATTCAGAGCCGTTCACACGCCATCAGCCACCCTCCGGGTCGTCGTTCTGGCAATGGAACCGCGATGCACAGTGTCCGGTCAAGCCCCGGGGCAGTCGCTCTGTGGCGCCTGGACGGAGTCATCGGGATTTCACACCAGTCCGAGACGGTCGCCCCACAGTGCCCTCATTTGAGTATTTTTCGGTGGATTGCTCACTCAGAAACGCTCCGCTGTGCATTTTCCATCCCCGCCCACTATCTGAAGATGGGAGGAACACGGTCCCCGTTGTGCCCCCACACCGCTGTGTGGTTTCGGAATCCACAGTGCAACACCGTCACGCCTGCCCATCCCGCCGTCGCAATCCCACCGTTTCCTCCCGCTTTCCTCTCCCGTAGCTTCTATGCTCCCGCCAAGACCTATCGGGACGTGGGTTCCGGAGATGGTGGCGTTCTGACCCGCTGATCGCTCTCCTGAGACCGCACCGGTGTGAACGGCGTGCCCGACAGATTCGGTTCGCAATGACACCCCTGACGGGCTCCGCATGCTGAACATGAGACTCGTCCGTGAGCTCGGCTTCAGAGACGCTTGTGTACAGAACGTTTCCTCCGGCGGGACATCGTCGAACTGCTCGCCGAGCAGATGGGGGTCCGCACAGCCCTCTACCTGTGGCCCTACTACGGTAACGAAGACGACACAGACGACCTCTCCCACTCCGAAGCCAAACGTGGAACTACTGCGTTCCACGCCTACGGAACTGTCTGACACCCTATCTTACTGGCAGAAATCAGGTTGCAGTGGGGGTACCTGCTCGTCATCGCCACCACCATCTCGGCGCTCGGTGCGCAGAAGTCCCGCACAACGCACTCATGCCTCGCCAGCTACCCGCTGAATAAAGGTATCGAACGCCCCGCTCTCGGGATGGACGTGACAGTACGTCCCCAGCGTCCGGTACTCCTGGAGGCCGTCCCGCTGGTCGTCGATACCGTCGCCGCGTTCGACATCGAATGCAAAGCGGGCATCGCTGCCTACGTGGGCACTGGAGTAGTGAAACTCGTGGCCGGTGAGCGTCCCGCCCGCGCTCGCGGTCGCCGCGTCCCTGCGGGCACGCAGGCGGACGTGGTCCAGCGCCTGGTACCGGTCGTGCATCTCGAAGTCTGCCGGGAGCACACCCGCCATCGCGTGGCGCTCGCCCGCGACGGTCGTCAGCGACTTACCGAGCGCCAGCAGGCCACCACACTCGCCGAAGACGGGCAGCCCCTCCGCTGTGCGATCTGCGATATCGTCCAGGGCCGGACTACTTGCGAGCGCGCTGGCGTGTAGCTCCGGATAGCCGCCGGGCAGGTAGACGCCGTCACAGTCGGGCAGTGGGTCACCCGCGGTCGGCGCGAACGTGACCACTTCGACGCGGTCGCGGAGCCGTTCGACGGTGGCCGGATAGGTGAAACAGAAGGCCGCGTCGCGGGCGAGCGCAACGGTGGCGCCGGTCCGCGAGCGTTCCTCGGGGACTGGGGACGCCGGCGGTTCCTGGGCGATATCGACGAACCGCTCGGCGCGGACGTGCTCGCTCGCGGCCGCCACCGCCTCCCCATCGAGCGGGGACTCCTCGCCCATGTGCAGGCCGAGGTGGCGCTCGGGAATTTCCAGGTCCTCGCGCGGGGGAATCCGCCCGAAGTAGTCGAGGCCGTCGGGCAGTGCCTCCCGAATCCCGCGCTCGTGGCGGCCGCCGTGGGCCTGCTGGGCGAGAACGCCGGCCACGTCCACCTCACGGCCGGCAGTCGCGGCGTACTCGCGGAAGCCAAGTGCCGTCGCGGCGACGCTCTCCATCCCGGCGCTGGCATCGACCACGAGCACCACGGGCAGGTCGAGCGCGTCGGCCACCATCGCGGTGCTGGAGCCGTCGCCGTCGTACAGTCCCATCACGCCCTCGACGACGCAGATGTCACCGTCGCCACGGGCGTAGTTGCGGCGGATGCCTGCCTCGCCCTGGAGCCAGCAATCCAGCGTCCGTGAGGGGCGACCCGTGACGGCACGGTGGTGGCTTGGGTCGATGAAGTCCGGCCCGGCCTTGGCTGGCTGGACCGCACAGCCGGCATCTTCCAGCGCCCGACTCACGGCAAGCGTCGCCACCGTCTTCCCGACGCCCGAACTCGTCCCGCCGAGGACAACCCCGTTCATCGCTTCTCCCCTGCTCTGATGACAAGCACCGAGAGGTCCGAAAACGGCGTGTCCTCGCGGCCGTCGCCGCCACCCGACTCGGCGAGCGTTTCGAGGGTAGTCTCGGTCACGGACTCCTCGTCGTGGGTCAAGCGCTCGAACACGAGCGCGGTCAACCCCGGGTCCGCACCGGCGTCGAGCAGGTCCGTGGCCACGTCGCCGGGCATCCAGTCGAACGGCCGCGGGAGCACGAGCAGGTGCCGGTCACCAACGTCCTGCCGCAGGCGTGCGAGGTCCGACGCTACCGTGCCGCTCTTATGCAGGGTGACGAAGGTGGTCCCCTCCATCGGCGTCCGAGCGCGACTAGCGGCGACCTGCAGCGAGGAGACCCCCGGTACGACCCGCACCGGTCGGTCGACGGTCCGCTCGACTTTCCCGACGAACTGATAGCCCGAGTGGTTCGGGTCGCCCATCAGCACCGCTGTTCCGCGCTCACCGGCGGCCACCCGCTCGCCAAATCGCGCCAGCGTCTCGCCCTCGTCGCGATAGCCACAGGTCAGCAGGTCGGCGCCGGTCCGGTCGGCCACGAAGTCGACGACCGTCTCGAACCCGACCACCACGTCGGCTTCACGAATGGCACGCTCGGCCCGCGGCGTCAGGTACTCGGGGTTGCCGGGGCCGATGCCGACGGCGTGGACGGGGTCATCGGGCTCTGTCGGCTCCGGGCGTGACGCTGCCAGCGCAGCCGGGTCCGGCCCCGCATCGAGGTCGTAGTCGTCGCTCATAGCTCGACGCTACCCTCGCGGGCGTCGCTGGCGACGTGGACGAGTTCGTTGGTCAGCCCCGCCGCCAGCCCGCTGCCGCCCCGCCGACCCACGTTCGTGATGGCAGGGACGCCGTGTTCGGCGGCCACCTCCCGCAGCCGTTTCCGGCTCTGTGCGGCCTTGACGAACCCGACCGGCGTGGCGACGACGGCTGCCGGTCGGGTCCCGTCTTCGATACAATCGGCCAGCGCCAGCGC
>CAZOQK010000010.1:0-25325 GCA_964581735.1 uncultured Halobacteriales archaeon | reverse complement strand
AGTTCCTCGTCCAGGCCGCCGATGTCCTCGTAGGCGACGCCGGTGTTGCTCTCGGTTGAGGTGTCCGTGTCGTCGCTGTCGGGTGCCACCGCTTCGACATCGGCGATTTCGGGGCGAAGCGAAACCGTTGTACTCTCGGTGACGCGAACCGAGTCGGTGGGGTTCGTCTCGGTGACGACGTACGCGCCGTAGCCCTGGATTCTGATTCGCTTGCCGGGCCGAACCAAGCGGTCGACCAGACGGCGGCACAGCCCCTCCGTCGAGGCGGTGTCGTTTGCATGTTCGTCGGCGGGCTGGAGGACGAGACTCGTCGCGTCCCCGACTGTGGCCCGGCGTACGTCGACCGTTTCGCCGATGGTCACGCCGGCGCTGGCGCGGGTGTCGGCGTCGATGCGGACCACGTCCCCGCCGTCGTTGCCGGGCCACACCTTGGCGACGGTGAGGTGCTCGCCCTCGATGAGGACGGGGTCGCCGCTGAGGATGCCCAGGTCACTCTGGACGTGGCCCGGGAGTCTGGCGATACCCCGGCCCGCGTCGCGCTTTCGGGCCCCCTCAACGCGTAACGTCCGGGCGTTGGCTGGCATATTTTCCCGTAGGGGTCGAACCGGGATAAAACGGTGGCGTTGGACGGCCGCGACCCCTGCCTTCGGAGAAACTCATATACCGGCCGCCAGCGCAATATAATGTATGGTGTCCAAGACCACGCGAGACGAGAGAACGTGGTATGAGTGTGAGGATTGTGGGCTTCTGTTCGACTCACAGGAGGACGCTCGCCAGCACGAACAGAACTGCGACGCGGAGGGGCCGTCGTATATTCAGTAGGCGCTCAGTTGTCGTCCGCGTCCCCGTCGTCGGTCGCGCCTTCGGGGACGAGTTCGAAGGAGCGCTCACCGAGTTCGTCCTCCTCGAAGACGAACACGCGGCCGTCGACAGCCCCGAGGTCGGCGTCGATTTCGATGCGCATCGCCTGCTCGCTGACCGCGACTCCCGGGAACACCGTCGTCTCCTCGCCGTCGTCGAGGACGACCCGGCCGACACCGGTGTCTTCGAGAATCTCGTCTTCCGTGTTGCGCTCGTTGACGTAGACAAGTACGCCCTGTGTCTCACTTTTGTCGGATACGAGGACGTGGGTTTCCTTGCCCGGGGCGGTCTTGACTGATTCCTCGATGGGCGTGGGGACGCCGCGGTAGAAGACTTCGCGGCCGTCGAGATACTCCACTGCGATACCGTCCTCGGTGAGTTCGATGGGGAGTGTCTTTGGCGACACGTCAGAACGGGAGTGCATAGCCCACGGTTGGACGCGGCGGGTGAAAACGGCGTCCCTTTCTCACTCGGCGGCGCTGGCGAACATGCTGGCGAGCAAGAGACCAAAGAGGAGTGTGGTGGCGGCCATCCCGAAGAGCAAATAGACCACGAACGGAAAGCCCGGGAACTGCTGGATGCCGGCAACGAAGACAGCCACGCCGGCCAACAGGGCAACACCGGCACCGACGGTCAACTGCTGGCGGCGGAGCGCTTCGGACTGTGGTGTCGGCTCGGGCGTCTCCCGCCCAACCGCGTCTGTCTGCCCGTCCGGTCTTTCATCAACGTGGACGATTGCGGGGGTCGGCCCGTCGTTACCGCTGGGCTCGTCCGTTTCGTGGTCGGTTTCGTTAGTCGGGCCGGGTCCCGACGCGTCCTCGCTCATCGGCCACCCGTTCGCGTCACGGGCGAAAGTGGGTTGCGGTCGCCGGCAGCCGTCGAAAGCGGCGACTCGCGCCCGGAACCACCACAGGTAAATACGGCCGTGTGGGACAGTCAGACACGATGGAGGGTCAGGCACGGGCACCGGCGGCCGGGACGGTGCTGAACGCGCTCGCAAACGGGACCGGGTCGGCGTTTGCTATCGACGAGTACACCACTGCGACCGTCGAACTCGAGGGGTCGTCCGACGTGACCGGGACCGTCGCCGAGGAGCCCGATGCCGACACGCGCCTCGTCGAGGCCTGTGTCGAACGTGTCATCGAGCGTTTTGGCGACGGCCAGGGTGGGACGGTCCACACAGAGAGTGACGTGCCGATGGCGTCGGGACTTAAATCATCCAGTGCAGCGGCGAACGCCACCGTGCTTGCGACCCTTGACGCACTCGGTGTGACCGACGGACTCTCACGCGAGGGCGCCTGCCGGCTCGGTGTGGACGTGGCTCGCGATGTCGGCGTCACCGTCACCGGGGCGTTCGATGACGCCAGCGCCAGCATGCTCGGCGGCGTCACCGTCACCGACAACACGAGCGACGAACTGCTGGCCCGTGAGGAAGTCGAGTGGGGCGTGCTGGTGTACACACCGCCGGAGCGTGCCTACAGCGCCGACGCCGACGTGGACCGGTGTCGGCAGGTCACGTCGATGGCCGATTTGGTCGCGGAGTTGGCACTCGATGGCGAGTTTCCGCGGGCGATGACGGTAAACGGGCTGGCGTTCTGTGCCGCACTCGACTTTTCCTCGGACCCGATGGTGGATGTGATGGACGACGTGGCCGGCGTCTCCCTGTCGGGGACGGGGCCCAGCTATACGGCCGTGGGCGAGCGCGAGACGCTGGAGCAGGTCCGGGAGCGGTGGGACGCACGCGACGGCGAGACGTGGCTGACGAGCACCCAGACGGAGGGCACACAGGTTCTATGACAGACCAGAGTATCAACCCTGAGGACATGACACTGGACGAACTGCGCGACGAAATCCGCGGCATCGACCGCGAACTCGTCGAACTCATCGCGCGGCGGACTTACGTCGCCGACACCATCGCACAGGTCAAAGACGAGCAGGGCCTGCCGACGACGGACGAACAGCAGGAACAAGCCGTCATGGACCGCGCCGGCGAGAACGCTCAGCGGTTCGATGTCGACGCCAACCTGGTGAAGGCCATCTTCCGGCTGCTGATCGAGCTGAACAAGGTCGAGCAGCGGCAAAGTCGGTAGTATCTAGCAGAGACGGTCACAGCACCCAGTGGTGGACACAAACGTCTTGGTGGCGGCTCTCGAACATACTTGCATGGTGAGTGCGGGCGAGCCGACTGTCGAAGGTGTCAACATCGACGAGATGAGCGACTACCTCGCCGGGACAGAAGTTCTCTTTGCGGTGTTGTTCGGCTCGCAGGCTCGGGGAACGGCCGATGAGTCATCCGATGTTGACGTTGCTCTTCGATTCCCGGAGGAGATGGCTGCCCACGAACGATTTCGCCGTCGCAACCGAATCGATGCCCACCTACAGGAGTACGCCGAGAGCTTCGTCGACGTGAGTGAAATCGACGCGCTCCCGACATCGGTCGCACACGTCGCGCTCGGTGATGGCATCGTCCTCGCTGGTGATGTGCAGACAGTCGAGTCGTACCGGAAACGAGTGACGGAGGAGTACGAAGCCAGCGCGGACGAGCGCGAGCGGAAACACCGAGAGTTCATCGACCGTCTGGCCCGTGGTGAGACGTAGATGGTCGATGAAGATGTCATCGTCGACAAACTGCGATACATCAACCAGTACACTGCGGACTTAAAACAGATGCGCGGCATGTCGAAGGAGGAGTACACCGCGGATATGGTGACACAACGAGCCGTCGAACGCACATCGTTAAATCTCGTTCAGGCGTGTATCGACTTGGCTCAGCATATCCGTTCGGCAGAGGACCTCTCATCTACCGAGACGGCAAAACAGGAGATGCAGGCCCTTGGGAACGCAGACATCATCTCGGACGGAACGCAGGAGAAAATGGAGGAAGCAATCGGTTTTCGGAATATTCTCGCCCATCGATACGGTGACATCGACCACGAGGTTGTGTACGACGTTCTCCATGAGGACCTCCGCTGGTTCGAGCAGTTCCAGCAGGAGGTCGCCCAGTGGTTTCAGCAGTTCCAGTCGTGACCAGAGGTCGAACAGCGCCGGAGCCGCTGAGAACACCCATTCTGAGTTACGACCGGCCGAGATAGCGGTCCCGCTCCTGACGACCCGCTACGACGAGGTGTACCGTCCGACAGCGACGGCGAGACCGGCCAGAACGAGGACGGGTACCGTATAAGAGAGGTCGCCCGTGTACGCCATCCAGCCGACGAACAGTCCGGCGGCAAACAGCAAGAGGAGTTTCGCGGTCGGTGCAAACCGGCGTGTGGCCGTCGATTCCATGCTGAACTTCCGCGTACAGTCGGTATAATCGTTTCTCTGGAGACGGTGTGAGCGCTATGGAGACGACCGGGTCGGTCAGTAGTCCCAGCGGCGCTCCATCCGGGCCGCAATGTCCGGGTACGCCTTGGCGACGGCATCGGGGTCGGTCTCGCCGTCGACGTTGACGACGTGGATTTCGCCACGGCGGCCGTCGTAAACATCCTGAAAGTCGTAGACGACGCCGGCGAGGATGGCATCGTCGGGAACGTCGTCGCTTTTGTCCAACAGTTCGACCTGTCGGTCGACGTTGTACTCGACGAGGTGGTTGATAGCGGTTGTGCGGTCCAGTCCGTCGGGCAGTCGCTCAACACCGGGCTGGAGGTGTGATTTGAGCATGTCGACGCAGTGTTCGATGCCCGGAGCGTCCTCAATGCCGTGTTCCAGCGCGTCGTAGACCGCCGTGACGGCGCCACAACCGGTGTGACCGACGACGACGACGGCGAGGTCGGTGTCGGTGTGTGCGATGGGGTAGAGGACATCCCCGGAGACGGTCACCCCCGATTTGGTCCGCTGGACGACCCGGTTACCGATGTTGCCACAGGTAAAGAGATAGCCGGGGTCGTCGTTGCCCCAGATGTGGTCCTGGAGGACCCGGGAGTCCGAACAGCAGACGGTGACCACGGCGGGCGTCTGGCCCTCCTGTAGGTCGTCGAACCGGGATTCGAAGTCGTCGGCGTGTTGCTCGTTGCCGGCAAGCATATCGCGGAGTCTGTGCATACTAGTACTGCGGGAGGGACACACAAGGAATGACGGGGTAGTTCCCGGGCCGCTCAGTCGTCGGGGTACGCCTCTGCGAGACCGTCCAGCGCCTCGTGGTGTTCCGTCGTGTGGGGGGCGGTCAACGGCGAGACGCTGACGTGGCCGTCAACGACGGCGCGGCGGTCGGTGCCCTGGTCGTCCGGGATATCGCCGGTCGCCATCAGCTCCCAGATACCCTCCTTGAGTTCGACGTGGTCGCCCTCGCGCACGGCATCCATCCGATGGACGCGGGAGGGTCGCGTGACGGCCATCTCGCCGGTCGCTTGCTCGGGCACCGGCGTGTTGATGTTGAGATAGTCGGCCTGGTCGAAGACGCCGGCGTCGATAGCGTGGTCGGCGAGAAACCGGGCCGAGCGCGTCGCCTGTTCGTACGCCTCAGGCCCGACATCGACGCTCTCGTAGGCCGTGTCGGCGGCGACGGGGATGTACAGCGACATCGCGATTGCGGGCGTGTCGAAGAATGTGGCTTCGACGGCGGCGCTGACGGTTCCGGAGCGGCCGAGGTTGTAGGCACCCAGGTTCGCCCCTTGGTTGCAGCCGGCGACGACCAGGTCTGTCTCGGGGGCGAGCGATTCGAGTCCGGCGATAACACAGTCCGCGGGCGTCCCATCGAGCGCGTAGCCGAGGTCCCGGTTGTCGACGGTGACCGACCGCGAGAGGGCGCGTCCCACGGCGCTCTGGTCGTTCGCCGGCGCGACGACGGTCACGGAACCGATTTCGGAGAGTGCCTCAGCGAGTACCCGCAGTCCCGTCGCGTCGATACCGTCGTCGTTTGTCAGCAGGATGTCCGGCCCAGCCATACCCTGACTCGGGTCGGAGTCCGCAAAAGCGTGGTGTTAGCGGTGGTCACGCCATTCGGTCGACGACCGTCTCCTCGTCGACGACGACGTTGTAGGCGCCCTCGTCGTTGTTCCAGAGGACGAGTGCGTTCTCGAACCGGAGCGCTTCGCCGTACCCGGCACGCCCGAGCGACTCGTTTAGCGCCGACTCGCCGGTGTGGACTGCGAAGTGGTCCTTGTCTTGGCTGCCGTCCCCGAGGAGGTAGAGCGGATTCGCGTCCGCGTCAGCCAGGTTGCCGCTCAGTTTTATCGCCGCGAGGTTCACGCGGTTTGTCACGTACTCCTCAGCGTTGGCCATCTTCGCGACGCGGCCTCCATCCGGCCGGTAGCCGATGCGCGTCCCCGCGTCGTGTCGCCAGACGCCGTAGGCGTACTGCACGTCGACGTTGACGAACTCGCCGTCGCCGGGCTCGCGCTCCTGTGCTGCGAGGGAACTGCTGCGCTCACCCTCGTCGAGCCGGTGCTGGAATGCGGGGGGTTCGAGGTCCGGCCGCGTCGTGAACGACCAGCACTCGCTCGTCGGCGTCTTGCCGGGCCAGAGCCGGGCGGTCGGTTCGTAGACGGTGAGGCCGGCCGTTCCCTCGACGGTCCGCTCTATTGCCCGGAGACCGGTCGCCGTGTTCCTGTCTGCGGGTTCGAGCGCGACGATCGACCCGTCCTCAGCCAGCGCGTCGGCGTACCGCCCGACGACGCCCGCCGGGTCGTCGAGTTCGTTGAGGACGTTCGAGAACAGCACGACATCGTAGGTGCGGTCGGGCTCGAACTTCTCGGCGGTCGTCCGATGAACGTTCACGTGGACGTTCCGGCCGGTCTCTTCAAGCAACCGGTCGAGGACGTTCGCCGCGGCGCTCGGCTCAACGGCGTCGTAGGTGACGAGCGCGTCCTCGGGAAAGAGGTCACAGAGGCCGAGTGCGGGGCCGCCGACGCCCGCGCCCACGTCCAGCACCGTCGGACTCGCGGGGACGAGGCCGTCCGCGGCGAGGTCCGCGAGGACGTACTGTGCCGTGGCGTAGTAGGCGGGCAGGTGATAGAGCGTGTAACACAGCGCCGTCTGGTCGTCGTACTCGACAGCTTCGCGCCGGAGGTAGCTGTCCTTGATTTCCCGGATCCGCGCCCGCAGACGGTCGCCGGATTCGCCGTCGGGCCACCCCGGTCCGTACTCGGCCACGAGCATGTCCGCTAACACGTGGCCGTACCGCTCGGGGAACGCCTCGACGGTGTCGAGTGTCACGTCCGCGGCGCCCTCGGGTGCGGGGACGAACGTGCCGTCCCCGTGTTCAACAAGGGAGAGGTTGGCCGCTTCTTCCCGGAGTGTCCGTGCGATGACGGCGGGATGGGGCTGTCCCTCGACGTACTCACAGATTTCCTCGGGGTCGATTGGCCGAACGTTCTGGAGGTACTTTGCGTTGTCAACGATTGCCTGGCGCTGATCGTCGCTCATCGCCCACCTGCGTCCTCGTAGAGCGCTTCGAATGTCGTCGCGTCGGCCTCAGCGATTTCTCGGGCGGCATCGGCCACGTCGCCGGCACCGTCGAAGGCGGTCTGGATGTCAGCATACACCCGGGCTTCGCCGTCGGTCACTTGCGCGGCAAGGTCATCGAGGCCGCTCGAAATCGGGGTATGAAAGCGCTCGTCGACTCCCTCTGCCGCGAGCGCGTGCGCGAGAACGGCAGTGTGGGTGCGCGCCTGGACAGTTTCCATCGCGTCGTCGTGTTCGCCCGCCGTGGTCTCGAAGCAATCGTTGTCTCGGGCGTCGAGTGCAGCGCGGACGGCGCCGGTAATCGGTCCGGGAGCGTCGGGGACCAGCGGGACGTTGCCGGGTTCGTTCGCGGGTGCAAAGAGTGGGTGCATGCTCAGCCGCTCGCAGTCGGGCGCGGTCTTACGCATCGCTTCGACCGGCCCGGCCATCGTTCCCGATACGTCGAAAATGGCCGATTCAGCGGTGTCGGCGTACGTCCTGACGGCTTCGGCAACCGCCGGAATCGGCACGGCGACACAAACGCCGTCGAATTGCTCGTCGGTGTCAGTCGGGACTGCGCGGCCGCCGACATGCGTCGCGGCGGCCTCGGCTGCGTCCGGGTCGGCGTCGGCGAACGCGAGGGCGACCGGCTCGGGGGCGTCTTCGAGCAAGGCCCCGCCGAACCAGCGCCCCATCGCACCGGCACCCACGACGAGGATCTCCATCGCCATCCGTTTGCCCGTCGGCCGGCAAAAGCGGTTCGGTCGGGTCCGTTTAGCTATCCCCGCTCGGGGCCGGAGCCCGGACTGTGGCCCGTCGGTGGTTGGTAACGGAGTGGCGGTTCACTGGCCCGGTGCCCGGCGGTCCGTCGCCCGACAGCCGGTCCGGACCAGTACCGCCGCGAGCGCGACCCAGAGAAAGAGCTCAACGAAGAAGGCAGGCGAGCCGATGTAGTAGCGGACGAAAGCAAGCGGCGGGAGTCCGAGCGGGTCCGGCGGCGTGACGAGCGGCCGGAACAGAAAGAAGGCGTCGGCAGCCCGTCCGTTGAGAACGACGTGAAACGCATCCAGGAACAGATGCAGTGCCCAGCCGGCACTTACCGCCACGCCGGCGACACTACGGCGGGTGAAAGCTGCCGCCAAGACGAGCACGAACAGCGAGTGTCCGACCGAGTGAAAGAGCTCAACCAGTCCCGCCATCGCGAGTGGCTTGTCCACAACGTCGGGCAGGGCCGCACCGACGACCAACCACAGCGGCGAAAGGTCCGAGACGCCCGACACCCGGCTCACGAGGACGGCAGCAACCAGATGCGTCGGGAAGAGCACGGTCGCAATTGGGGACCGAACGGCATCAATCCTGCCCGGCCGAGTGGACGGTGTTTAGTCGAGAGATGGTGGATAGAGACACTCTTGAGATCAGCAGGAAAGCCCCGACTGGCTCCGCTCCCGCGTGGTTCGAAAAACGGCAAAGCCATTCTTTATCATCATAAGAGAAATTCGCTCTTTCGAAAGACCTCGCTGCGCGCTTCTTTCGCTTCGCTCTGTCCAGTGCTTGCGTCGGCGGGGTTCGTGGAGACGGTCACCGGGAGAACGGCGCTCTCCCGAGCTCACGGCGCCCGCGCGGTGCGACGCGCCGTGACTGTCGAGGCGGTGAGACCGCCTCGTGTGCCCTGAACGTTCCGTTCAGTCCCACCCACACAGACTGATCAATCGGGCTACAGGGTGGGACTGAGAGGGGCGAGCGTCTGGACGATAGCAGGCGATACAAGCACCGCAACGGACAAACTGAGTGAGGAGCAAAGCGAGCCTCCCGAGTCAAGCGAGGTGCGACCACCGGGAGCACCTTGATGACGAACGGCGAGCGGAGTGAGCCATGAGTTAAGACGCTCGGGGCTTTCTTGCTGTCCGAATCGGGTATCCTGCTGAAGTAAGGACTACCGCAAGGAGAGTCGCTTGCTGGCGACGAGGAAATCCCTGGCGAAGACCGCGAGCGACGGCACGAGCACCGCCGGCGCAACCGTCCACACCAAGTCGGTCGGGGCCGGCGGGACCAAAGCGATGGTCACGAAGACCATCTGCACGCCCGCGAGGTATCTCCCGAGGTTACTGTCGGGCAGGTCGTACACCGGACGCCCGGTGAACCGGCGCCAGGACAGCCCCAGGAGGAACGCGTAGCGGGCGGCCGAGAGGGCCAGATACCAGACCGGGAGCAGCCCCCAGAGAACGGCGACCAGCGGCGCCGCGACGAACCCGAAGGTGTCAAAGGCCATGTCAAGGCTCTCCCCGAGTGTCGTCTCCTCGCCGACTGTCCGTGCGACCAGCCCGTCCAATCTATCCAGGAGAGTCCCGGTTCCATAACACAGTGCGGGGACCCAAGCGAGGGCCGTCCCCTGCGGGACGAAGACGAACCCGGCGACCACTGCGTACAGCAACCCGCGACAGAGCGTGACGATGTTCGCTAGCCCGAACACATCGGTCAGGACGGGGCCGCCGACCACTGCGGAGTCGAGGCTGCGAACGACGTACAGTAGCTGTCCCGCCCAGACGATGCCGACGACGACGGCCGGGTGGAAGGCGTACCCAGCCATCTCGTCGCCGGGAAAGAGCGGAAGCAGGACGGCCGTGAGTCCGCCCGCGATGATCAGCGGGAGCCCGAAGCGGTACACCGGTGAGACGCGACCGACGGGATTGCTCTCAGCCATCCCAGCCTCCCGTTTCCGTGGCGGTCCGGCAGGGTCCGTGGCGTGTGGTCACCGCGGTTCCGGTCCTGTGGCCGGTAGAGTCGTCCATCGGGCCAGCCTCACCGGCGCAACAGGACAATCAGCACGGCGATCAACACGACCTGTGCGAGCTTGTCGGCCGCCCCCAGCGCACCGACATCAGCGGGAAACGACTTTGACCCGGCCGCGAAGTTGACGTAGTACCACAGGACGATCTGTATCGCGGTGAACGGAATCCCGACCGCATAGACGGCCCGTCGGCGGTACTCGACTATCACGAGGACGATGGCGCCCAGAAAGCCAAGCCCCGCGAGAACGAAACTCACGCCCAGCCCCGACGGAACAAGTCGAACGCCGAGCAGTAAGTGGATGGCGGCCGTCACGAACGCAGCACCGATTCCGACCCAGTGGGGGCCATCCAGCGAGTCCAGCCTGATGGCTGAGTCCTGCCGCGTAGCGGTTCCCATGAGCTAGCATTGTGGGCGGATAATAAACGAATAACACCAATACAGTTAGGTATTCCGCTCGAACTCGGGGTCTGCGAGGGTCGAAATCCGGTCATGCTCGGCCGGGGTCAGTCGGGTCCCCGCGGCCGCGAGGTTCGCCACGATATGCGCCTCGGCCGTGCTCGACGGGATGGGCACGACGCCGGTGGCGACGTTCCAGGCGACGACGACGCCGGCGGGTGAGAGTCCGCGTTTGTCGCCGATGTCCCGCAGCACCGGCTCGTCGAGCAGCCCAGGCGCCGACAGCGGCGAGTGTGCGAGCACCCGGATGCCCCGCTCGTGACAGAACGAGACGAGGTCGGTCTGTGGCCGGTAGGGGTGGCGCTCTACCTGAACGATAGCGGGCGGCTCCGTACACGCATCGAGAATCGTTCCGAGTTGCGACCGTGAGACGTTACAGACGCCCAGAGAGCGTGCTAGCCCCCGCTCTCGGACCGTTTCGAGGTTCCGCCAGGCCGTCGACAGCGGAACGTCGGCCGTCTCCCTGTTGCCCTCCTCGGACTCCGGGAACGTCAGGCGCTCTTGCTCCTCGATTGGCTTCTCAGCGAGGCGGTCCAGCCGACCCCTGTGTGCCCACGCCTCCGGCCAGTGGAGGGTATAGCAGTCGAACGCATCAAGACCTAGCTCCGCTAAGCTCCCGCGGCAGGCCTCAAGCAGGTGGTCCTGGCGGTGGTTCGTCCGCCACACCTTCCCGAGGACAAAGACATCTTCGCGGTCGGGCGCCCCCGGCCCAGCCAGCAATTCGCCGATGCGGTGTTCGTTCCCGTAGAGTTCGGCGCTGTCGAGCAACCGGTAGCCCGCGTCGAGCGCCGTCACGATCGACTCCCGCCGGTCGACGTACGCCCCGTCGCGGTAGCGCGAACAGCCAAAGCCGATCGGCGGCAGGCGCATCGACCGTGCCCCGTCTCCGCCTGCCGGGTCGGGCTTGACGACCGGCTCCGGGAACGTGGTCCGGGTGACGCCGTAATCCGGGACTGAGACGGGACCGCCGTCCGCGGTGGCCTCCTCAATGGCGTTACAGACAGCCACGACGTGTGCTCCCCGGCGACCGCTGACACGGGAGGGAGCGCCCGCGGTAATACTCCGGGCCAGGCGTCCGACGGCATCGGTGTAGTCGGACGGCTGTGTCGGTTCCTGGGGCGGGACGGTCGTGTACGGGCGCCCGACGCGCCCGAACGCGACGGCATCAACGGCGTCCTCCATCGTGCCCGTGCCCTCCATGTACAGCGACCCGTCGTCGCCGTGGAGTTCCAGCCCGTAGAACTCGCGGCTCCGGTGGGGCGCATAGAGGCTGGCGGTCAGTCTGAGGACCGGTCCGGACTCGAACTCCAATGTCGCCTCGACATGACTCGGTGCAGTCGGTTCGCGGGGCTCTCGCTCGGGCCAGACATCGAGCGTATCGGCGACCCGAACACGGCGGATGGGACCGAACCACGCCACCAACAGCGCCAGCGGGTAGACGCCGCCGTCGTACAACGGCCCGACATCGAGGAAGGAAGCGGGCCGGTCGTGCCAGTCGGTGACCCTGCCGACGTGGGCGTGTGCGTACCCCAGCCGAACGGGCCCGAGTCGGCCGCTTGCCAGCACCCGCGCGGCGCGGCGTTGGGAGGGTGCGTACATCGTCTCCGGCGCACACCCTAACCCGAGCCCCGCGCGGTCGGCACGGTTGAGAAGCTCCCCGGCGCGGTCTGCGTCCAGCGCCAGGGGCTTTTGTGAGTAGACGTGGCGCTCTGCTTGCAGTGCCGTCTCCGTGACACCCGCGTGTGCGGCGTGGCTGGTGAGGTTGACCACCAGCGGCGCGTCGGTCGTCGCAAGCGCCGTCTCCAGGTCGGTAAACGCGGGACAGTCAAACGTCTTCGCGAACGCCGCCGCCCGCTCGCCGTCGGTATCACAGACCCCGGCCAGCGAGAGCGAGCGGTCTGAGAGCCCGGCTGCGTAGGTGGTCGCGATATCGCCCGCACCGACGAACAGACAGTTCACACCGAAACTCGGGGTTGCCATCCATTTAGTTCCTCGCCGGAGTCGTTTTGTTCGAGGGGCCCCAATAAGTTGCCGTGAGAGAGCCCGGAATGAGTCTGTTGGGAACTGCTTACCTACGAGCCCTCCAGGCAGCCGGGCGCGTGGTCCCTTACGGAACCAGCGTGTATGAACGGGAGTGGGACGTGCTTGTCGTGCTCGATGCCTGCCGGGCAGACCTGCTCCGTGCCGTCGCGCCCGAGACGGACTTCTTGGACGAGGTGGAGACGCTTCGCTCAGTCGGCAGTTCCTCCTCGGAGTGGCTAGAGAACACGTTCCGCGGCGAGCCTGAAACCACAGCGACGGCGATGGTCACGGGCAACACCTGGACGGACCGATACCTCGAGGCAGACTGGTTCCGCGCACTCGACGAGGTCTGGAAGTACGCCTGGGACGACAACCTCGGAACGGTGCCGGCGGACGCCGTCACGGACCGTGCTATCGCGCTCGCCCGCAGTCACGACCCCGACCGGCTGATCGCCCACTATATGCAGCCCCACCATCCGTTCGTGGCCGACCCGCTGGCGGGCGACGACGGGATGGCCCGTACTGGGTCCCACAGCAACACCGCCAACCCCTGGGTCCTCCTACGTCGTGGTGAGGTGACGAGTACGGAGGTCTGGGCGGCCTACGAAGCGACCCTTCGGCACGTTCTCGCGGAGGTAGCAACGCTCGTCGAGAACGTCTCCGGCCGCGTTGTGATTACCGCCGACCACGGCAACCTCTTCGGCGAATGGGGGCTCTACGGTCACCCGATGCACACGCCGGTCCCGGCCCTGTTGCGGGTCCCCTGGGCGGTCACCGCGGGCGAGGGTAAAAAAACACGGACACCGTCACTGGAGCCGCCGGAACCGCTCCCAGTGGGACGGGTCTACGGCAGCGAGGGCGAGGCGGCACAGTTGGACGCGCTCGGATACCGATAACTTTCGACCATGGGTTTTTGTTTGATAGCTCCTGTGTACTGTATGTGTACGCCAGCAGCTGGTCACCGATTCCTGCGTTCCGACAGGGCTACGACCGAACGGCATCCCGACCGCTCCGGGTGGAGTTATGACCCGCCGGGCGCTGTATTTCGCCGGCCCCCGGTCGGTTTCCGTCCGTGAAACCCCGATTCCCGACCCCGACCCCGGAGAAATCCTCGTTCGCACTGAACGGTCCGGTATCAGCCCGGGGACCGAGCTCCTCGTCTACAGGGACGAAGTTTCCCCGGACACCGCCACCGACGAGACTATCGACACGCTGGAAGGGACCTTCTCGTACCCGGTCCAGTACGGCTACGCCGCCGTTGGCCGCGTCGTTGACACCGGTGGCAACGTCGGGGACGACTGGCTCGACCGGCGCGTGTTCGCGTTTAACCCTCACGAGAGTCACTTTCTGGCCGAGCCCGAAGCGGTGATTCCGACCACGCTCGGCCCGAAGCGGGCGCTGCTTATCCCGAACTGCGAGGCAGCGGTGAACTTCGTTATGGACGCCAGACCGCGCATCGGCGCGCGAGTCGTCGTGTTCGGGCAGGGGCCGGTCGGTCTGTTGACCACGGCACTGCTCGCCGAGTTCCCGCTTGAAGAACTCATAACAGTGGATTTCGACGAGACTCGCCGGGAGCGATCACGGTCGCTCGGTGCCGACCGCGCGGTCACGCCGGCCGAACTGGACGACCTACATCCGGACGCGGACATCAGTATCGAGCTATCCGGGAACCCGGATGCGCTCGATGATGCCCTTGCCGTGACTGGATACGCGGGCGATGTCATCGTCGGGTCGTGGTACGGAGCCAAGGACGTGAGTCTCACGCTGGGAGACGACTACCACCGGAGTCACGTCCGCGTCCGGAGCAGCCAGGTCAGCCGCATCGACCCGGACCACGCCGACCGGTGGGACAAGGACCGCCGGATGGACCTCGTCCGTCGCTGGCTTTCCGACACAGACTGCACCACGCTCTGGACACACTCCCGTCACATCGAGGATGCTGCGGAGGCATACGAGCTGCTCGACGACCGAGTGGACGGTGTCGTCCAGGTCCTGCTAACGTACGACTGACCAGTCGAACTTTGTGGCTGTGCGACATTCACTAACTGTGTACTCGACTACTGTACTCACTCAGTTCGTCGCACAGCACTATCTCACAGTCCCAGACCCCGGCCCGGAAGGCAAGCCCCACTCCCACCACTTCGAGGTGGAACTCACGTTCAGCGGGCCGGAACTCGACGAGTATCAGTATCTGGTGGATATCGACGACGCCAACGCAGCCCTGACACGGGTTGCCGACCGGTACCGTGACCAGTTGCTGAACGACCTCCCGGAGTTTGCCGACCGGAATCCCAGCGTTGAGCACTTCGCCCGCGTTATCTTCGACCGTGTAACGGATATCGTTACCGACGACACGGTGACCGAGCTGGCAGTGACTGTCTGGGAAGACGACCAGGCGAGCGCGACCTACGAAGCGACAGTATGAACATCGGACTGACGCTATACGGGAGTCTCGACGGGCGCTCAGGCGGGTTTCGGTACGACCGCAAGCTCGTCGAGGAACTCCGCCGCGGCGGCGACAGTGTCGATGTCGTCGAGCTCCCCTGGCGGAACTACGCCCGTGGACTCCTGGACAACGCATCGCGGGATGTCCGCGAGCGTCTAAGCGCCGATGTCGACGTGATGTTACAGGACGAACTCGCCCACCCGTCGCTGGTCTACAACAACCGGAGCGTCCCCTACCCGGTTGTCAGCATCGTCCACCACCTCCGCGCGAGTGAACCGGGACGGCTGCAACGGATGTACCGGGCTATCGAGCGCAGCTATCTGGGAACAGTCGACGCCGCCGTCTGCAACAGCACAGTGACGCGCGACGCTGTGACGGCACTCGGCGTCGACCGCGAGGCAACCGTCGTCGCGCCGCCCGCCGGCGATCGCTTCGCCCCCGAGATCGACGACGCTACAATCACCGAGCGGGCTCACGACGGGCCGCTCCGGGCCGTCTGTGTGGGGAATCTCGAACCCCGGAAGGGCGTGGACACGTTGGTCGAGGCCGTCTCGATGGTCGCCGAGGATGTCGAACTCACTGTCGTCGGCCGCCCGGTTGATACCGCGTATGCGGCCAGCGTCCGCGAACGGGTCGCTGAGCTCTCGCTTGCCGACCGTGTTACTCTCGCCGGCGAACTCACCGACGCGGCGCTTGCCGAGACGCTCCGGTCAGCACACGTTATGGCCGTCCCCTCGCGGTACGAAGGGTTCGGTATCGTCTATCTGGAAGGCATGAGTTTCGGACTGCCGGCCATCGCCTCGAGAGCGGGGGGCGCTACTGACATCATCACACAGGGGGAGACGGGGCTGCTCGTCGACCCCGATGCCCCCTCGGCAGTCGCCCACGCGCTCTCGACGCTCGCCGCCGACCGTGACCGATTGGCCGAGCTGGGCCTCACAGCCAGGCGGCGGTACGAGCGACACCCGGACTGGGCGGCGACGGCCGCCCGCGTCCGAACCGTGCTAGAGGCGACTGTGGACGGACCGGAGGTGACACCGTGACCGACGACTTCCAGCGGTATCTCCGCGCCAAGCGGACTGTCGACGACCGCGCACTCGACCGCCGGCTCCTCGCTCGGGTCAGTGACGCCCTCGAGGACCGCGCCGGTAGCGACGGGCGGCTCTCGGTTCTGGAGGTCGGCGCCGGCATCGGCACAATGATTACCCGCTTCATCGAGCGCGACATCCTCCCGGCGGCCGACATCCAGTACACAGCCGTCGATGTCCAGCAGTCGAATCTGGACACGCTGCCAGGATACCTCCGGACGTGGGCCGACGGGCGGCCCGAAACGGTCGAATCCGGTGCCGGAACGGTCACGCTCTCAGGGTCTGAACGGACCGTCACGGTGGTGCCAGCAGTCGCTGATGCAGCCGAATACATCCGCCAAGACGCGGGCGGGTACGACCTGCTCGTCGGGGCGGCACTGCTCGATATCATCGATGGTGTGGCGCTTCCGTCGCTTCTGGCCGCGCTCGACGCCGGCGGGGCATACTACTTCCCGCTGACGTTCGACGGCGCGACACGGTTCCGACCGACACATCCCGAGGACGGGCCCATCGAAAGCGCGTATCACGAACACATGGACACCAAACCGGGCGGGAACAGCCAGGCCGGTGACGCGGCCCTCGCGTGCCTCCAGCGGACGGCGGGTGTCACAGTCGACGCGGCGGGCTCCGACTGGGTCGTGACGGCCGACAACGGCGACTACCCCGCCGATGAGGCGTATTTCCTCTCGTACATCCTCGGGACGGTTGAGCGTGCCGTCAGCGAGGTGCGAGGCGGGACAGACGACGCGCTGACGGCGTGGCTGGGGGCCCGTCGGGACCAACACAGCGCCGGGGAGTTAGTCTACACCACCCACCAGCTCGACCTGTTCGGGCGGGCTGAGGACCCGGCCCGGTTCGTGCAGTAACTCCACGGCTCGTTGGCAGCTTTCCAAACACAAATATCAGAGGAAGCCTGAGTAGGAGTGTGACGAACACGCAGATTTCGCTGCTCCAGATCGACAACTATGGCCCGTGGACGACGACACCAGAACCCAGACGAGAGGTCGACTTGCAGACACTCCAGTCGCGCCTCTACGCGGATGTCTCACAACTCGTCGGCAACAGCGAAGGCTATGCCTTTTTCAGCCGCTTCGACAACCTGGTGACGGTCACTAACGGGATCGACCGGGCTGCACACGAACTCATGCAGGAGTCTATCAGCAACCGATACCCCGTAACGGCCAGCATCAGCATCGGTGTGAGCGAATCCCCCGCCGACGCACTCGGGACGGCCTCCCGGCACCTGCAGAACGCCGGGAGCGCACAGGACAGCCAACGCCGCGAGATACTCGCTGGCGACCCGCTTCCGGAGGCGGAGCGGACCGACGGCGATGTCCAGATCGCGCACTTTGATGTCAACAACGCGACCGGGAAATATACCGACGAACTCAATGAGTTCGATACGTTCATCAACATCGAACAGGGCTACGCGGAGCTGATGCGACACATGCGCGAGGCACACGACTCGCTTGCCTTCTTCGTCGGCGGTGACAACGTCATCGCCGTCTGCTCTCGCATGGACGAACCCGCGTACCACGACGCCATCACGCACGTCCGTGACGCCGTCGATGTCGACCTAAAAGTGGGCGTCGGCCGCGCTAAGACAGCACAGTCGGCAGGGATGACCGCGAAACACGAACTCGAGACGTGTCGCCACGACGGGTCAGCCGTCGAACTCGGCTGGTAAGACCGCCGTTCGATTCCCGCTACTGGCGCTTGAAGCGGTGCATCACGATATCCGAATCGTCGTCCCACTCGAAGTTCTCGTGGGCGCGGTCAAGCATCTGTTTGTACTGGCCGAGGTCCTCTGCGCCCTCGGCCCGGGCGTCCTCGTCGGTCATGTCACCGAGGGTTCGCTTGCTCACCTCGACGACTTCGAATGTCGTCCCGTCGATGGCGAACGTGTCGCCCTCGTCGGCGTACTGCTGGCCGCGGTGGATCTGTGTCACGTCGCCGTCGAGTGCCTGGGACTGCATCCGGTCGTTCGGCAGGAGGGTTCCGGGTTCGATTGTCGACATACGTTTATCGGTTGGACTGGACGGACAAAAGTCGCCCGGCGTGTCCCCTGACGGTCCGATTGGGGAACCCTTACACCGCTCAGGGTCACAGAACGGATCATGGGACCGGACCTCTGGACGGCCTTTGTCTTCTTTGGCTTCCCGCTGGTCCTCGGACTGCTCGGTGTGAACACCGGCGGGCGGTTCTGCTACCGCGCATACCGACAATACACCGACGAGCCGGTGCCCGAGCGAATCGATACCGACTGGGCCAGTACGGAGGAGTCCTCCCCTGAGCGCACCTGGCGGGGGAACGCTCTCCGAGGCGTGCCACTGCTCGTCGGCGGGGGCCTACTCGCGGCCCACTCCGCACGCTGGCTCGTCCGGTTTCTCGGCGTCCTCTGAGCGTCGTGTCGTCAGCGGGTGCGACACTGCGCGAGCTCGGCCGTGCCGTACCCGTGGACGGTGACGATGTAGCCGTGGTATCTGAGCATGATTTCCGCGCTGGTCGATCCGAACCGGCTCGCGATAGAGCGGGCCAGCGCGTCGAGTGAGTGGACTGACGTGTCGGACTGCAAGGCGACTGCCGTTCGAATCATCTCTGCCGCGGGTTCCAGTGCCGGGTCAAATTCAACGGCGACCGCCTCGGGGCTGCCGGTTGCCGCTCCTGTCGAGTAATGCTCCATACCGCCTGAATGTGCCAGTGACACCCAGCGCCGTGGCTTGACTGGTCAACGGGGTTATATGTGCCTGCCGTCGGCGGGGGCGCGCCGTCGCAACTGTCGTTCCAGGCGATGTATGATTCACCATGCTGTCGGGCGATTAGCTGGCTAAATGGTCTCTTCAGAGGTCTCGCAAGTGGGAGTGTGACGACGGTCGCCGAATTTTCCCTGCTACCGACTGAGTTCGTCCTGGCGTGGACATCTTAGAGTGTCGAGGACAGTGAGGTGAGCGTCGAGCGGATGAGCGCCAACGGCAGCGGACGCGTCACACCGTATTTCTGGGTCGGCGGTGGCGACAGAGAGGAGTTTGACCGCGCGCTCGACGACGGCATCACTGTTTCGGATGCGGTCGTCTCAGAGGAACGGGACGGCAAGCAACCCTATCGCGTCCGCTGGAAGGAGCAGGTCCGAGGGGTCCTCTATGTGCTCTCCGGCAAGGTGGCTTCTGTGACCTCGGCGAGCTACGGTGGCGACGCGTGGTCGCTCCGGACACTGTTTGCCGATCGTGAGACGCTGTCGGGGTTTCACCGCTCCTGTGCCACTCACGACATCGACATGTAACTGGACGGGCTCTACGACCGCATGACCCCCCGGTCGTACGGCAAGTACGAGGCGACCAGCGATCAGGAACAGGCACTGACAGCGGCACTCGAAGCGGGGTTTTTGAGTTACCCCGGGAGATCACGCTTGCTGAACTCGCGGACCGGCTGGGAATCTCCGAACAGGCCGTCTCGGCGCGCATTCGGCGGGGAAGCGCCAACCTCATTCACAACACGCTGGGCAAGCAACACAGGGCCTGAACTGCGCCGTTACGCGTTGAGTTCGTCCGCGATGTCGTGAATCGTCTCCACTGTCAGTGCGGGCTCGCCGTCGAATCGCTCCCAGGGTGTTCCGTTCCGGTCCATCCAGATGCCCTGCATCCCGGCATGTTGTGCGCCCTGGATGTCGAACCACAGCGCCGCGGCGTGGGCTATCGCCTCGATTGGCGTGCCCGCGCGGGCAGCGGCGTGACGGTAGATTTCGGCGTCGGGTTTGAATGTCCCCACCTCATCGGCGCTGATGGTGTCTTCGAGCAGGCCGCCGATGTCGGCGTGGGCGATCATCGAGTCGAGCATCTCCGGGTTGCCGTTCGAGACGACATAGAGGTCGTACCCGGCCTCACAAAGCCGTTCCATCCCCTCGCGCACGTCGGGGAACACGTCGAGTTCGTGGTAAACCGAGAGAATCTCCTCGCGTTCTTCATCCGGGAGGTTGACGCCGTGGGCATCGAGGGCGTACGCCAACGCGTCGCGGTTCATGTCGTAGAACGTCTGGTAGGCGTCGATGTGGTTGCTGACCAGCGTATACTCGATAGAGCGCGACCGCCAGAGCTTTGACACCGGTTCGGGGTCCGTGACGCGGGCCGCGAGTGCCGTTTTGGCGGCGTCGACATCGACGAGCGTGCTGTAGGAGTCGAACGTGAGCGTCGTGATTGCGTTGGGGTCGAAGGACATATGCCACGTAGCCGCGGCCCGGGAAAAAACGCTACCGACCGGGACTTCATAAACCCTTATTTTACCCCGCAAGAAGGCTGAGACATGAAACAGGTCCGATTCCGAGACCCCGCAGGCAGCGTCCGTGTCGGCGAGTGGATCAACGCCGATGGGGAGCCAGCAGACACAAAAACGGCAGGGACTGGCGGGTACGTCCGCTTTGGTGGCGACACCTACGACCCCGCCGACGTGGACGTACTCGCGCCCTGTGAGCCCTCGAAAATCGTCTGCGTCGGGCTCAACTACGCCGACCACGCCGACGAGCGCGACTCCGAACTGCCCGACCGACCGCTGCTCTTTCTCAAACCGCCCAACGCCGTCGCGAGCCACGGCAGCGACGTGGGGCTACCGGCTGGCAAGGAACGCGTCGATTACGAGGCCGAACTGGGGGTCGTCATCGGCGAGCAGTGTCGCCACGTTGACGAGAGGGAGGCGATGGCGAACGTGGCGGGATTCACCTGCATGGTTGACGTGTCGAACCGCGACGACCAGGATCGCGAGCAGAACTGGGTTCGGGGGAAAGCCTTCGACAACGCCGCGCCGCTTGGTCCCGTGCTGGCGACACCCGACCACGTCCCCGACAACGCCAGTATCGAACTCCGGCTGAACGGCGAGACGAAACAGTCCTCCGCTCGGGGCACACTCATTTTCTCCGTGCCGGAGCTTATCGCCGAGATTACCACCTACATGACGCTTGAACCCGGCGACATCATCGCGACCGGAACTCCCGACGGTGTCGGACCGCTCTCGGATGGCGACGAGGTGACCGTCGAAATCGAGGGTGTCGGACAGCTCTCACATACCGTCTCCCGGGAGTAGCAGCCCTGTCGCCGTGAGAGGTTCCGTCTCACACATTTAAGTGGCATCCGTGGCAAATATTTGCGTTAACGGAACGATACTATCCCGTCCGGGCATTGATTTCGGATACAACGGGTAGCATCGACAAAATGGATAGGCCAGACAGTGTATCCCCGGACGAAACCGACCCGGAGGTGCGGTATCAGCACCTTGTCGAGAGCATTCAGGATGCCGTCGTCGAGTTCGAGTTCGTCGACGGCGAGCCGGTTATTCGGGACGCAAACGATGCGTTCGTCGAGACGTTCGGCTATCCGTTAGCGGAGATACGGGGCGAGTCGCTCAACGAGCGAATCATTCCCAAAGGGGAGTACGAGGAAGCCAGGGACATCGACGACCGGACGGCAGCCGGCAAGACAACGGCACAGCAACTCACGCGGGAGACGGTGACCGGACCTCGGGAGTTTCTCCACCGGAGTGTCCCGTACGGTGATTCGGGGGATATCGACGGCATCGCAGTGTACACCGACATCACCGAGCGCAAACGGGCCGAGCAGAAACGGCAACTGCTGACCGAAACGAGCCGGTGTATCGGTGAGTCAGAAACGCTCCGGGAGGGGTTCCGGACGACGCTTGAGGCAATCTGTGACTACACCGAATGGGCCTACGGCGAGGTCTGGCGACCCGACGAGGAGACCGAACAGATGGTCTTCAGCGCGGGCCACGCCGACGTGCCGGCCTGCGAAGAGTTTCTAAACAGGAGCAAAGATATCCGATTCCCGTTCGGGGACGGGCTCCCTGGGCGGGTTTACGTGACCGAGTCCCCGGAGTGGCTCAGCGATGTCTCACAGACAAAACCGGATATGTTTCACCGCACCGACCTTGCATCGGATATCGGCCTCCACGCGGCGTTTGGGACGCCCGTCATCGCGGACAGTAAAGTCGTCGCGGTGCTTGCTTTTTTTCTTCGGGAGAACCGCCCCGCTGACGACGCACTCGTCACCGATGTCAACGACATCGCCAGAGGCCTCGGCGAACTCGTCGTTCGGAAACAGGCCGAGGAACTGGTCAAGCGCCGCAACGACCAGCTAGAGCAGTTTGCAAACGTCATCAGCCACGACCTGCGAAACCCCCTGAACGTCGCCAACTCGCGACTCGAGATGGCACGCACCGAGTGTACCAGCCCACACCTGGCACACGTCGCGAGCGCTCACGACCGAATCGAACAGCTCATCGACGACATCCTGACGCTGGCTCAGCAGGGACAGTCAGTCGGCAGCCTGGATGTGGTTTCACTCGCCGACTGTGCCGTCCAGGGCTGGGGGATGACCAGCACGACCGACGCTGAGCTGAACGTCGAGACGACAACCGCCGTTCGTGGCGACTGGGGCCGCCTCCAGCAGTTGTTCGAGAATTTGTTTCACAACAGTGTAGAACACGGGTCCAAAAGTACGAACGCCGAGACCGACGGCGTCACCGTCACCGTGGGGAAGACGCCGGATGGGTTCTACATTGCCGACGACGGTCCGGGGATACCCGAATCAGAGTGGGAGACGGTTTTCGATGCGGGCTACAGCACGCAGGCCGACGGCACCGGGCTGGGTCTCCCTATCGTCGAGGAAATCGCCGAGGCACACGGCTGGTCAGTCACTCTCAGCGACAGCGAGACTGGCGGTGCCCGTTTCGAGTTTGCCGGTGTCGAGACCGAGTCCTGAGGAAGGCGGGGGACGGGGCCCCAAGGGAAACAGTTACTCCGCCGCTTGGCGTCTCTACAGCGATGACGACTCACATTCTCGGGCCGCTGGTCGATCTCTCCGACGCCGTCCCGGCCTGGCAGGCGACGCTACTGCTGGTTGCGCTCTCTATCGGGCTGGCACTGCTCATGGAGTTTGTCGTGTTGCGGGCGCTGCTCCGGTACACCAGCCGGACGAAGACCGATTACGAGTACATCGTCGTCAGCGAACTCCGCCTCCCGGTCGTGCTGACCGCAGGGCTGGCCGGGGTTTACCTGCTGACACAGATTCCCGCCGTCACCGAGAGCGTCCTGATCACGCAGAACCAACTGGACACGTTCTTCGGGAAACCGTCGCTGTCGGTCATCGTCCTCGGGTGGGCGTTTGCGGCCAACCGGATGGTCAATCGGCTCGTCAAGGAGGTCAAGGACAGGGGCTCGCGGTTCGACTTCGCGCCGGTGCTCTCGAACGTCTGGACGCTCGTCGTCATCATCGGGACCATCGGCGTCTTGCTGTCGGTGTGGGAGTACAGTGTTGCCCCGCTGCTTGGCGCCGCGGGTATCGCCGGCATCGCCATCGGCTTTGCCGCCCGCGACACCGTCGCGAATTCCTTCGGCGGTATCTCGCTGTACTTCGACGACACCTACAAACTCGGTGATTACATCGAACTGTCCTCCGGGGAATCCGGCACCGTCGTCAAGGTAGGCATCCGCTCGACGACGCTGTTGACCCGGGACGAAGTGCTCGTCGTCGTGGTCCCGCTCGTGCTGGCGGCGCTCATCCCGTCAGCGTACTCGTATGTCCTCTATCGGCGGCTGAACCGCGCCTGAGCGATCAGGCGGTGAGGAACGACTCGACATCACCCAGCAGGCGCTCAGGGTCGTCGACGGTCGGCGCGTGCCCACACCCCTCCAGTTCGACGTACCGGGCGTCGGCAATCCGCTCGGTCACGTCCTCTGACATCTCACGGGAGACGACCAGGTCGTCTTCGCCCCGCAAGACCAGCGCCGGCGCCTTGATGTTCGTGACCTCGCCGGTGCCCGGTTCGATGCCGTTGTCCTCGCCGGAGATGTTGAAGTGGACCAGCGCGTAGTCGATATCGAGCAAACACCGCTGTTTCAGCGTCTCCGTGATGTAGGCGTCGAAACGCTCCTCGTCGGGCGTTCCGTTGACGAAGATAGCCTGCGACCAGATTTCTTTCATTGTCGCCGCGTCCTGCCCGTCGAGGGCGGCCAGTACCGGGGCGACCGAAACGGGGTCTTCGGCCAGTTCCTCACGGGTCGTCAACACGGTGTCGGTCGGTTGCATGTTCTCGTCTTTCTCGTAGACCGGGAGTCCCTGCGTGCTCGGCGGCGACATCAGGACGAGCCGGCGGACCCGCCCGGGGCTGTCGGCGGCGACCTGCATCGCAATCGCGCTCCCGGCCGACCAACCCCACAGGTGAAACTCATCCAGCCCCATCGCATCGGCAAAGAGTGGGACATCGGCAGCGAAGTCGGCGATGGAATCACAGGCTGTTTCATAAGAGGAGTCGCCAAAACCCCGGATGTCCATCGCGTAGAGGGCAAACCGCTCGTCTATCCGCTCGAAGACGATGTCCCAGTGGATGGAGGAACTCATGTTGCCGTGCAGTAGCACGAGCGGAATCTCCCCACCGTCGCGCTCTCGGTAGGCGGTCGTCTCACCGTTGGGCAGGTCCACAGTCGCTGTGTCGGGGACTGACATAGGCTGGCTGTCGCCCGCTCCCATCAAAAGAGTTTGCCCCGTCACGAAAGCCAAGTCATAAGTTTAGGCTTACCTAATCAGGGATGAACCGTAGCGATGGCGACAGACAGGAGTTCAGAACCGCGTGTCGATGCGTGTATCGTCGGCGCGGGACCGGCCGGTGCGCTGGTGGCCGCCGAACTCGCCGGACAGGGTTACGAGGTGGTCGTGCTGGAGGCAGGCCCGCGGTTCGACGACAGCACGCGCGTCGAGCGCATGGAGCGGGCGATTCGGCCCGGCATCGAGACGGACGTATGGGATATGGGCGGGGAACGCGATGCCTACAGCAGCGACGGTGACCGACACTACCCGCTAAACGTCGCCCGCGTGAAGGGCGTCGGCGGGTCGACGCTGCACTGGCAGGGGATGGTGATGCGGCTTCACCAGTCCGACTTCGCCGGGACGGCCGGCACCGGCGACGACCCCGCCTGGCCCATCAGCTACGACGACCTCCGGCCCTACTACGCCGAAGTGGAGCGCGCGTTCGGTGTCTCTGGTGCGTCGGACAACCCCTTCGCGCCACCCCGCCAAGCGCCCTTTCCGATGCCCGCCTTCCCGCCGAGTTACTCGGATTCACTGTTTGCCCCGGTCTGTGCGGAGTTGGGCATCTCGATGCACTCGGTCCCGAACGCGCGCAACTCCGAGCCCTACGACGGCCGCTCTCAGTGTGTCGGCTACGGCACCTGCCAGCCGGTCTGTCCCTCCGGCGCGAAGTACAGCGCCGACGTTCACATCGAG